>NZ_JBEXGM010000002.1:0-523042 GCF_040607335.1 Streptomyces sp. NPDC005303 | reverse complement strand
GTTCGCATGTGAACGCCTCGACATCGATCCCGAGGGGGCAGTCATGATCGACTCGATTCGACGACCCCTGTCGAAGCGCTTCGACGAAGGAACGTATGTGTCGGCTTTGAAGGTCGTCAATGGGTTATGCAGGATCAGGTGAAGCGATTCGACGATCCGGCGGGGACGAGGTGAGCGTCCTGGCGGCGTGGTTGCCCGGCGGTCCAGCCGTTGGCCGCGCTTCCGTAGCAGTGCGTGCGATTGTCAGTGCCGCTGTGGCTGGGATGCGGTAGCCCGCCGGCGGTGACACGTGTTCCGCTGTCCAGGCGCGGGCCGGGGTTCGGAGGGCGTTTGTGCTGGGGTGGGCCGGTCACGGTGAGACCGGTGCTCTCGGTGGTCTCGTGCATGTGAGTGCGATCGTCAGTGCCGCCGTGGCCGCTGTGGCGGGGATGCCGTAGCCCGCCACCGGTGACACGTGTTCCACCGTCCAGCCGCCGGCCGCGCTTCCGCAGGCGATCCCGCCGAGCAGGCCGGTCACGGCGAGGGTCATGCCCTCGTTGAGGCGGCCGGGTGGGGTGCGGCGCTGGATCAGGGCCATGCCGGTGACCATCGTGAGGGCGGTCGCCATCCCGGCGATCAGCAGTGCGGGGGCCAGCGCGAGCAGGGATCCGGTGAGGGAGGCGGCCAGCAGGGGGAGTGTCAGCAGGGCCGTCATGGCGGCTATGCACCACACGTAACGGTCCTCCACGGACCCGGTCCCGCCCCGGTGCGTCGCCCCGTAGACCAGCCCCGCCGCGCACGAGCCGGCCGCCTGGAGCGCGAGCACGATCCCGGCCACCGAACGGTGTCCCTGCGCGTCGGCGAAGGCGATGGTGACGACCTCCATGGAGCCGAACACCGCACCCATGGCGAGGCAGACGGCGAGGAGCGGAGGCACGCCGGGCGCGCGGAAGGGTGCCTTCGAGAGGCCGCGCCCGCGCACCGGCGGCTCCGTCGCACGCTGTGCCGTGAACACCAGCATCCCCGTCACCAGCAGCACCACCCCCGTCAGCGTGCCCGCCTCCGGGAAGAACGTCGTGCACAGGAAGGCCGCGAGGACCGGCCCCAGCATGAAGCACGCCTCGTCCACGGCCTGCTCGAAGGAGTTCGCGACATGCAGCGACCCCTCGTCGCCGTCGAGGAGATGGGCCCAGCGGGCACGGGACATCCCGCCGAGGTTGGGGGTCGTGGCGGTGGCGGCGTAGGACGCGAAGAGCGTCCACGCCGGGGCGCCGAGGCGGACGCACAGCAGCAGCGCCAGCGAACCCAGCGCGGCGAGCACCGTGGCCGGTACCGCGATCTTGGCCTGTCCATGTCGGTCGACGAGCCGCGCGGTCCACGGGCCGACGAACGCCGTGGCCGCGAGACCGGCCGCGGTGACGGCGCCGGCGAGGGCGTACGAGCCACGCGTCCCGGCGATCATGACGACCGCGCTGACGCTGAACATCCCCATGGGAAGCCGGGCGAGAAGGTTCCCGATGGTGAACGCGCGGGCTCCGGGGGTGGCGAGAAGGCGGCGGTACGGGCCGGGGGCGCGGCGGCGACGCGGGGAGCGTGAGGCGCGCGGGCTTCGGGGACCTCGGGGGCCTCGGGAACCTCGCGGGCCTCGTGGGCTGAAGTCGACGATGACGAGCGCGTCGGCGGTCGTGGTGACCATCGGTCGGTTCGGTTGCGGCATGTCCTCACCGTCGCGCGGGGACGATCAAGTGGTCCAACACCGTCTCCGTACCGATTCACGCACCTGTGTTGTAAGTTCGCCCGATGTCCGCGCCCAGCCCGAGTCCCGGCCCCCGCCCCCACCACCTCGACCCCCGTCTCCTGCGTGCCTTCCTCGTCGTCGCCGACGAACTCCACTTCACGCGCGCGGCGGCCCGGCTCTACGTCGCCCAGCAGGCGCTCAGTCGCGATGTACGGCGGCTGGAGCGGGAGTTGGGCGCGGAGCTGTTCGTGCGCACCACCCGGCAGGTGACACTGACCGTCGACGGCGAGCGGCTGGTGCCGTACGCCCGCCGGGCCCTGGAGGCCCAGGACGAACTGCTCGCCGCCTTCGCGCAGGCCCGCCCCCTGCTCGTGGACCTGAACTTCCCCGACCAGCCCACCGCCCGTGCCGTGCTGATGCGGGCCCGGGAAATCGCCCCCGACCAGGAGCTCATGGCCCGCTACGAGAGCGGGCTGACCGGCGCGGCGAGGGAGCTGCTGGCCGGTCGCCTGGACGCGTCCTTCGGCCGGTTCGCCGGCCTGGACCCGGTGCTGCGGGCGGGCCTGGACCATCAGCCGGTGCGCTACGAGCCCATGGCCGTCGTCCTGCCCGAGGATCACCCGCTGGCCGCCCTGGAGCGGGTGCCGCTCGCCGCGCTGGAGGGCGAGACCGTGTACGCGGGGGCGGGAAATCCGCGCACTCCTGAATGGACCGATCTCGCTCGTCGGCTGTTCGAAGGACGGGGCATCGAGATCGCCCCGCCGGCCCCGCTCGCGGTCGGCGACGAGGAGTTCCAGCGGATCATGGCGAAGACCCGGAACCCGATTCTCGTGGTCGTGGATTTTCCGGACATGCCCGCTACCGTGCTGCGTCCACTGGTCGAACCGGTCCCGCTGTCGCCCGTGTCGTTGGTCTGGCGCAAGGGTCTGGCGCATCCCGCCTTCGACGCCCTCCGACGCGCCGCAATCGAACTGTCCGTCGAACATGGCTGGCTTCGTCGGCCCTCCGATGGATGGATTCCAGCCACCGATGAGGCCGATATGAACATCCACAAATGACACATGGCAAACACGCATCCTTCGTGTGCGCTACATTCGCCGCCTGAGCACGGTGTGGTAAAGGGGGCGCTCGGACCGGGTGGGGGCCCGGTTCACCCGACGTGTGCTCAAGGTCGAAAGCGCGCCCAGATCAGCCCGTGGGGGGATGTGCGTGCGCGTGAAAAAGTGGCGAGAAGACGCCCAACCGGAATGGCCCGAGGTTGCGTCAGGGGCCCAGGACACAGTGACAACTGGGGGCGCCACCCAGGCCTTTCCGGAAGCCGGGGAAATCAGGGAGACCGGAGAAGCCGGAGAAGCCGGCGGAATCGGAGCCCCGGCCTCCCGCGGAACCGGAGCCCCGGCCGCCGGCGGAATCGGAGCCCCGGCCTCCAGCGGAACCGGACGCCTGACCCCCGGTGGACCCGGAGCCCGGGCCGGGGACGGCAAGGGGGACTTCCCTGCTCGGGTCGGAGACGGCATAGGGGACTTCCCGGGGGCCCCGAGAGCGGACCGCGGCCGGGACCTCCCCGAGCCGCCCGGCCGTAGAGCCGTCGTACGCGACCCGTGGGACGACTCCGGCAGCGGTGCCGGTGGCGCCCACGACCCGCACGAGGTGACGGTCCAGCTCGACGGGGTCGGCCCGAACGGCGACGACCGCATCGAGGGCCGCCCCGGCGGCGACGGTGGATCCGAGGGTTCCGACGGCCCGGTGTTCGTCGACGAGTCGGGCCGGCGCAGCCGCCGCTTCCGACGGATCGGCATCGCCGTCGGTCTGGCCTGCGCGGTCTACGCCGTCGTCATTGTCGTCACCCTGCTGTCCGGCAACTCCAACGCGCCCTGGCTCCCCATGACCGGTCCGAAGGACGACGCCCCGGCCGGCAAGGTCGACACCAGTCCGATGCCGGCCGAGTCCGCCGAGCCGTCCGCCGGTGCGGGCGTGATCCCGGGGACCACCCCGACGGTCAGCGGCGGGGCGACACGGGTTCCCGGGGCCCGCGGCACCGCGCCCGGCGCCACCGTCAGCCCCGGCAAGGCGGGGACCTCCGCGGACCCGTCGGCCACCGCCAGCCGGCCGGGCGGCAACCCGTCCGTGAGCGCCGATCCGTCGACCCAGCCGACGCAGTCGGTGAGCCCGCCGCCCAGCCCGTCGGTCACCCCGCCCGCCACCACCAGTCCCGAGCCCTCGGTCGCCCCGACCCAGACCACGGGCGGTGACAGCGCCGGACCCGGCACGGTCGCCGACGGCCCGGCCGCCCCCGTGCCCGTCGCCTCGGAGACCTCCGGCACCGGCACCCCGCCCGCCGCGGCGGAGCCGTCCGGATCATCCGCTCCCGCCCCGTCCGGCGACCCGATCTCCTCCCCGTCCCCGGAGCACATCCTCTGATGGCATCCCGCACCCGCCGCCCAGGGCCCGCCGCACCAGGAGCCCGCGGCGGCTCCAGGCGCCGTCGCCTGCCCATGCGCCTACTGCTGCCCGTGCTCGTCCTCGTCGCCCTCATGGCGATGCTGATGCTGCGCGGCTACGTCCACAGCGAGATCCTCGCCGACCACCGCATCCAGCCCGAGGCCGCCACCGACAAGGTGCCGGAGAAGATCCTCGACGGCGGCCCTGTGATCGACACCCGCAGCGGCCGCGCCACCAGTCTGAAAGTGCCCGACCGCCGGCTCGTCCTCACCTTCGACGACGGCCCCGACCCGACCTGGACCCCCAAGGTCCTGGACGTCCTCAAGAAGCACCACGCGCACGCGGTCTTCTTCGTGACCGGCACCATGGCCTCCCGCTACCCGGACCTGGTCAAGCGCATGGTCGACGAGGGCCACGAGATCGGGCTGCACACCTTCAACCACCCCGACCTGTCCTTCCAGTCGAAGAAGCGCATCGACTGGGAGCTCTCCCAGAACCAGCTCGCGCTCGCCGGCGCGGCCGGTATCCGCACCTCGCTCTTCCGCCCGCCGTACTCCTCCTTCGCCGACGCCATGGACGACAGGTCCTGGCCGGTCACCGAGTACATCGGCACCCGCGGTTACATCACGGTCGTCAACAACACCGACAGCGAGGACTGGCAGAAGCCCGGCGTCCGCCGGATCATCCGCAACGCCACGCCGAAGAACGGCAAGGGTGCGATCGTGCTGATGCACGACTCCGGCGGTGACCGCCACCAGACGGTCCAGGCGCTCGACCGGTTCCTTCCCGAGATGAGGGACAAGGGCTACGAGCTCGACAACCTCACCGAGGCCCTTGACGCGCCCACCGCGCACACCACCGTCGCCGGACCCGAACTGTGGAAGGGCGAGGCATGGATCTTCCTGGTCCAGGCCTCCGAGCACATCACCGACGTCCTCGTCGTCGGACTGTCGATCATCGGCTCCCTGGTCATCGGCCGCTTCGTCCTCATGCTGCTGCTCTCGGGCATCCACGCCCGCCGGGTGCGCCGCAAGGACTTCCGCTGGGGCGAGCCGGTCACCCAGCCGGTGTCGGTGCTGGTCCCGGCGTACAACGAGGCCAAGTGCATCGAGAACACCGTGCGTTCACTGATGGCGAGCGAGCATCCGATCGAGGTGCTCGTCATCGACGACGGTTCGAGCGACGGCACCGCGCGGATCGTCGAGGCGATGGGCCTGCCGAACGTCCGGGTGGTCCGCCAGCTCAACGCGGGCAAACCGGCCGCCCTCAACCGCGGCCTGGCGAACGCCCGTCACGACATCATCGTGATGATGGACGGCGACACGGTCTTCGAGCCGTCCACCGTGGGGGAGTTGGTCCAGCCCTTCGGCGACCCGCGCGTGGGAGCCGTGGCCGGCAACGCCAAGGTCGGCAACCGGGACTCCATGATCGGTGCCTGGCAGCACATCGAGTACGTGATGGGCTTCAACCTCGACCGCCGGATGTACGACGTCCTGCGCTGCATGCCCACGATCCCGGGCGCGGTGGGAGCCTTCCGCCGCTCCGCCCTGGAACGCGTCGGCGGCATGAGCGACGACACGCTCGCCGAGGACACCGACATCACCATGGCCCTGCACCGGGACGGCTGGCGCGTGGTCTACGCCGAGAAGGCCCGCGCCTGGACGGAGGCACCGGAGTCGGTGCAGCAGCTCTGGTCCCAGCGCTACCGGTGGTCGTACGGCACCATGCAGGCGATCTGGAAGCACCGGCGCGCGCTGGTGGAGCGGGGCCCGTCGGGCCGTTTCGGCCGCGTCGGCCTCCCCCTGGTCTCCCTGTTCATGGTCGTGGCACCCCTCCTTGCCCCCCTGATCGACGTGTTCCTCCTCTACGGCGTCGTGTTCGGCCCGACGCAGAAGACGATCGTGGCCTGGCTGGGCGTCCTCGCGATCCAACTGGTCTGCGCGGCCTACGCGTTCCGCCTGGACCGGGAACGCATGACCCACCTGATCTCGCTGCCGTTGCAGCAGATCCTCTACCGCCAGCTCATGTACGTCGTACTGCTCCAGTCCTGGATCACGGCCCTCACCGGAGGCCGCCTGCGCTGGCAGAAGCTGCGCCGCACGGGAGTCGTCGAGGCACCGGGCGGACCGGTACCGCGACAGCGGACGCGCAGTGAGAGCGACGAGCGGAGGCCGGTCGCATGACGCCGGAGTACACGGACACGGCGGGACGGCGTGAGGTGGCCACGGCACCCAAGGCGCCGGGCCGGGACCGCTACCTGGACCTTCTGCGCTCCCTCGCCCTGGTCCGGGTCGTCCTCTACCACCTCTTCGGCTGGGCATGGCTGACCGTGCTGTTCCCCTCCATGGGCGTGATGTTCGCGCTGGCGGGATCGCTGATGGCGCGTTCACTGAAACGCCCGGCCCTGAGCGTGATCAGGGGCAGGATCCGCCGACTCCTGCCTCCTCTCTGGGCGTTCAGCGCGGTGGTGCTGCCGCTGATGTTCGTCGGCGGCTGGAAGCTCTCGGAGGACCCGGACCACAGCGGCACCTGGGGCCTGCTGGAGATGGTCAACTACGTCATCCCGATCGGGGCGCCGCCGTACCCCTGGGAGGTCGGATTCCCGAAGGACCTGCTGGAAAGTACGTGGGCGGATCAGGCGGTGGGCCCGCTGTGGTACCTCCGCGCGTATCTGTGGTTCGTGCTTGCGACCCCGCTGCTGCTGTGGGCGTTCCGCAGGGTCCCGTGGGCGACGCTGCTGGCACCGCTGGCCCTGACGGCCGTGGTGGGCACGGGGCTGGTGACGATCCCGGGCGAACTCGGCAACGCGGTCACCGACTTCGCGGTCTACGGCAGCTGCTGGGTCCTCGGTATCGCGCACCACGAGGGAGTGCTGGCGAAGGTCCCGCGCTATCTCGCCGTCTCCGGATCGGTCCTGGTGATGTCCTTCGCCCTGTGGTGGGCCTCCGGCCATCAGGGCCCAGACGGATGGGACCTGAACGACATCCCGCTCGCGCAGGCGGCCTGGTCCTTCGGTTTCGTGGTCATCCTGCTCCAGTACTCCCCGTCCTGGCAGGAGCTGCCCGGCCGCCTCGCCCGCTGGGACAAACTGGTGACCCTCTCCAACAACCGTGCCGTCACGATCTACCTCTGGCACAACCTGCTGATCATGGCCACGGTCCCGATCATCGACCTGGCCTACCGCCTCCCCTTCATGCAGAGCGACCGCGCCGTCGCGGCGCTCGACGCGACGGACATGCTGTGGATGTTCTTCCTGGTGTGGCCACTGATCGGGCTCGCGATCCTGGCGTTCGGGTGGATCGAAGACCTGGCGGCGAGGCGCAGGCCTCGGTTGTGGCCGAACGGTGTGAAGCGGGGGAGCGGGAAGCCGCGGGTCGCGGTCGGGAATGAGGCCTGACGGGCTGCGCCGTGGGTTGCGGCGGCGTGCGGCCAGGGCATAAGACGAGCTGACGGCGCCTCAGTCGACCGTGAGGCGCCTGCCGAGGTGGAACTCAAGGGGGAGCGTCGTTGACAACCCGTTCGGATGGGACCTCCAGCGGCATGGTCGCGTTCAGCTCCGGACGTACGTTCAGGGTCTGGCGATATGGGGTCGGCCACTCTCAGCTGCTGCTCAGGGCAGTTCCTGATGAGGTGGACAGCGCCTGCCTGGATCTACTCTTCGAGGGTGTGAGCGCTATGAAGATGGCCACCCGGTTCGAGTCGATAGAAATCACTGTCGCCGGCACGGGCGAAGCTCGCGAGATTCTTGAGATCTCTGGGCTTACCGATGTTTGGGGTGAGCGGAGTCTTGCCCTGGCTCTCCGGTCCAGAAAAGTCACCGGGATCGTGCTGTGCAAGCGGGCAAGCGCCATGCTTGGTGGGGCTGACCCGTTCGAGGCTCCAGGTGTCTCGGCTGAGCAGAGTGTGATTTGGAGTACCCCGCCTCGATGACGGACATCGACGTCAGGCCGCTCAAGACAAGGCTGCTCGTCACGGATCCAGGCAGCCGGGAGGCCTGCGAAGTCGACCTCCTCAAAGAGGCCCTCTCCCGTCAGCCGGTCATCATGGACGTCGGACCCGTGGTCGATCTCGAAGACCTGGTGGTCATGAAAGTGCGCGCTCTCGGCGATCGTGGGCTGCCGCGGGACGTGATCGACGTGCACGCGGCCTGTCGCTATTACTCCGTGATCGAACTGGAGCGGCTGGGGGCGCGAGGGGACGGCGAGTTCGATCTCGTCGACCTGCGCGACCGGCTGGAAAGCGTCGTATGGGTCAGTGACGAGGAATTCGCGGCCCACGGACTCAAGCCCGAGGACATCGCTGAGCTGCGGCGATGGGCCCTGGATTGGGAGTCCGATCTCGGGCTGCGCATCCTTGAGGACTACGACGGCTCTCAGGACGCCGAGGGCTGACGCGGAGCTCTTCGTAACACAAAGCCCCCACGACCTCTCACCGCACCCCCCGCCGGGGTGAGAGCAAAGTTCCTTTCCGGTCACCCGGTGCCACAGGCAGGAAACGCCGCGTCCCTACCTTCGGGACCAGTCACTCGTAGCAGGACCTGAGCCCCGTCGCACCGTGGAGGCGTCATGACAGCCCCTAGTACAGCCCCCGCACCCCCGAGCAGGGGCGGTCGCTGGATCCAGCAGTGGGATCCGGAGGACGAGACCTTCTGGAAGGAGACCGGCGAGAAGGTCGCCAAGCGGAACCTGCTCTTCTCCGTTCTCTCCGAGCACATCGGGTTCTCGATCTGGACCCTGTGGTCCGTGCTGGTGCTCTTCATGGGCCCGGAGTACGGGCTGACCCCGGCCGACAAGTTCCTGCTGACGTCGATGGTCACGCTCGTCGGTGCCGTCGTACGCGTCCCCTACACCTTCGCCGTCGCCATCTTCGGCGGCCGGAACTGGACGATCATCTCGGCCAGCCTCCTCCTCATCCCCACCATCGCCGCGTTCACCGTGATGAAGCCGGGGACCTCGTTCAACACCTTCCTGGTCGTCGGACTGCTCGCCGGTATCGGCGGCGGCAACTTCGCCTCGTCCATGACCAACATCAACGCGTTCTTCCCCCTCCGCAAGAAGGGGTGGGCCCTCGGGCTCAACGCCGGCGGCGGCAACATCGGCGTCCCGGTCATTCAGCTGGTCGCCCTCGCGATCATCGGCGCCAGCGGCGGCCCCCGGGTGCTGCTCGGCATCTACATCCCGCTGATCCTCGTCGCCGCCGTCCTCGCCGCGCTCTTCATGGACAACATCGAGAACGTGAAGAACGACACCGGCGCCGCCAAGGACGCCGCGCGGGACGGCCACACCTGGATCATGTCGTTCCTCTACATCGGCACGTTCGGCTCGTTCATCGGCTACAGCTTCGCCTTCGGTCAGGTACTGACGAACCAGTTCGGCCGGACCCCGCTGGAGGCCGCGTACGTCACCTTCATCGGCCCGCTGCTCGGCTCGCTGATCCGCCCGGTGGGCGGCGCGCTGGCCGACAAGTACGGCGGCGCCAAGATCACGCTGTGGAACTACGTCGGGATGGCCGCCGCGACCGCCGTCCTCATCGCCGCCAGCATGCAGAAGTCGCTCGGACTGTTCACCGTCGCCTTCGTGGTCCTGTTCGTCCTCAGCGGCCTCGGCAACGGCTCGACCTTCAAGATGATCCCCGGCATCTTCCACACGAAGGCCCTGGCCAAGGGGCTCGAAGGAGAAGAGGCCGCCGCCTACGGCCGCCGTCTGTCCGGTGCCTCGATGGGCCTGATCGGCGCGGTCGGCGCGCTCGGCGGCGTCGGCATCAACCTCGCCTTCCGGCAGTCCTTCCTCTCCTACGGCTCCGGTACCGGCGCGTTCGTCGCCTTCCTCGCCTTCTACGCGGCCTGTTTCCTGGTCACCTGGGCCGTATACCTTCGCCGGACGGCCGCCCAGGGCCGGACCTCGACCGCCACCGAGGCGAAGCCGCAGCTCAACTACGCCGAGGTGTGACGTAACACTGGCGACATAAAGCGGAACCGAGCCTGTCACGAGCCGTTGACAGGCTCGGTCGGCATGTAGGTCAGACGACAGACTGCGGGACGACAGCCATGTACGACGAACAGCAGGCAGCAGAGCAACACGGCCCCCTCGCGGGGTTCACCGTGGGAGTCACGGCCGCGCGCCGGGCGGATGAACTCGGTGCGCTGCTCCAGCGTCGCGGGGCCGCGGTCCTGCACGCGCCCGCCCTGCGGATCGTTCCTCTCTCCGACGACAGCGAGCTGCTGGCGGCGACGAAGGACCTGATCGACCAGGCGCCCGATGTCGTGATCGCCACGACCGCCATCGGGTTCCGCGGATGGGTCGAGGCCGCCGACGGGTGGGGGCTCGGTGAGGCGCTCCTCGACCGGCTGCGCGCGGTGGAGCTGCTCGCGCGCGGGCCGAAGGTCAAGGGGTCCATACGGGCCGCCGGGCTGACGGAGGACTGGTCGCCGTCGTCCGAGTCCATGGCCGAGGTGCTGGACCGGCTGCTGGAGGAGGGCGTCGAGGGACGCCGGGTCGCCATCCAGCTGCACGGCGAGCCCCTGCCCGGGTTCGTGGAGGCTCTGCGGGCCGCGGGAGCGGAGGTCGTGGGGGTGCCGGTGTACCGGTGGATGCCTCCGGAGGACCTCGCACCGATGGACCGGCTGCTGGACGTGGCCGTCTCGCGGGGGCTGGACGCGCTCACCTTCACCAGTGCTCCCGCCGCGGCCTCGCTGCTGTCGCGCGCCGAGGACCGGAGTCTGCTGCCGGAGCTGCTCGCCGCGCTCAACCACGATGTGCTGCCGGCGTGTGTCGGGCCGGTGACCGCGCTGCCGTTGCAGGCGCGGGGGGTGGACACGGTCTCTCCCGAGCGTTTCCGGCTCGGGCCGCTGGTGCAGTTGCTGTGCCAGGAACTTCCCGGCCGGGCGCGGTCGTTGCCCATCGCCGGCCACCGGGTGGAGATCCGGGGCCATGCGGTCCTGGTCGACGGGGTGCTGCGGCCGGTGCCGCCGGCGGGGATGTCGTTGCTGCGGGCGCTGTCGCGGCGGCCGGGGTGGGTGGTGTCCCGGGCGGAGCTGCTGCGGGCGCTGCCGGGTGCGGGCCGCGACGAACACGCGGTGGAGACGGCGATGGCCCGTCTCCGTACGGCGCTTGGGGCGCCGAAGCTGATCCAGACGGTGGTGAAACGGGGGTACCGGCTGGCGCTCGACCCGGCGGCCGACACCAAGTACGCGGACGTCTAGTCGGCGGGGGCGGCCGGCTGGTCGACCCTGGCGGCACGACTGCCCGTGGCCTTCACCAGGAGTCCCAGAGTCACCGTCAGCAACACCGCCCGCACCATGTTCCAGGCCACCCACGGGCCCTCGAACTCCTCGCGCAGGACGCCGGGGGCGCCGTTCTTCATGAGGCCGTTGTTGAGCGGGACGTTGAAGACGACGGTGACCAGGAAGGCCAGGGCGGAGGTCGCGAGCGCGGCCCGGACCCAGCCGCGGTCGTCCCGGCCCCGCGCCCCCAGGCCGCCACCGCCGTGAGGGCCGGGGCGCCAAGGAAGCTCAGGAAGAACACCGGGTTCTGGATGACCTCGTTGATGTCGCGCATCACCTCGACGTAGACCCGGTCGTCGCTGCGGGCCAGGGCCGGCATCACGGCGCACGCGAAGACGTAGAAGGCCCCGGCGATCAGGCCCGTGGCGACCGTGGCCGCGCCCAGTACGAGTCGGCTGCTCCTGCTGCTCTGTGTCATGCGCCCAGTCAAAGGCGCCGGCCCCCGCGCCGACATGGCCGAGACGCGCACCCGCATACGTGCCCGTCCAGGCATCGCTCCCGGTACGGGGGGTTCCGGCGGCGAGGGCGGGAAGGCACTGTTAGAGGGAGCCCCGGAACAGTCCCACACAGGCAGCAGCCCCACACAGCCTCGAAGCACCTCACCGACCCCTTACGGCCGGGGCACCCTAGGCGGTGACAGGCACATGGCACTGGGTACGGCCACGGTCGCGTACGAGCTGCGGTTCGACGCCGGACGGATCTGTCTCGACCTCCTCGCGACCACCCACCCCGAGGAACGCCTCGACTCGACGGAGGTGCTCGGCGCCTGGATCGTCGGTTCGGGACTGGTGCCGGAGGGGACGGACCTGACGCACGCGGACCCCTCCTGGCTCGTCGGCTTCCGTGAACTGCGGGGACGTATCGGACAGTTGGTGCGGGGCGCCCCCGGTCACGGCTACGACCTCGCGCTCGCCCACGTCAACGACGCAGCCCGCGCCGCCCCTCCCGCCCCGCGCGCGGTACCGGATGGGGACGGTTCGCTGGTGCGCGAGCTGGACGGTCCGCCCGAGTGTGCGGCGCTGCTCGGGGCCATCGCCAGGGACGCCGTGGGACTGCTGACGGACCCCGTCGCGCGGGCCGGGATCAGAGAGTGCGAAGGGGACAACTGCCCCATCGTGTATCTGGATACGTCACGGGGGCGCAGGAGGCGTTGGTGCTCCAGTGAGGTGTGCGGGAACCGCGAAAGAGTGGCCCGGCATCGTCGGCGCGCGGCACTCTCGCGCTCCTGACCGACCGATATGCCCTTTCTGTGGAGGCGGTGTCGAAGTGATTTCGATTACACCTCGTTTACTCGCTCAACCTCACTGGCCGTAGTGGCGATCTTGTCCGTGTGGTGGAAATGTAAAGATCGCGCGGCGGGAATGTGCGCGCATGTCCTGTCTCGTCACGTCACTCAGAAGAAAACTGTCGTCGCACTTTGAACACTCAACTCATCACGTCCGTACCCGTAGTCGAGCGACTGACTGGGGGAACCCCCGGACATCGGAGGTGGGCGTGCGCAAGGATTCCGTCGTGGCCAATGAACGTGGATCGAGGGCCCGACATCGCATGTCCCAGCCCTCGGAACCTGATGAGGAGCTGATGCGTGCCCTGTACAGAGAGCACGCCGGGCCTCTCCTTGCGTATGTCCTCCGGTTGGTTGCGGGTGACCGCCAGAGAGCCGAGGACGTGGTGCAGGAGACGCTCATCCGTGCCTGGAAGAACGCCGGACAGCTCAATCGAGCGACCGGATCGGTACGCCCCTGGCTGGTGACGGTCGCCCGGCGCATCGTCATCGACGGCCACCGCAGCCGGCAGGCCCGGCCGCAGGAGGTCGATCCGTCGCCGCTGGAGGTCATCCCCGCGGAGGACGAGATCGACAAGGCGCTGTGGTTGATGACGTTGTCCGATGCGCTCGACGACCTGACCCCGGCCCACCGGGAGGTCCTGGTCGAGACGTATTTCAAGGGGCGTACCGTCAACGAGGCGGCCGAGACCCTGGGCATCCCCAGCGGAACAGTCCGCTCGCGGGTCTTCTACGCCCTGCGGTCGATGAAGCTCGCACTGGAGGAGCGGGGGGTGACAGCGTGATGGGTGTTTACGGGGGTAACCAGGGATTCGGCACAGGTGGTTCGGGTATGTCTGGCTCCATGATGGGAACTCCGGTGCCGAACGAGCACGAGACCGTCGGCGCCTACGCCCTCGGGATCCTCGACGACGCCGAGGCCACCGCCTTCGAGGCTCATCTCGCGACCTGCGAATGGTGCGCCCAGCAGCTCGACGAGCTCGCCGGCATGGAGCCGATGCTCGCCGCCCTCGCGGACCTGCCGGGCTCCGGCACCCCCGCGATCGGGGAGTCGCTGTCCGCCAAGCCCAGTCCGCGGATCGTGAACAAGCTCGTGGACGAGGTCGCCGAGCGCCGTGCGCAGAAGCGGCGCCGCAGCTTCTACATGGTCGCGGCCGCGGCCGCGCTGATCATCGGCGGTCCGGTCGTCGCGATCGCGGCGAACGGCGGCGACTCGGGCGGCGGGGCCAAACAGGGGCAGGTCCTCGCGGCCACCCCGAAGGAACTCTTCGAGTCCATGAGCGACAAGGTGTCCGCGACCGACTCCTCGACCGGCGTCAGCGCGACCGTCGCCATGCAGGACAAGAACTGGGGCACCTCGCTCGGCCTGGAGCTCAAGGGCGTCAAGGGACCGCTCAAGTGCTCCCTGATCGCGGTCGGCACCAACGGCGAGCGCTGGACGGCCTCCACCTGGTCCGTCGGCAAGTGGGGCTACGGCATCCCGAACGGCAAGACCCCCGAGTCCAAGCAGCCGCTCTACATCGGCGGCGCGGTCGCACCGGCCCAGAACGACATCGACCACTTCGAGGTCGTGGACTCCGACGGCAACAAGCTCGTCCAGGTCGACGCGTAACTTCCCGCCGGGGCCCCCTTCGCGTACGGTTGACGGCTGCCCAGCACGTCAGAAGGGGGCCCGGTGGCCGCTCAGGCTCAACCATCTGCGGTCGGCTCGGTTCAGGACTCGGTCCGGGACCGTGAGATCAGCGTCGAACAGGAACATCTGGACCGGGTCTACCGGCGCCTCGAGGAGAAGATCCACGAGGCGGAGTTCCTGATGAACGACGCGGCCAAGCGTGGCCAGGTAGGCACGCCCGGCGCGCTCGCCGAGCGGGACGCCCAGGTCTTCCGGGCCGGCGTCCACCTCAACCGGCTCAACAACGAGTTCGAGGACTTCCTGTTCGGCCGGATCGATCTGCTCCCCGGCAAGGACGGCAAGAAGGGGCCCGACGGCGCCTACACCGCCGTGGAACCCGCCGAGGGAGCCGTCCGCGAGGACAGCACCGCCGACATCGCGGAGACCCTGCACATCGGCCGGATCGGGGTCCTGGACTCCGAGTACGCGCCACTCGTCATCGACTGGCGGGCCCCGGCCGCCGCGCCCTTCTACAGGTCCACTCCGGTGGATCCCGGGCGTGTCGTACGACGCCGGGTGATCCGCTCCAAGGGCCGCAGGGTCCTCGGTGTCGAGGACGACCTCATGCGCCCCGAGCTCAAGGCCTTCCTCGACGGCCACGAGCTGCCCGTCATCGGCGACGGCGCCCTGATGGCCGCGCTCGGACAGGCCCGCAGCCACACCATGCGGGACATCGTCGCCTCCATCCAGGCCGAGCAGGACATGGTCATCCGCGCCCCCGCCGCGTCCGTGACATACGTCGAGGGCGGCCCCGGCACCGGCAAGACCGCCGTGGCCCTGCACCGCGCCGCGTACCTCCTCTACCAGGACCGCCGCCGCTACTCGGGTGGCATCCTCATCGTCTCGCCCACCCCCCTGCTGGTCGCCTACACCGAGGGCGTCCTGCCCTCCCTCGGCGAGGAGGGCCAGGTCGCCATCCGTGCGATCGGCTCCCTGGTCGACGGCGTCGAGGCCACCCTGTACGACTCCCCGGCGGTGGCCCGCGCCAAGGGCTCGTACCGGATGCTGAAGGTGCTGCGGAAGGCGGCACGGGGCGTGCTGGAACTGGGCGCCGACGCGGACGCAGGACCGGGCCGTTCCGCGAGGGCGGGCGGTACCGGCGTGGCCCGCGGCCGGTCCGGCTCCGGGCAACTCGCCTTCGGGGACTTCGGTGACGGCGACGACGGTGCCGGTGGCGGAAACGGCGCCGCCACCGCCGTATCCCCGCAGCCCCCGGCCGGACCCCCCACCCGCCTGCGCGTGGTCGCTTTCGGCAGGCGTCTGGAGCTGGAGGCGGACGAACTGGAACGCGTCCGCCGGAACGCCCTCAGCGGCACCGCCCCCGTCAACCTCCTGCGGCCCAGGGCGCGCAAGCTCCTGCTGGACGCGCTGTGGGCGCGGTCCGGAGCGGGCACCCGGCACACCGATCCGGAGCTGGCCGCCGAGTTGCGGTCCTCGTTCGACGAGGACATCACCTCCGAGGACAGCTTCATCGAGTTCCTCGACGCCTGGTGGCCCGAGCTCACCCCGAAGGCCGTCCTCGCCGCCATGGCCGACGAGCGGCGCCTGGGCCGTTGGGCCCGCCGGATCCTCAACCCCGGCGAGGTCCGCAGGGTCGCCCGCTCGCTCAGACGGGACGGCCTGACCGTGCACGACATCGCCATGCTCGACGAACTCCAGGCGGTCCTCGGCGCCCCCGCACGCCCGAGGAAGAGGCGCGAACTGGACCCGCTCGACCAGCTCACCGGCCTGGAGGAGCTGATGCCGGCCCGCGAGGAGTCGCAGCGTGAGCGGGCCGAGCGGCTCGCCCAGGAGCGGGTCGAGTACGCCCACGTCATCGTCGACGAGGCCCAGGACCTCACGCCCATGCAGTGGCGCATGGTCGGCCGCCGTGGCCGGCACGCCACCTGGACGGTCGTGGGAGACCCCGCCCAGTCCTCCTGGTCCGACCCCGACGAGGCCGCCGAGGCCCGCGACGAGGCTCTCGGCAGCCGCCCGAGGCGCCGCTTCCAGCTCACCGTCAACTACCGCAACCCCTCAGAGATCGCCGACCTCGCGGCCAAGGTGCTGGCCCTCGCCATGCCCGGCGCCACGTCCCCCTCGGCCGTACGGTCCACGGGCGTCGAGCCCCGTTTCACCGTCGTACGCAAATCGCTGGGGGAGACCGTCCGCGAGGAGGCGGCCCGGCTCCTCGGCCTCGTCGACGGCACCGTCGGCGTCGTGGTCGCCATGAACCGCCGGGAAGAGGCGGCCCGCTGGCTCACCGGACTCGGCGACCGGGTCGTCGCGCTCGGCAGCCTGGAGGCCAAGGGTCTGGAGTACGACGCGACGGTCGTCGTCTCCCCGGCCGAGATCGCCGACGAGTCGCCGGCCGGACTGCGGGTGCTCTACGTCGCCCTCACCCGGGCCACCCAGCAGCTCACGGTCGTCTCGGCGGACCGCGACCAGCCGGACGCGGAGGGCGTGCCGGATCTGCTGAGAGATTGAACTCTCCGCACGGGAATGGTCTTTCGGGATCCGTTTGTTAGCCTGGATGTGACACCGGCCCGATCCAAGCCCCCGGGCCCAACCTTCGTCGCTACGAGCGACCACTTGCCGCGAGGCGAGCATGGCGGGTCGGTGTCATTGACCTGGTGAGAGGCCCACGTCCATGTGACGTGGGCCTCTTTCACGTGGACGCCCCCGTGAACAAAACGTCCGCAATCCAGTGCGGCTAACGCCTACTCATCAGTAGGTGCGACCATCGGACGGCATCAGCGTCAGGTGAAAGCAGAGGAAGTCGGCCATGGCAACGGCGCCCAGCGTCTCCTACTCGATTACGGTCCGGCTGGAGGTGCCCGCGAGCGGAACCGCGGTCTCCCAGATCACCACGGCCGTAGAGTCCAACGGAGGCTCGGTGACCGGCCTCGACGTGACCGCGTCCGGCCACGAGAAGCTCCGCATCGACGTCACCATCGCCGCGTCCTCCACCGCGCACGCCGACGAGATCGTCCAGCAGCTGCGCGGCATCGAGGGCGTCACCCTCGGCAAGGTCTCCGACCGTACGTTCCTGATGCACCTCGGCGGCAAGATCGAGATGGCGTCCAAGCACCCCATCCGCAACCGTGACGACCTCTCGATGATCTACACCCCGGGCGTGGCCCGCGTGTGCATGGCGATCGCCGAGAACCCCGAGGACGCCCGCCGGCTCACCATCAAGCGCAACTCCGTTGCGGTCGTGACCGACGGCTCGGCCGTGCTGGGCCTGGGCAACATCGGCCCCAAGGCCGCCCTGCCGGTCATGGAGGGCAAGGCGGCCCTCTTCAAGCGGTTCGCCGGCATCGACGCCTGGCCGCTGTGCCTGGACACCCAGGACACCGACGCGATCGTCGAGATCGTCAAGGCGATCGCCCCCGGGTTCGCCGGCATCAACCTCGAGGACATCTCCGCGCCCCGCTGCTTCGAGATCGAGGCCCGGCTGCGCGAGGCCCTCGACATCCCCGTCTTCCACGACGACCAGCACGGCACCGCGATCGTCGTCCTCGCCGCCCTGACGAACGCGCTTCGCGTCGCAGGCAAGGCGATCGAGAACATCCGGGTCGTCATGTCCGGGGCCGGCGCGGCCGGTACGGCCATCCTCAAGCTGCTGATCGCCGCCGGCGTCAAGAACGCCGTCGTCGCCGACATCCACGGCGTCGTGCACGCCGGCCGCGAGGACCTCGTCGACGCCGCTCCGGGCTCGGCGCTGCGCTGGATCGCCGACAACACCAACCCCGAGAACCTGACCGGGACGTTGAAGGAGGCCGTCCGCGGCGCCGACGTCTTCATCGGTGTCTCGGCCCCCAACGTCCTGGACGGCGCCGACGTGGCGGCCATGGCCGAGGGTGCGATCGTGTTCGCGCTCGCGAATCCCGACCCCGAGGTCGACCCGGCGATCGCCCGTCAGACGGCGGCAGTCGTGGCCACGGGCCGCTCCGACTTCCCGAACCAGATCAACAACGTGCTGGTCTTCCCGGGTGTCTTCCGCGGTCTGCTGGACGCCCAGTCCCGCACGGTCAACACGGAGATGATGCTCGCGGCCGCGAAGGCCCTCGCGGACGTCGTCACCGAGGACGAGCTGAACCCGAACTACATCATCCCGAGCGTCTTCAACGACAAGGTCGCTGGCGCGGTCGCGGGTGCGGTGCGGGACGCAGCGAAGGCCGCGGGCGCGACGGCGTAGGGGTCCTCGGCCGGGTCCCCCGGCCCGCGTCTACAGTGGTCGTCGTATGTTTGTTCGGCTGTGAGGATTGCCACGGCGGTTCTCCGGCCCGGCGCGTCGCGAAACCGGGCGCTTCGCGCCACCCTCTAGGGTGGCGCCACGCCCAGGCCTCTGTTCGTGTGACCCCCTAGGGTGTTCATACGAGTTCTACGGGTGCCGGATTGGCTTTCCCGCAGCAGGTAGGGGCAGGATGCGTCCCTGGGCGCGAGCGCATCGGCTTCGCTGTGCCTCGTGTGCGGCCCCGCCGCGTGGCACACCCCAACGGCAAGAAGAACACGGGAGTAACAACATGAACCGCAGTGAGCTGGTGGCCGCGCTGGCCGACCGCGCCGAGGTGACCCGCAAGGACGCCGACGCCGTTCTGGCCGCGTTCGCCGAGACCGTCGGCGAGATCGTCGCCAAGGGCGACGAGAAGGTCACCATCCCCGGCTTCCTGACCTTCGAGCGCACCCACCGTGCCGCTCGCACCGCGCGCAACCCGCAGACCGGTGACCCGATCCAGATCCCGGCCGGCTACAGCGTCAAGGTTTCGGCGGGCAGCAAGCTCAAGGAAGCCGCCAAGGGCAAGTAGGTCCGACGGTGCGTCTCGGGATGACGTACACGTCTTGAGCAACGCCAATGGGGCGGCCACCCGGAACCGGGAGGCCGCCCCATCGTCGTGTCAGGGAAGCGGCGGGCTAGCCGAGCGCCTTGCCCGGCAGTTCCACCTTCGCACCGAGCTCCACGAGCTTCTCCATGAAGTTCTCGTAGCCGCGGTTGATGAGGTCGATGCCGTGGACCCGGGACGTGCCCTGGGCCGCCAGCGCCGCGATCAGGTACGAGAAGCCGCCCCGGAGGTCGGGGATGACCAGATCGGCGCCCTGGAGCTTGGTGGGGCCCGAGACGACCGCCGAGTGCAGGAAGTTGCGCTGCCCGAAGCGGCAGTCGGAGCCGCCCAGGCACTCGCGGTAGAGCTGGATGTGAGCACCCATCTGGTTCAGCGCGGAGGTGAACCCGAGGCGGGACTCGTAGACCGTCTCGTGGATGATCGACAGGCCGGTGGCCTGGGTGAGCGCGACCACCAGCGGCTGCTGCCAGTCCGTCTGGAAGCCCGGGTGCACGTCCGTCTCCAGCGCGATGGACTTCAACTGGCCGCCGGGGTGCCAGAACCGGATGCCCTGGTCGTCGATCTCGAAGGCACCGCCCACCTTGCGGTAGGTGTTCAGGAACGTCATCATCGAGCGCTGCTGGGCACCGTGGACGTAGATGTTGCCCTCGGTCGCCAGCGCCGCGGACGCCCAGGAGGCGGCTTCCAGACGGTCCGGCAGCGCGCGGTGGTTGTAGCCGCTCAGCCGGTCCACACCCGTGACGCGGATGGTCCGGTCGGTGTCCATCGCGATGATGGCGCCCATCTTCTGCAGCACGCAGATGAGGTCCTCGATCTCCGGCTCCACCGCGGCGTTCGAGAGTTCGGTGACGCCCTCGGCGAGGACGGCCGTCAGGAGCACCTGCTCGGTCGCGCCCACGGACGGATACGGCAGCCGGATCTTCGTGCCGCGCAGCCGCCGCGGCGCCTCCAGGAACTGTCCGTCCGCGCGCTTCTCGATCGTCGCGCCGAACTGCCGCAGCACCTCGAAGTGGAAGTCGATGGGCCGGCCGCCGATGTCGCAGCCGCCGAGGCCGGGGATGAAGGCGTGTCCCAGGCGGTGCAGCAGCGGACCGCACAGCAGGATGGGGATCCGCGACGAACCCGCGTGGGCATCGATGTCAGCGACGTTGGCGCTCTCGACGTGCGTCGGGTCCATCACCAGCTCGCCCGGTTCCTCACCCGGAAGGACCGTCACCCCGTGCAGTTGCAGCAGACCGCGCACGACGCGCACATCACGGATGTCCGGAACGTTGCGCAGTCGACTCGGCTCGCTGCCCAGAAGGGCGGCGACCATGGCCTTCGGTACGAGGTTCTTCGCACCGCGGACACGGATCTCGCCCTCCAGCGGGGTTCCGCCGTGGACAAGCAGTACGTCGTCAGAGCCGTTGACGGTCATGTATCTCGCGTTCCGATGAGTCGGGCAGGGGCCAGAAGGGACAAGGGTAATCGCCGCCTACCCCCCTTCTGTAAGCCCAAGTACCGCCCAGACACGTCATAGGTCTGTCACAACACGTGCCGTCCCCTGCCGGGCACATGCGGTCACCGGCGCCGAGCGTGCGCGTGGGGCGCACTGGTGCGCTCTGAGCTGCGCCCCCTCCCGAACGGGCATTGGCTCCCCGCGCGGAGGGAAGATGCGGGATCATGTCTGGCATGACCGAGGTGTCCTCGCTCACAGGGCGGTTGCTCGTGGCAACGCCCGCCCTGGCGGACCCGAACTTCGACCGCGCGGTGGTGCTCCTTCTCGACCACGACGAGAAGGGCTCGCTCGGCGTGGTCCTCAACCGCCCCACCCCGGTGGACGTCGGCGACATCCTGGAGGGCTGGGCCGACCTCGCGGGTGAACCCGGCGTCGTCTTCCAGGGCGGCCCGGTCTCGCTGGACTCGGCCCTCGGGGTCGCCGTCATCCCGGGCGGCGGGGCCGTCGACGGGGCCCCGCTGGGCTGGCGCAGAGTGCACGGCGCGATCGGCCTGGTCGACCTGGAGACCCCGCCGGAGCTGCTCGCCTCGGCCCTCGGCAGTCTGCGCATCTTCGCCGGTTACGCCGGCTGGGGCCCCGGCCAGCTGGAGGACGAGCTGGTGGAGGGTGCCTGGTACGTCGTCGAGTCGGAACCCGGCGACGTCTCCTCCCCGTCCCCGGAGAGACTCTGGCGTGAGGTCCTGCGCCGCCAGCGCAGCGAACTCGCGATGGTGGCCACCTACGCCGACGACCCTTCGCTCAACTGAAGGGTGTGACCTTCAGTACCCTTGGCGTTTATGAGCACTCTTGAGCCCGAGCGCGGGACTGGTACGGGGACCCTCGTAGAGCCGACGCCGCAGGTGTCCCATGGCGACGGCGACCACGAGCGCTTCGCCCACTACGTCCAGAAGGACAAGATCATGGCGAGCGCCCTCGACGGGACCCCCGTCGTGGCGCTGTGCGGCAAGGTGTGGGTGCCCGGCCGCGATCCCAAGAAGTACCCCGTGTGCCCCATGTGCAAGGAGATCTACGAGTCCATGGGTTCCGGGGACGACGACAAGGGCGGCGACAAGTAGGCGGGCCGCCCGGCTGAGCTTCACAGGGTCCCCGGGGTGCGTACCGCGCGCCCCGGGGACCTTCTGCGTGTCACGGATTGGTTGAGACCTCTTGTGGGCGGGTTCGTGCAACCCGTAGCCTCCGTTGCGTTGAGCGAAACCGTCATTGCATATGTTGCAATTCCGGTGCGTGTTCGGGTGGCAGGATTTCGGTCGGTATTTCGTCAACAGCCTTGTCGTCGCGGGCGGCTTCGTGATCTTCTCCGTGGTGATCGCCTTTCTCGCGGCGACCGCTGTGCCGCGATTCCGCTTCCCCTTCCGGACCACCTCGCCGACCTTGTTTCCGGGCTTTGGAAGAGGCGGCGGCAATTTCCTCTTCGCCGATACCGGGGCGGGGTGACGGCCGCGTCGACGGTGATGACGGTTCCGGTTCCGGTGTTCTTCGTACTCGTACAGTGACGCCTGGTCTCGGGACCGGGTAGAGCGGTCAAGGACTGACATGGCTGAACTGATTCCGACAGCGCGCGAGGTCATCGCCGGCTCCGGCGAGGTGCGGCTGACGGCACGCACCCAGGTCTACGCCGGTACCGGCACCGAAGGCGTCGGCCGCTGGCTGCGCGGCGTCCTGTGGCAGGCCACCGGGCTGCCGCTGCACGAGGCCCGCGAACTCGACGACGCCGAGGGCGACGGCATCGGGCTCCGACTCGACCCGGGGCTCGGCCCCGAGGAGTACCGCCTCGTCAGCGACGAGACCGGTGTCCTCATCGAGGGCGGCAGCGCGGCCGGAGTCTTCTGGGGCGCCCAGACGCTTCGTCAACTCCTCGGCCCGAACGCCTATCGGAGGGCACCCCTCGGCGGCGACCGCACCTGGACCGTGCCGCACCTCACGGTCCAGGACGCCCCGCGATTCCGCTGGCGCGGCCTCATGCTCGACGTGTCCCGGCACTTCATGCCCAAGGACGGCGTCCTGCGCTACCTCGACCTGATGGCCGCCCACAAACTCAACGTCTTCCACTTCCACCTGACGGACGACCAGGGCTGGCGGATCGAGATCAAGAGATACCCCCGGCTCACCGAGGTGGGCTCTTGGCGGGCGCGTACCAAATTCGGCCACGGGGCGTCACCGCTGTGGGAGGAGAAGCCGCACGGTGGCTTCTACACCCAGGACGACATCCGGGAGATCGTCGCCTACGCCGCCGAGCGGCATATCACCGTTGTCCCCGAAATCGACGTACCCGGACACTCGCAGGCGGCCATCGCCGCGTACCCGGAACTCGGCAACACCGATGTCATCGACACCACCTCCCTCACGGTCTGGGACAACTGGGGCGTCTCCCTGAACGTACTCGCCCCCACTGACAACACCCTTCGCTTCTACGAGGGCGTGTTCGAGGAACTGCTGGAGCTGTTTCCCTCCGAGTTCATTCACATCGGCGGCGACGAATGCGCCAAGGAGCAGTGGCGGGAGTCGCCTTCCGTCCAGGCCCGGATCGAGGAACTCGGCCTCGCGGACGAGGACGAGTTGCAGTCCTGGTTCATCGGACACTTCGACAAGTGGCTGTCCGCGCGCGGGCGCAGGCTCATCGGCTGGGACGAGATCCTTGAGGGCGGCCTCGCCGAGGGCGCGGCGGTCTCGTCCTGGCGCGGCTACGCGGCCGGCATCGCCGCCGCCCGCGCCGGCCACGACGTCGTCATGTGCCCCGAACAGCAGGTGTATCTGGACTACCGGCAGGACGCGGGCGCGGACGAGCCGGTTCCCAT
The DNA here is from genome assembly GCF_040607335.1 of Streptomyces sp. NPDC005303. Lineage (NCBI taxonomy): Bacteria > Bacillati > Actinomycetota > Actinomycetes > Kitasatosporales > Streptomycetaceae > Streptomyces > Streptomyces sp. NPDC005303. The sequence continues at coordinate 499,525 of NZ_JBEXGM010000002.1, read as the reverse complement.
CGCCTACGTCCGCACCCTGGAGGACGTCTACCGGTTCGAGCCCGTTCCACCGGAGTTGACGCCCGAGGAGGCCGCGCACGTCCTCGGCGCGCAGGCCAACGTGTGGACCGAGGTGATGGAGGACCAGGGACGCGTCGACTACCAGACCTTCCCCCGGCTGGCGGCCTTCGCCGAAGTGGCCTGGAGTCCTCTGCCCGCCCCGGCGGAACGGGACTTCGCCGGCTTCGAGCGGCGGATGGCCGCCCACTACGAGCTGCTGGACGCCCTGGGTGTCGGCTACCGGCCGCCCGCGGGACCGCTGCCGTGGCAGAAGCGACCCGGTGTGCTCGGCCGGCCGATCGAGGGGGAGCCCCCGAACAGGTAGGGGAAAAAGACCTCAAGGGTCACCGAAGAGTGTCAATCGCCATGCGCGGGCGATCCCGTACGAAAACGGACCATCTCCCTGATGGGGCGGGCGAATGCCACCGAAGGCCTCCTAGCGGACCCCTGTCTTCGCGTGTTGCGAAGATGTGCCAGAGTTGCCACGTCCGCCCTGTCAGCACGTACCGTACGGCAGCAAGCAGGCAGGACCAGCAGGACCAGGTGGGGCAGCGGGAAGGGGCAGCCGGTTTGACCACGCACACACCGCAGGCGGCGCAGGCCGTCACGCTGCCCACGACACTGGACGAGGCCGTGGCGGCACTCACCGCCATGCCCGCCGCGGTGCCCGTCGCCGGCGGCACCGACCTGATGGCCGCCGTCAACTCCGGGCAGCTCAGGCCCGCCGCGCTCGTCGGCCTCGGCCGGATCAGCGAGATCCGCGGCTGGCAGTACCAGGACGGGCACGCCCTGCTCGGCGCGGGACTCACGCACGCGCGTATGGGCCGCCCCGACTTCGCCGCCCTCATCCCCGCGCTCGCCGCCGCCGCCCGCGCCGCCGGACCGCCGCAGATCCGCAACGCGGGCACCCTCGGCGGCAACATCGCCTCGGCGGCCCCCACGGGCGACGCGCTGCCCGTCCTCGCCGCCCTCGAGGCCACGCTGATCATCGCGGGCCCGGACGGCGCCCGCCGGGAGATGCCGGTCTCGCATCTGCTGGCCGGCATGGAGATGCTGCGCGCAGGCGAACTCATCGGCTTCGTGCGGGTGCCGCTGCTGCACGCCCCGCAGGTCTTCCTCAAGGTCACCGGCCGCACCGGCCCGGGCCGCGCGATGGCCTCGGTCGCGCTGGTCCTCGATCCGGCCCGGCGCGGGGTCAGATGTGCCGTCGGTGCCATAGCGCCGATGCCGCTGCGACCCCTGGACGCCGAGCAGTGGGTCGCCCGGCTCATCGACTGGGACAACAACCGCGCGATCGTCCCGGAGGCCCTGGAGGCCTTCGGGGAGTACGTGTCCGCGGCCTGCATCCCCGACCCGGCACCGGCCGCGGACGGTTCCGTACCGCAGCATCCGCCCGCCGTACTGCACCTGCGGCGCACAGTCGCCGCGCTGGCCCGACGAGCACTGGGGAGGGCACTGTCTTGACCGACGACCAGCACGGAGAGGGCACGCCCCGGGCCGCCGGCCGCTGGGACCCGCTCCCTCAGGGTGACTACGACGACGGCGCGACCGCCTTCGTGAAGCTGCCCGAAGGGGGCATCGACGCCCTCCTGGCCTCCGCCGACAGCCCGCTCGCCGCGCCCGGTCACGGTTATGTGCCGCCGCAGATAACGGCCGCGCAGGGCGACGGAACCGACCCGGCGGGCACGGGCGGCTGGGCGGTGCCGGCAGAGGGCGCCCACTGGCCCGACCCGAGCACCCTGCCGCAGGGCCAGACCGGACAGTTCACGTACAACCCCGCGACCACCCAGCAGTGGCACGTCGAGGACACCGCGGCCGCGCCCGCGCCGGGCCACGACGTCACCGGCCAGTGGTCGATCCCGGTGGCCGGCGGCGACCTCCCGGACGAATCGGGCGAGTTCACCACGTCGTCCCTCGTCGAGCAGTGGGGCGGCACCCCTCCGGCGACCCTGCCGGGCGGTGCGGCCGCGCCCTGGGCGACCCAGCCGCCACAGCCGTGGGGGGACCAACCCCAGGGTGGCCCGGGTGCGGGACCCGAGCACGGCGGACCGGCCGGGGAACGGCACACGCACGTGCCGCACGGTGACGGACACGGCGGCGGCTTCGACGAGGGCCACGGTGGTCCGGTCGGCGACGCTCCCACGGGTCCGCTCGGCGACGGCCACGCGCACGTGCCCGCCGCCGAGGCGCCGGGCGGCGAGGTCGACGAGCGGCACGGTGACGCGCACACCGTGACGGACGAGGCGTCCCCCGACTCCCCGCACCCGCACACCGACGGCCACGGCAGCGCTCTCACCGAGCCCCACGACACGGCCCAGCCCCACGACCCCGCCGAGCCCTATGGGGACGGCCCCTCCACGACCGCCTCACGGCCCTCACCCGGCCCCGGTGAGGCACTGGCGGCCCTCCGGGTCCCCGGGGGCGCCGAAGAGGCCGTAGAAGCCGCTGACGGCCCCGCCGAGCACGGTGACGGGCCCGGTGTCGAGCACGCCCCGGACGAGGGCGAGGACGAACCGTCGCCCGACGCCGTCGAGCAGTACGCCGCCGACCCCGACGAGAACCCGGACGACCAGGCTCCCGCGCACCCCGGCGAAGAACACCCGCTCGCCTCCTACGTCCTGCGCGTCAACGGCGTCGACCGCCCCGTCACCGACGCGTGGATCGGCGAGTCGCTGCTCTACGTACTGCGTGAGCGGCTCGGTCTCGCCGGCGCCAAGGACGGTTGCTCACAGGGCGAGTGCGGGGCGTGCAACGTCCAGGTCGACGGACGGCTCGTCGCCTCCTGCCTGGTGCCCGGCGTGACCGCCGCCGGCAGCGAGGTCCGTACCGTCGAGGGCCTCGCCGAGGACGGCAGCCCCTCGGACGTGCAGCGGGCGCTCGCCCGGTGCGGCGCCGTGCAGTGCGGCTTCTGCGTGCCCGGCATGGCGATGACCGTGCACGACCTGCTGGAGGGCAACCCCGCGCCCACCGAGCTGGAGACACGGCAGGCGCTGTGCGGCAACCTCTGCCGCTGCTCCGGCTACCGGGGCGTCGTCGACGCCGTCAAGGAGGTCGTCGCAGAGCGTGAGGCCCACGCGAGCGGCGACGCTGAGACGGACGGCGACGAGCCGCGTATCCCCCACCAGGCGGGTCCCGGAGGCGGCAGCGTCCACCCGTCGGCGTTCGACTCCCCGGGGTTCCCGGGCGCCGCCGGACCACATGAGCAGGCGTACGGACAGGGACAGGACGGAGGCCAGGCGTGAGCAACGAAGCCGCCACCGCGACCACCGCCGCGGAGGCAGCAGCACCCGCCCCCGAGCCGATTCCGCACGGCATCGGCGTCTCCCTGCCGGCCGCCGACGCGCGCGCGAAGACCGAGGGCACCTTCCCCTACGCCGCCGACCTGTGGGCCGAGGGCCTGCTGTGGGCCGCCGTCCTGCGCTCGCCGCACGCGCACGCGCGCATCGTGTCCATCGACACCTCCCACGCGCGTGAGATGCCCGGAGTCCGCGCGGTCGTCACCCACGAGGACGTGCCCGGCAGCCCGGTGCACGGCCGCGGCAAGGCCGACCGCCCGGTCTTCGCCTCCGAGGTCGTACGCCACCACGGCGAGCCCATCGCGGCCGTCGCCGCCGACCACCCCGACACCGCGCGCATGGCCGCGGCCGCCGTCATCGTCGAGTACGAGGTGCTCGACCCGGTCACCGACCCGGAGCAGTCCTTCGAGGCCGAGCCGCTGCACCCCGACGGCAACCTGGTCCGGCACATCCCGCTCCAGCACGGCGACCCCTCCGCGACCGGCGAGATCGTCGTCGAGGGCCAGTACCGCATCGGCCGCCAGGACCCCGCGCCCATCGGCGCCGAGGCCGGCCTCGCCGTACCCCGCCCCGACGGCGGCGTCGAGCTCTACCTCGCCTCCACCGACCCGCACACCGACCGCGACACCGCAGCCGCCTGCTACGGCCTCGAACCCGAGCGCGTCAAGATCGTTGTCACCGGCGTCCCCGGCGCCACCGCCGACCGCGAGGACCAGGGCTTCCAGCTCCCGCTCGGCCTGCTCGCGCTCAAGACCGGCTGCCCGGTCAAGCTGACGGCCACGCGCGAGGAGTCCTTCCTCGGCCACGTCCACCGCCACCCCACGCTGCTGAGATACCGCCACCACGCCGACGCCGAGGGCAAGCTGGTCAAGGTCGAGGCGCAGATCCTGCTCGACGCGGGCGCCTACGCCGACACCTCCTCGGAGGCACTGGCCGCCGCGGTGGGCTTCGCCTGCGGACCGTACGTCGTCCCGAACGCCTTCATCGAGGGCTGGGCCGTCCGCACCAACAACCCGCCCTCCGGCCATGTCCGCGGCGAGGGCGCCATGCAGGTGTGCGCCGCCTACGAGGCGCAGATGGACAAGCTGGCCAAGAGGCTGGGCGTCGACCCGGCGGAACTGCGCCTGCGCAACGCGCTCGCCACCGGGGACGTACTCCCGACCGGCCAGACCGTCACCTGCCCGGCCCCGGTCGCCGAACTGCTCCAGGCCGTACGGGACTTCCCGCTGCCCGCGCTGCCCAAGGACACCCCCGAGGACGAGTGGCTGCTGCCCGGCGGCCCCGAGGGCGCGGGCGAACCGGGCGCGATCCGCCGGGGCGTCGGCTACGGCCTCGGCATGGTGCACATGCTCGGCGCGGAGGGCGCGGACGAGGTCTCCACGGCGACCGTACGGGTCCAGGACGGCGTCGCCACGGTCCTCTGCGCTGCCGTCGAGACCGGCCAGGGCTTCACCACGCTGGCCCGCCAGATCGTCCAGGAGACGCTCGGCATCGACGAGGTCCACGTCGCCCCCGTCGACACCGACCAGCCCCCGGCAGGACCGGGCTGTCGCGGCCGCCACACCTGGGTCTCGGGCGGCGCGGTGGAACGGGCGGCCAAGATGGTCCGCACCCAGCTCCTCCAGCCCCTGGCGCACAAGTTCGGCATGTCCACCGAGCTGCTCCAGATCACCGACGGCAAGATCACCTCGTACGACGGAGTGCTCTCGACGACGGTCACCGAGGCCATGGACGGCAAGGAACTGTGGGCCACCGCCCAGTGCCGCCCGCACCCGACGGAGCCCCTCAACGAGATCGGCCAGGGCGACGCCTTCGTCGGCATGGCCTTCTGCGCGATCCGCGCGGTGGTCGACGTCGACATCGAACTCGGCTCGGTCCGCGTGGTCGAGCTGGCGCTCGCCCAGGACGTGGGCCGCATCCTCAACCCGGCCCAGCTGGAGGCCCGCATCGAAGCGGGCGTCACCCAGGGCGTCGGCATCGCGCTCACGGAGAACCTGCGCAGCGCGCGCGGGCTGATCCGCCACCCGGACCTCACCGGGTACGCCCTGCCGACGGCCCTGGACGCGCCGGAGATCCGGATCGTCAAGCTCGTCGAGGAGCGGGACGTGGTGGCCCCGTTCGGTGCGAAGGCGGCCAGCGCGGTGCCGGTGGTCACGTCACCGGCGGCGGTCGCCTCCGCCGTACGCGCCGCGACGGGCCGTCCCGTCAACCGGCTCCCGATCCGCCCGCAGGCCGCGGTGGTGACGGACCGGTGAGCGCTCCCGGGCAGGAGCCCCGCGAGTACGAACCGCCGCCCGGTCTCGGCAAGTTGGCCCTGTGGATCCTGCTGTTCGTGGTGGCGGCGATCGTGGTCGTGCTGGGCGGCGTGTACTTCACCTGACCGAAGTGCCTTCGGCCGTCGGGGAGTTCACGTGATGCACGGGGTCGTCCTGGTCACCGGTGTGATGGCGGCCGGGAAGTCGACGGTCGCACAGGCGCTGGCGGAGCGTCTGCCGCGGGCGGCGCATGTCCGCGGGGACGCGTTCCGGCGGATGATCGTGTCGGGACGCGAGGAGTACGCACCCGGGGCCTCGGCGGAGGCCGCCGCTCAACTGCGCCTGCGGTACCGCTTGTCGGCCGCGACGGCGGACGCGTACGCCGAGGCCGGGTTCACGGCCGTCGTACAGGACGTGGTGCTGGGGGAAGACCTGACGGCATACGTCGGGCTGGTCCGGACCCGGCCCCTGTACGTCGTCGTCCTGGCGCCGGACGCCGGGACGGTCGCGGCCCGGGAGGCGGGCCGGGCGAAGGCGGGTTATGGGTCCGCCTGGACGGTCTCCGCGCTGGACGAGGCGCTGCGGGAGTCGACCCCGCCGATCGGGCTGTGGCTGGACACCTGCGCGCAGACCCCCGCGCAGACGGTGGAGGCGATTCTCGCGGGACGGGAACGCGCGAGGGTGCTCTGACGTCTCCTTGGTACGGGGGCGTTGTCAGTGGTGGCGCGTAGTGTTTCGAGCAGTGGGGGACGAGCGCAGGCCCGACGGGTTCGCCGTGCCGTGCCCGGCCAGGGGACTGCGTACGAAGCACACGGGGGAGCCATGAGCACGACCGATGCCGCCGTAGCGGCGATCAGACTGACCGAGGACGAACTGCAGCCCTACATCTCACATGTGTCGACCCGCCGCTGGCTCAGCGGCCCCGGACTGCCCGCCGACAGCGACCTGTTCACCTTCGAGGAGCTCCGCAGGGAGGGCCTGCGGACGGTGGCGGACTCGACGGCCGACCTGGCCGGCCGGCTCAGCGAGGAGCTGCGCGGCCAGCTGGTCATAGGCGGACTCACGGACCTGCACGGCAGGGAGACGGAGTCGGTCCTGCTCGACGGGATCACGGGCGAGGTCTCGACGACGGCGTTCTTCCACGCCCGCCCCGACCTGATGGACCGCATCCCCCTGGCCCCGTCGCTCCCCACCCTGGTCCGCTTCGCGACGGCCACGGACGAACTGACGGAGGTGCGCGGCCAGTTCGCCGCGTACGCCGGCCGCTTCGGTCCTACGGCCGTGGCGGACGCGACGCATCAGCTGCTGACGGTGTTCGAGGAGGGCACGGGCGGCGAGGTGCCGACGTTCTGGAAGATCGCGGCCCTGATCCGCCCCCTGGCCCTGGTGGCGGGCCCGGGCACCGACTCCGGCCTGGCCGTGGACCTCCCGCCGCGCCTCCTGGACCACGAGTTCGGCCGGAACAGGGTCGCCCGCTTCGAGGACATCGACTTCCCGTCCACGCTGACGCACGCCCCGACCCGCCGCTTCCTGGCGGAGACGGGTCTGCCCGAGGACGGCGTGCTCTTCCACACCGACCCGGACGCCCCGCTCCCGACCCTCGCGGAGCACCGGGCCGACACACCGGCCACCCTCCCGCCCCGCGCCGAACACCTGGTCGTCCTCGGCCACCTCATCGAGGACAACACCCTGGTCGTCGACGGCGCGACGGGCGCGGTCCTGAACTGGAGCGAACGCGAGGGAACGCTCCACCCCCTGAACACCGACATCTCCACCCTCGCGTTCACCCTCTGGCTCCTGCACCGGGAGCGCCGCATAGACGAGTCACTCGCCCACGAACTGACGAACACGCTGTACGTCCAGGTCGCCAAGACCATGATCCGGGCCCTGTCCACGATCGACCCCACGGGCACGACGACGGACGCGGACTGGCACTACTGGACGGAGCTGTTCCAGGACGAGGCGGGCGGGGTGCTCTGACCGACTGCGCGGTGCAGGGTCGCCGAGAGGTGATGCCGCAGGGGCTGCCCGACGGCTGCGAGGTCGTGGACGAAGGTGAAGGTGGCGCTGTCGCCGTCGGCCAGGGTGTAGCGGCGACGGGTGGCGGTCACGTCCTTGGCGGTGGGAGTGAGGGCCACGGCGTGCGTGGCGAGATCGACCGCGCCCCCTTCCGCCTGCCCGACCAGGATCTCGGTGATGCCGGTGGGCTGGGTGACCAGCGCCTCCACCCGGCCGTCCGGCTGCAGCCGCCACCACCCGCTCTCCCGTGCGGCCGGCCGCAGCGGCTCCCCGGCCCCGTCGATCAGCCAGGCCCGGGCCTCGTACCGGAGAAAGGGCCGCCCGTCGTGACTGAAGCAGACCTCCTGCGCGTACGCGAAGTCGTCGTCGAGCGTCGGATACCCACCTCGGCCCCGACCGCGCCACACCCCCAGAAACCCGAGCACGGGTCCGAGCAACGCGTGCGGAGCCGGTTCCCGGTCCACCCGGTAGCTCTCCGGAAAGGGCTGCTCCGCCACACTCTCGACCACGCCCGCACTCCTCACTCACGACCACTGCAGGCCGCCAGCGTAGGACGCCGCACAGCGGAAGGGACGGCACCTCTGCACGAGATGCCGCCCCTTCCCCACAGAGGCCGTGGCGGGAATCGAACCCGCGTAACTCGCTTTGCAGGTTTGTCGGTGCTGGTCAGGGTGTGATTCGCGCGCGGTCAAGGGTGTTCATTTCCGTACGGGCGCGGCGTCGACCCGGGGCGGATGAACGGTCTCGGACGCCTGCGTACGGCGACGAACGAGACGGAAACTGAGACGGCCCGCGGCCGGACGCGAGTCGCGGAGCCACCTCAGCCAGCTCGCCGTCTGCACCGTGCACTCACATCCCCTCGCAGTGCCCTCTGGCTGCCATAATCGGTCAGCACACAGTGGGCGGGGGCCGGACATGATCGAACTGTTGAAGTTCTTGGTAGAGACTCTGACTCAGGGCTTGCCAGGCCTCACGTCAGCGCGAGGCGAGAAGAAGAGAAGAGCGCTGGCTGTAGAGCTCTTCCTCCTGTATGTCCGCTGCAACGAAGCCATGATCACTGCGGATAGCATTGTCTCTCTGCTAAATAGGTATGGGCAAGCTGGAGCAGATCAATGGAATCGCCACTGGCTGAAGCAAGAACTCAAGGAGTCCGTCCAGCGGCAGTACGTAACCGTGCGAAGCTTGACTGGACTGCTCTCGGACCAGAGCGAAGTCATGTGGATCATCGATTCGGACCCCGAGGAAAAGCTAGACGTCCTGATGAATAGAAAATCTGGACGACTCATTGAACTTCTCGGTATTTTGCATGACGGTCATATACCTCTCGACGTTGACTTGGATCTGCTAGGCGAAGAAGCGCGCTCCGTGAGATTGTCGCATAGTGCAGGTCCGCTCTATGCTCGCTTTACGGTGAGTCTTAGTAATGATTTCGGGCGAGATGCCAGAGATTTCCGCGAGTACATGGAGAGTGGAGTCCCGCAGAATCAGATTTCTGAAATTCGTGCGGCATTGAGGCGTTTTCGAGAGGCTCTTGAGTCCAACTTCTCTATCGCGGATGTACTGGTCGACGTTGGCGACAGAAGGCTGAATTGAGTCGTTGGCGTTCGTGGAGAATTTTCGCCGGGCTCACCCCAAGCGGTCGACGCTGCGGTGCGGGCTCCTAGTTTCGCTGAATGTATCCCTTCTTCTATAGGCTTGGTGTATGTCTGACGCTACGCAGCCACCCGAAGAGACAACTGACCCAGACGAGGGCGAAGCGGAACCTCTGTCTGGGTGGGGAAGGTTCACTGCTGGCGTGACAGGGTTGGCGCTCTCTGGAGCCGGAGCGGTGGCTGTTTTCGCCACTGATAATCAAGCCGGTTCTGTTGCCCTGGTATTAGGCGGGATCATTTTCCTGTTAATGCTTATAACCGGGAATCCGCTTTTGACGCTGGGGCATGGGGAAACTCAGATGCGGTTCGCAGCGCGGCGTAGGCGTGTCATCCAAGAGGCGGTAGAAGCGCCGCCCCGCGAAGCCCGTAGCGCGCTGGAGGCCCTTAATACAATCGACCCGCGTGCGTCGCGGGACTCCGCCTTCATTCGAACATCGGGAATGGTGTATGACCGGCTCGTTCAGGCTGAACTGATACGCCTATTTCCTGAATTCTCAATTAGGGAGCAGCAGAACGACGGCCCTTCAAATTTCGACATCATCGTTGCAACGCCAGACCATCACTCGATCTTCGTCGAGTTGCGATCATTGCAGAACCCCGTTTCGTCGAATCTGGTTCGGCAGGTTATCGGGATGGTGAGTTCAAGTGTTATGGGTGGTCTTCTGGTATCGAATCAGCAGCTCGTGAGGCCCGCAGGGATGTTATTGCGTCAAGCGCAGCAAAATGGGAATAAAGTTGCATTTGTGCAGTGGCGCGATGAAGCAGACAGTGACGCCCTAAAGGATGCAGTACTTGGTCTGCTGCGCCAGGTTGGTTACGGCTCGCTCAATGAGGAGTGAGCTGGAGGTAGGCGCGCGAATCGCAGTGTTCAGACCCGTACGGATGCCGGGCCCGAGGGGGCGCGGCGAACTGCTTTGAACGGCTGCGTACTGCTACGAACTGAGACGGAGTGGGCGGAGATCGTGCCTGCTCAGAGGCGGAGCGCAGGGCCGGAAGACTCAGCCCTCGGGGCGCTCCGGCCGGACGCTCAGCATGGCAGGCTTGACCCTGACGGCGGGAGACGCGGACAGGGAGGGTGAGTGTCGCAGCAAGCAAGCCCGCGCGGGACTTTTCAGAAGATCGCGGATGCGCTCAAGGCGCAGATCGACGCGGACCCGAAGATGGTGGAAGTGCCGTCGGTCGCGGCGGTTATGAATGATCACGGAGTCTCGCGCGGGGTAGTTCTCCGGGCATTCGCGGTGCTTCAGAAGGAGGGTGCTGCGGAGCCGGTTCCGGGTGGACGCTGGCGTGTGGTCAGGGAGGGGCAGCGAACGGACCGGCGCCCCCTCGCGGAACGGCTCACGGACGTCTTCGCGGATGATGGCCTTGAGGTCGGGGCAACCTTCCCGAGCGCTTCCGCACTGTGCGAGCGGTTCGACGTCTCGCGTCCGACGGTGACTAAGGCGCTGGAGAAGCTGGAAGCCGCAGGTTGGCTGTCCGGAGGGGGGCAGGGCAAGGTGCGAACCGTGCGGGCCCTGCCGAATCGAGAGGGGAGTTCCTCACTGTGACGGGACTGACGGAGTGGGCATACCCGCTCGCCGAATCGCTGCTTGCCGACCCGTTGCCGCGTCGCTGGAAGCACTCGGTCGGAGTTGCCGAGCGCGCACGCAGCATCGCGCCGATCCTTGGCGCGGACGCGGAGCTGTTGGAGGCGGCTGCGGTCCTGCACGACATCGGTTACGCACCGGACCTCGCTAAGACGGGATTCCACCCGCTTGACGGGGCCCGTTACCTCCGGGATGTCGCGAACGCAGATGCGCGGGTTGTGCACCTTGTCGCTCACCACTCCTGTTCGTGGATGGAAGCGGACGCCCGCGGGCTGCGCGAGGAACTTGAGGGTGAGTTCCCGCGAGAGAGCGCTGAGCTCAATGACGCGCTCTGCTACTGCGACATGAACACGACTCCGGACGGGACGCCCACGAATCCCGTGGACCGCGTCAACGAGATCGCCGGTCGCTACGGGCCGGACAGCCTGATCGGTACGTTCATCCGTCGCGCCGAACCGGAGATCCTCGCGAGTACTTCGCGTGTGCTCGAACGAGTCGCCGCCGCGAAGCGTCAGCCGATGTAGGGAACGGGGCGGGTCCGGTCCATGGCGTGCTCGATCCTGAGGCGCATGGTGGGGTGGACGTCCAACTTCGACAGGTCCGCTGGGTCGACCCAGCGGACCTGCGTTGTTTCGTTGCTCGTACGCACTTCGCCGCCGACCGGTCGCGCGCGGAAGCAGATGCTGAATTGCTGCCGGACCTCGCCGTCGTCGTACTTCATCACGTGACCGGGGTCTGTGTAGATCCCGGACATGTCGACGACTTCCGCCTTGATGCCGGTCTCTTCCCACACCTCGCGCACCACCGTGTCACGGATCGACTCGCCCACGTCGTGGCCGCCACCTGGAAGTGCCCACCGCCCGTTGTCGGAGCGCTGGATCATCAGCACCTGGCCCGCGTCGTTCTGTACGAACGCGACGACTGAGGGCACAACTGAGTTGGCCGGCGGGGCGTCCGGGTCGTGCAGGTAGTCGATGCGTCCCATGCTCAAGCTCCCGTGATGTCGGTTTCGGTTACTGGCCTGGCACCTTCCCAGGTCTGTTGAACGCTGTTGGCGAAGGTGTCGAACAGACTGCCTCCGGGGAGTCGCCGCAGGTGGAGGACGGGCGCCATGTAGGCGCCGATGCCGTACACGTGGGTGTTGGCCAACATCTCGTCATCGGCGCGGTAAATCGAGTTGTAGAGCACTGTGTCATGCAGGCGAAAGCCTATTTCGGGGTGACTCGTGAACAGCGGACGATAGTTGACCAGCGCATTCCGAATCTTGCCGCCCATGATGCGGTGACCTTCGTCGATGCCGCGTCGGATGACGGCTTCGCACTCAGGGTCGCCCATGAGTACTCGGATGCGAACGCCGCTCTTGGCCTTCTCCTTCAAGGTCGAGAAGAAAAGAGGGTCCTCCGCCAGGTAGATACCGGCGTACACAAGGATGTCGATGCGCTCGGTAGCCCGCTCGCACATCTCCCGCCAGAGGCTTGACGGCACGACGTGCCGATGCGGGTAGACAGCCGTGATCTCGGCTTTGCTCAGGTCAGCCGCTGATTCCTGGGTCCGGGAGTCCTCCCACAGCGTGGTGACGTCGACCTTGAGCGCTGCGGCCGTCGCGTACTGGTGTCGCCGGTACGGAACCTTCCCCTTGGTGATCCACCGTTCGACGGTCTTCGGGTTCACGTCGATCTCTTCGGCCAGCGCCTGAATCGTCATGCCGCTCGCCAACAAGGCAGACCGCAAACGCTCGTTGGACATCTGCACCCCCGGTGGGACGTCTTGGGACCTCTTGAAGGTATCCGGACGTCCTTGAGGTGTCCACGTAGGGGGTGACCAAGTCCCCTGACCTGGGGCGATTCTGATTGTGCGCCAAGAAGTTCCGGCGCGAAGCGCAAGAGGTTCCGTCGAGGTACTTGACGGAGGTCCATGTAGTACCTGTAAAACAGGTACTACAACGTCCGGGGGAAAGCCCGCAGGGGTGAGTACGAAGGCAGCGTCTGTTCCTTGAGAACTCAACAGCGTGCTTGAGATTGGCGGGGCTCGACCCCGCCCCCGTGACGGCCGGGTGAGGTCCGTCGGCCCCGGTATCCAGCCGTGAGGGCGCGAGATCGGATCTCGCCCGGGGCACTTGGCCCGCCGCCTTTCGCGGCGTTGGCCTGCTTACCGAGCGCGCCGGCACTCCCGGACAGGACAGCCCGCCGCGCTCGGTCTCCTTTCCCGACGCAGTCAGGAGCAGTAGCCCATGACCGAGCGCATCATCCCCGTGGACGTCGTCGGCCCGATCGCCCTGGATCTGGCGATGAGCACCGGCAGTATCCGTGTCGTTGTCGACCCGGCGCTGAAGCAGGCGCGCATGGTGCTGGCGACGGAGGCGACCTCCGGCCCGTCGGCCGACGCGATCCGCGACACCAGTGTCAGCCTCACCGGGCAGAACCTGCGGGTCCGCGTCCCGGACGTGGCCGGCGGCATCGGCGGGAGCACCACGATTCGGGTGGGCGGTAACACCATGACGTTCTCCGGTGGCAACGGCGTGCAGATCGTGAACGGCAACGTCCACATCACCGGCCACGGCGGCGGCAAGGTCTTCGTCAACGGCCGCGAGGTCACCGCCACCGGCTCGGACGGAGACGCGGTCACTCCGATCACCGCCACGATCCACCTGCCCGCCAAGTCGGTGGCCACGATCAGCACGAACAGCGCGAACACCGTCGTCACCGGCTCGCTCGCGCGGCTGGAGTACGACGGCACCTCCGGCACGCTGACCGCTGAGCGGGTCGGCGACCTGGAAGCCGTCGTCACCAGCGGCAGCGTCATCGTCGGCGAGGTCAGCGGCCCACTGGACATCAACCTCACGTCCGGCAGCGTCAACGTCGGCGCCTACAGCGGCCACCTCGCCCGGCTGAACCTCACCTCCGGCAACGTCCGCATGGCCGCGACCTCGCAGGCCACCGGCCGTCTGTCCGTGAACGCCACCTCCGGCAGCGTCCGCGTCACGGGTGCCGGTCACCTGGACGTCCGCCGTCGGGTGACCAGCGGCCACGTGCAGATCAGCTAGTCCCCTCACCCCCCGTTCTTCGTGGGGCGGTCGCACTCCCGGACAGGACAGCCGACCGCCCCGCGCATCCCGACGTATCCAAGGAGAGACCCACCATGCGTATGCGCACTTTCGTCGCTGGCCAGGAGGCGTACGGCGACCTGGAGTTCGCGGAACTGGCGCTCGGTATCGACGTCGACCTGTTCCGTGGCCCGCTGGAGTTCGAGACGGACGGCGAGCGTGCCGCCCGTCAGGACGCGGCCCGTGACATCCTCGCCGACCTGGCCGCGGAGGCGGAGGCCGGTGACGAGATCGCCGGTTGGGACGCCCTGTACGCCGACGCGCTGACCCGTACGGTGCCGTTCCTGCGTTCCGTGCGCGGCCACCGGGCCGGGACGGGGGAAGCGGCATGAGGGCCAAGACCGTACTGCCCGCCGTCGCGATGACGGCGGTGTCCATGGTCCTGACCCTGGCCGTGGTCATGATGTGGCTGGGCACGGCCGTGCCGTGGCCGGTCGCCCTGGTCGTCGGACTCGGCATCGACGGGGGATGGCTGGCCACCCTCGCCTACGAACGGCGCCTCGCCGCGCAGGGCGACCACAGCCGCATCGTCACCGGCGTCGGCTGGTTCTTCGGTCTGATCGCGGCCGGTGTCCTGGTCGCCCACGCGCTGACCGCCGAACAGTCGGCCGGTGCGTGGCTGGCCGTTGCGTGGCTGCCGATCGCCGCGAAGGCGCTGTGGCTGGTTCACGGGCTGTGGGAGCGCACCGCGCTCACCACCGCCGCCCTGGACGCGATCCGGGGCATTCAGCAGGAAGCACGGGATGAGGCGGCCGTGGCGCGTGCCCGACTGCGGGCAGACGCGGCGACCGAGGAGACCCGGCTGACGGCCGTGACGGGGGCCGGTGCCCGCGTCGCACGCGTACAGGCCAAGACCGCCAAAACCCTCTCCCGGGCGTGGTCGACGCTGGAAGAGGCACGGCAGGGCGAGGACACCGGCAGGGCGCTGACCAGCGTGACGAGCCGCGTCACACCCGACGTCACACCGGTCTGGGAGCTCCCCGTGTGGGGCCCGGTCGAGCCGGTTACCGCGCTCTCTCTGGACTCGGGGCCCGCGCTCACCGATGAGGCGCTTGACGCCCTGGTCGACGCGATCACGCACAGCGAGACGCCTGCCCTGTCGTACCGCGAGATGGCTGCCCGGTTTCGCCAGGCCGGTCATTCCGCCTCCGAGGTCCGGTTGCGGGCCGCGTGGAAGCGCGTGGCATGAGCGTGCGGTTCTGGGACCCAGACGGCGCCACGTTCGGTATCCCCACCTACCCGTGGCGCCTGGCCCCGGACGGCTTGGCCACCCGCCGACAGCTCCGCATCCGTGGACTGCGCCCGGGTGGTCAGGACATCGCGGCGCAGATCCTGCGCCCGCGTCGCCGTCGCGAGCCGCTGACCGCCTACCTGTACCGCGTCGACCTCGCCCTGCCGGTGCGGCCGATGACCCCGGCGATGTGGGCGGCCCTGGCGAAGGCCAATGCCGCTCGCCGCCGCTGCCCCGAGTGCCACCGGGACGCTGGATACGTCATCCCGCCCACGCTCGGCATGTGTGTGACCTGCGCCTACCCCGAGGAACAGCGCGCCGCTTGAGCCACCCCGAATCCCGGGTCCGGCCGCCCACCTTCCACAGCAAGCCGGCCGGACCCTTCGACTCCCGAAGGAGTGCGTACATCGTGACGGAGAATCCCACCTTCCCGCCCCCGGACGACCCGGAGAACACCGAAGCGCCGACGGCCGAAGTGCTGCCGTTCCCGCTGAAGAAGACCGCCCCCGCCGACTCGCCCGCGCCCACCGACGCGGGTGTGGTCAAGCCGGGGGAGTGGGAGGCCGAACTCCCCGACACCGACGACCCCGAGGCCGAAGGGCTGACCGACGGGGCGCCGGTCGACCCGCCGCGCGAGGTCTACCCGCCCTCGGTCGCGGAATGGATGGAGGCCAAGGACAAGGCCCGCCTTCCGGTCCTGCCGGACTGGGTCAAGCTCCCCGACCAGCGAACGGCCGTGCGCAAGTGGGCAGTGCGGCACTACTCGGCTGTGATCGGCTACCACGCGGTTCGCCTGCCCTGCATCTACACCCCGAAGATCCTGTGGTACTCGCCGCGCGGCGCGTGGCGCTGGTCCACGGCGATCGGCCGGTGGGTGTTCGACGCCGAAGGAAAGGGCCTGCGCCTGGCGTCGGTGGCCAACGAGGACGCGGCGGAGTACCTGAAGCTGTCGCGGCAGCGCAACGACCGCGTCCGCCTGCGGGGCATCGTCGCCACGATCGCGTCCCTGATCGGCCTTGCCGCCGTATTGGCCGTGTATGTCATGGCGCCGTCCTGGCTGCTGCTGTTGGCCGTGGCGACGCTGACGACCACGCTCGGGGCGGTCGGGGCGCCGGCCGATCGGCCGCTGATCGACATGGCCAAGGTGACGTTCCGCAAGCGGCGGCTGTCCAGTGACATCGTCATCCGCGCACACGAGGCGTCCGGGCTGACCACCAAGGATCAGACCATCGCGTTCCCGCGGCCGATTGGCCGGGACGGCGACGGCTGGCGCGTGGTGGTGGATCTGCCGTACGGCAAGACGTTCGAGGACGCGGTGAAGGCTCACGCCCGGCTCGCCTCCGGTATGGACATCGCCCCCACTCAGCTCTTCCTGGACAAGGACGAGACGAGCGGGCGGCGGGTGTCGTACTGGATCGCCGACCGTGATCCGCTCGCCGTTCCCTCGGGCAAGTCGCCGCTGTTGGGGGCGACCCGGGTGGACTTCTGGAAGCCGTTCCCGTGGGGTGTCGACGAGCGCGGCAACCCGGTCATGGCGACCATGTTGTGGCTGTCGTTGCTGGTCGGCGCCGTGCCCCGGCAGGGCAAGACGTTCTCTGCCCGCACCATCGCCCTCGCCGCCGCGTTGGACCCGTACGTCAGGCTGTACGTGTTCGACGGCAAGGCGTCCCCGGACTGGCGCAAGTTCGCGCTGGTCGCGCACCGCATCGGGTTCGGCATCGTGCCCAAGAACGGGTTCGACCCGGTTCAGCACCTGCTGACCTCGCTGCGGGAACTCAAGGCGGACGTCGAAGACCGCTACCACCGGCTCTCCGAACTCCCCTTGCACGTCTGCCCGGAGGGCAAGCTCACCCCGGAGATCAGCCGGGACAAGAAGCTGAACATGCCGCTCACCCTGTTCGTGGTGGATGAGGTGCAGGAGTACCTGACCCACCCCGAGCACGGCAAGGAGATCCTGTCGCTCATGGTCTACCTCGCCCGGGTCGCCCCCGCGGTGGGTGTGTCCGTGATGACGGCGACGCAGAAGCCGGACGACAAGGCGTGCCCCTCCGAGCTGCGTGACCAGCACCAGGCCCGGTTCGCGCTGCGGGTCGGTGCCTACCAGGTCTCGGACACGATCCTCGGTGCCGGGTCCTACAGCGAGGGTCTGGACGCGTCCAAGCTGCTCAAGTCCCACAAGGGCGTTGGCCTGCTCAAGGGCATGTCGGATGACTCGGGGATCGTGCGCACCTACCTCGCCGACGGTCGTGACGCTGAACGCATCCTCACCCGCGCGGCGGCGCTGCGGGAGGCGGAGGGCACGCTGACCGGTGACGCGGTCGGCGAGGCCCCGGCGCCGGAGGTGTCCGCGACGATCCTGGACGACGTCGCGTCCGTGCTGGGCAAGGGCGAGGCCAAGGTGTGGTCCGAGACCATCGTTGATCGCCTCGCCGACCTGCGCCCCGACGTCTACGGCCCGTGGGCGGAGTTGGAGCCCAAGCCCAAGGCGGAAGCGCTCACCGCAGCGCTCAAGCCGTTCGGCATCGGCACCATGCAGATCAGCCGACGCATCGACGGCGAACAGGTCAACAAGCGCGGCATCAAGCGCGACGACATCGCCGCGGCGATTACGCAGCGCAACGAAAAGCGGGACGCCGGATAGGTCTCACGGCCTGCTACCGGTAGCGGCATGCGTCGCTACCGGTAGCAACCCTGCTAGCGACCAAAACCGCCCCTGATCAGGCTGCTAGCGGATAGCGGCCCACCTGCGGAAACCCCCGAAAACCCGCCTGAGAGGCCCCTGATGAGCCTTCCCCTCCTTGCTATCGCCTGCCTACTCGCCGTCACGCTCGGTTACAGCGTCAAGTGCTGGCTGAGCCCGTTCGGTGACTGCCGCAAGTGCCACGGCATGGGCCACGGCTTCAAGACCGACCGCAAGGGCCGGACCAAGCGCGGCAAGGACTGCCGCCGCTGTGACGCCACCGGCAAGCGCATACGCGTCGGCCGCTGGATCTACAACCGCGCCGCGCGCACCTACCGCGCCGGCACCCGCTGACCCCACCCCGGAGGACCGATGGTCATCACCATCCCGCTCGTGCTGTTGCTCGGCATCGGCGCTCTTCTGCTGCTGCGCTTCAAGGCCGTCGGCTTCGGCGCGGCCGTCGCCGTCGCCCTGTTCGGCTTCTACCTCGCCAACACCGGCGCGGCCGACACCGTCAACCAACTCGTTGCCGCCGTCACCGGCGCCCTCGCCGACATTGGCCGCTGACCCGAAGGGAGACCAGCATCATGAACGAACCCACCGCGTACGGCCGTCCGGCCGGACACCCCACGGCGGCCGTGGAGGTCCACACCCCCACCCCGATCGCCCCCGCGCACACCGTCCCGCTCGTACCCGTGCAGCCGGGCGCGATCCCGTCCGTGGCGAGCGTCCTTCTGCCGGACGGCCGCGTTGTCACCGGCTACGCCGTTAGCGCCGCCCAGCCCGAACCGGTCGTCGCCAAGCCGCTCGTCTCGCGCGCGGCGGTGAACGTCGCCCTCGGTGGCGTCGGGTTCCTCGCCGTGTGCGGCGGACTCCTTCTGCTGACCACGTTCATCACCGCCCTCACGGCGCTGATCACACAGCTCATCATCCTCGCCGCCGTCATCTTCGGCGGCTGGATCGCCGTGCAGGTGTTCAGCGCGAGCGGCCACCGGGGCGGGACGACGGTCAACATCCGCAAGGCCGTCATCAAGCGCAACAAGTTCTACGGCTGAGGGGGCCCGGCTTGCGCTTCTACCTGACCACTCACAAACGTCACTGGGTCCGGCTGACCAACGTGCCGCTGTTCCTGAAGTCCGAGCACTTCATCAACGCGGTCAAGCTGGACGAGGCGCGCGGCCCGTACGCGGTGGACTCCGGCGGATTCTCGGAGCTCCAGCGCCACGGCCGTTGGACGCGCACCCCGCGCCAGTACATCGAGGACCTGCGCCGCATCTGGGAATGCGTCGGCCCCTACGACTGGGCCGCACCGCAAGACTGGATGTGCGAGGACCTCATCATTCACGGCGGCACGGCCGGACCGAACGTCTTCGCCGGCACTCACCTCAGCGTTCCTGAGCACATCCGCCGCACCGTCGCCAACTTCCTCGAACTGCGCTCCCTCGCCCCTGAACTGCGGATCGCCCCGGTTCTTCAAGGACGGACGGTCGCGGACTACGAGTGGTGCGCGGAGCTCTACGAGCGGGCCGGAGTGGACCTAACCCGTGAACCCACAGTCGGGCTCGGCTCGGTCTGCCGCTTGCAGTCCACCCGCGAGGGTGCAGCGATCGTGACCGCGATGGCAGCGAGGGGGCTGAAGCTGCACGGCTTCGGCTTCAAGATTCTCGGGCTGGAACGGGTCGGCCACCTGCTCGCGTCGGCTGATTCCGCAGCATGGAGCTACCACGCGCGCCGACGGCCCCCGCTGCCCGGTCACACCCATAAAAACTGCGCCAACTGCATCGACTACGCCATGCGTTGGCGTGCCCGCGTTCTGGCCAGCATGCCGCCGTGGGAACAGCCCTTCCTCGACGCGGCCTAGCTTCGCCCGTGGGCGGCGGCACTCCCGGACAAGGACAGCCCGCCGCCCACGGTCTCCGTATCCCGACGTAGCAGAACAGGAGACCAACAGCATGACACCTGACGGCACGACCCGGCGCCCCGTCGACGGGAATCACCCGGACGGGAGCCACCTGCACACCGCCCTCGCCCTTGCGGCGGCTGGCGTGCCGGTCCTGCCCCTGCGGGAAGGGAAGGTCCCGTTCGGCAACTGCCGCACCTGCAAGGACAACGCGTGCGGCGGGCGGCCCCACATGAAGGCGGCCGGTCCCTGCCGGTGCCCCGCGCCGTGCCACGCGTGGGCCGCCGCCACCACCGACCCGCACGTGATCACCTCGCCCGTGTGGGCGGCGGTGTGGCGTGAGGCGGTCGCGATCGCCTACCACCCCGGAGGGGCCGGGCTGACGGTCGTGGACCTGGACAATGCGGCGGCCGTCGACTGGGCCCGCGCGGCCCTGCCCCTGACCCGCACCGTGCTGACGACGCGCGGTGAGCACTGGATCTACCAAGGCGTCATGCCGTCGGCGAATGCGGTCCGGCCGGGTGTCGACGTCAAGTCGCTGACACAGTACGCCCGTTGGCTCGGTCCCGGGACCGGCCGCATGGTGCCTTTGACGGCCGCCGTGCGCGCCCTGGTCGTGAAGGAAGACACCACCCCCGCCCGGCGCGGGGTGGCCTCTTCTTTCCCCGCCCGCGCCCCGTGGTCGCCGGACGTTGCCGCCGGGTGCCGCCACACCGACCGCTACGTCCGTACTGGCCTCGAACGCGGCCTCGCCCTCGTACGCTCGCGCACCGAATCCGGCGCCGGATCACAGGCGTTCGGCGTCGCCCGGTTCCTCGCCGCACAACACACCGCCTGCCCGGGACCGTGCGGCCTCGCCGCGATCGGCGAGGAGATCGTGACCGCTGCCGTCTCCGTGGGCGTCCCGGAGGCGTACGCGCGGCGCGCGGTCGCCAACGGCCTTGAGGCGGCTATGGAGCGCGCGGCATGAACAAAGCATCCCGAACCCCCGCGAACGGCCCTCAGGGCGCCGTACAGGGCTCGCCACGGCCGCCGGTGGGCGAACCGAAGGTCGCCGCCCGCAAGGGCGTCCTTTCTGCCGTTCGTTCTGACCCGCAGACGGTCACCGTCACCGGCATCACCCCGGGTCTCCACATCCAGTGCGAGGGCATCCCCGTCGCGGACTGGCTGTGCGCCTGCGGGGAGCACGAACGCGCCCGGGGCCGTGCCGCTGTCACCAGGCTGACCGCCCGCGTCATCGTCGGCGTCTGCCCCCACACCACCACCGCCGAAGGGAGGGCCGTCTCATGACTCCACAGCCTGTGGACTGCCCCGACCTATGGGTCGGACTGCCCACCTTGGAAGACCCGCCCGGCGAGGACGACGCGGCCCCGGACGTGTGGGAGGACCCCATTCCCCTCACCGGCCGCCGCGAGCGTCCCGCGTTCCCGGCCCACGTCTTCCCCACCTGGCTGGGGGAGTTCGTGACGGCCGTCGCGGAAGAGACGCAGACCCCGGTGGACCTTGGCGGTTCGGTCGCCCTCGCCGTCCTCGCGACGGCGGCCGGCGGCCGGTCGGTGGTCCACGTGCGCGGCAACTGGCGTGAGCCGACCAACCTCTACACCGTGGTCGCGCTCCCGCCCGGCAACCGCAAGTCCGCCGTCTTCTCTCTGCTGACCAACCCGCTCTATGAGGCGGAAAAGCAACTCAAGGCAGCCATGAAGCCGGTCATCGTGGAAGCTGAGCTGACGGCGCGGTTGGCCAAGGAAGCGGCGGACAAGGCCACCGCCAAGGCCGCGTCCGCCGACGGCGACAAGCGCGATGAGATGGTGGCCACCGCCATCGGCCTCGCGCAGACCGCCGACACGCTCACCGTCCCGGCCGAACCCCTGTTGCTCGCCGACGACTCCACACCGGAGACGGTCACCTCGCTCATCGCCGAACAGGGCGGCCGGTTGTCGGTGATGAGCGATGAGGGCGGCATCTTCGACATCATCGCGGGCCGCTACTCGGGAGCTCCCAACATGGAGGTCTTCCTCAAAGGCCATGCCGGGGGCCGCCTGCGGGTCAACCGGCAGACCCGCCGTGAGTACGTGGACGCCCCCGCCCTGACCATGGGACTGGCCGTGCAGCCCGACGTGCTGGTCGACATGGGGAAGATCAAGGGCGGCAAGGGGCGCGGCCTGTTGGGCCGCTTCCTGTACTCCCTGCCCGTGTCGACGGTTGGCGAGCGGAAGGTCATCACCGACCCGGTCCCCGAGCAGACGGCCGCCACCTATGCCGCGAGGGTCATTGACCTCACGCTATCCCTCGCGGACTGGACCGACCCCGCCGTCATCCAACTCACCCCCGAGGCAGACGCGGCCCTGATCGCCTATCAACAACGGGTCGAACCGCGGCTCAAAGAGCGCGGCGGGACGCTGGGTCACATCAACGACTGGGCCGGGAAACTCGTAGGCGCGACCGCCCGCATGGCCGCGCTACTGCACCTCGCCGAACACGGCGGCAACGGCTACGCCCATCCGGTCACCGAAGCGACCATGAACGCGGCCATCGAGCTGGGGGAGTACTACACCGCCCACGCCCTCGCCGTCTTCGACGCCATGGGCGCCGACCCGGTACAGGGTCGGGCCCGCAGCGTCCTCGAAGCGCTCAGGGACAACCAGTGGGAGGACGTCAGCCGACGGGACGTCTTCACCGCCCTGTCCCGCAGCGAGGTCCCCACCGTCGCCGACCTCGAACCCGCCCTCGCCCTGCTGGAAGACCACGGATACCTCCGGTCCTACCAGCCCGAGCGCACCGGCAAGCGCGGACGCCCCCCGGCACTCCGCATCCTGGTCCACCCCGCCCTACGACAAGGCGGTCGGTGACCCGGTCGGCGCGCACAACCCCTCCCGCACAAACCGCAAAATCCGCAGAAAAGCCCGGCCACCCCGCTGACCTGCGACGGGACTCCCGCCCGCACCGGCAAGGGGGCCCATCGCACAATCCCGCGATATTCCGCAAAAAACCGAGCACCACCCCCACCCCGGGGGACCGGCCGACGCCCGCCCCTGATTTTTGCGGAATATCGCGGGTTTCTGCGGAGCACCACCCACCACCACCCGCACACCGCAAAACCGCAGGTCAGCACCCCTCCCCGGTATTTCTGCGGATTTTGCGGTTTGTGCGGCGGCACCTGCCCCTGAAACCAGCCTCACAGGAGTGAGCCGTGGACGAACACGACAGCCCCGAGATCCCCGCCGACGACGACCCGACCCTCGTCTTCCTCACCGTCAAAGAGGCCGCCCGTCGCCTTCGCATCGGCCGGACCACGTGCTTCGGGCTTATCCGCACCGGAGAACTGGAGTCCGTCATGGTCGGTGGACTTCGCCGGGTCCCGGTCGACGCGCCGGCCGCATACGCGACTCGTCTCCGCACCGCCCAACGCGCCGCTTGACGACGCCCGTGGGCGGCGGCACTCCCGGACAGGACAGCCCGCCGCCCCGGCTCCATCCCGACACGCAAGAAACAGGAGCCTGCCTGTGGCAGAGGACAAGAAGAAGCGCACTCGACAGCCGAACGGCCGAAGCTCGATCTACTTCGGTAAGGACGGCAAATGGCACGGCCGCGTCACTGTGGGCGTTCGCGACGACGGCACGCCGGACCGCCGCCATGTCGAGCGCAAGACCAAGACCGAGGTAGCGGAGGCCGTCCGAGAGCTGGAGAAGCAGCGGGACGCCAAGACTGTACGGAAGCCCGGCAAGGCGTGGACGGTCAAGGCGTGGCTGACCCACTGGATTGAGAACGTCGCGCCCCTCGCCGTGAACGACAACACGATGGTCGGGTACGGCGTGGCGGTGCGGAAGCACCTGATTCCCGGCTTGGGCGCTCACCGTCTCGACAGGCTGAAGCCCGAGCACATTGAGGTGTTCTACGCCAAGATGCAGGCCAACGGCAGCAAGCCCGCGACCGCTCACCAGGTGCACCGGACCTTCCGCGCCGCGCTCAACGAGGCTGTACGGCGGGGGCATCTCGGTAAGAACCCGGTGCTGTTGGCCAAGGCACCGAAGACGGGTGATCACGAGGTAGAGCCCTACACCGTCCAAGAGGTACAGCGGCTGTTGAAGGCCGCTGACCAGCACCGCAACTCGGCACGGTGGGCCGTCGCCCTCGCGCTCGGTCTGCGGCAGGGGGAGGTGCTGGGGTTGCAATGGGTGGACGTGGACCTTGACGGCGGGTTCCTCATGGTCCGCCGTAGTCGCCACCGTCCGCAGTACGCCCACGGGTGCTCCGAGCCCTGCGGACGCAAGGCCGCCGGGTACTGCCCGCAGAAGCGGCGGACCAACCCGGAGTTGACCGTCACCAAGTCGCGCGCCGGCCGCCGCGCAGTCGGCCTCCCCGAACAGCTCGTTGACCTACTCCGGGCGCACCTCAAGGCGCAGGAAGCCGAGAAGGAAGCGGCCGGTAAGCAGTGGGAGGAGAACGGGCTGGTCTTCCCTGATGAGCACGGCCGTAGCCCGTCCCACCGTCGGGACTGGACAGAGTGGAAAGACCTCTTGGCTGAGGCCAAGGTGCGGGACGGTCGGCTGCACGACGCGCGCCACACGGCCGCCACGGTCCTACTCATCCTCGGTGTTCCCGAGCGGGCCGTCATGGGCCTCATGGGGTGGTCCACCACGGCCATGGCCGCGAGGTATCAGCACATGGTCGATGCCGTGCGGACGGACATTGCGAAGCAGGTGGACGGCCTGATCTGGAAGCCCGAGACGGACCGGCCGACCGATGACGACGACGGGGCCGCCGGGGCCCTCGTACCGGGCAACTGACAGGAGCTGAGGGGGCAGTCCGTCAGGGACTGCCCCCTCAGGTTTCCTGAAGTTCCACCATGCCGGAAGCCCGCATCGGATCCTTCACCCATGGATCAAGGCATTGTGGCCCTGGCAACTGCGGGCGTTGGACTCATAGGAGCGATTGGTGGAGCGGCGATCGGTGGCCTCGCGGCAGCACGCGGGGCGCGAATCGGAGCTGAGACGGCAGCGAGGGCTACAGCCAGGCAGGTCCAGGATCAGGCTGCCGCAGAGCACCTGCATTGGCTGCGAGAGCGGCGCTTGGAGGCTTGCCGAGACTACCTAGCGCTCTACGACGAGTACGCCAGAGCTGCCGGAACCTACAGTCGACTGTTGGACGGAGACCAAGGCAGCATCGGTGCCTCGGAACTGGGGAACATGGGGCCTGCCACGTCGGCTCTCTTGAAGGCCTACTTCCAGATCCGGTTGCTTGGGCCTGACGCACTGCGTCAAGCAGCGTTACAGATTCAGAGGGTGCAGCAAGACCACTTCGACGCGATGTTGGAGTGGCGGAGCGCATTCCTGGCGGAAGATGACCAGGCTGTAACTGAGACCCGTGCGCGACAAGAAGCGTTGCGTAGTCAGCTAGTGGAGGCTCACGACGCGTTCTTGACCGCCGTGAACCGGTCCATAGCCGCAGTCGCTGAGCCGGGTGATAGCGCTCACGTTTCATCCAACTGAGACGGGAATTGAGACGGACGACCGAAGGGCGGCACTCTCCGGAGAGTGCCGCCCTTTCGTTTTGCCTGGTCAGGCACTGGAGGCCGTGGCGGGAATCGAACCCGCGTAACTCGCTTTGCAGGCGAGTCCCTGAGCCACTCGGGCACACGGCCGTCACCGGGTTCGGTCGTGTCTCCTGCCGTGGCGGGGATCGGACCCGCGTAACTCCCCGCGAGCGGAGCTCGCTGATGGATGCAGCGCGGGCGAGTCCCTGAGCCACTCGGGCACACGGCCGGGGTGAACCGGTGACTTGACCGTAGGGGGCTGTGGGAAGTGGTTCAAGGGAGGCGTGGGGGCTGCAACGGGACTGCCATACGCCGTTCATGAACGGGACGGGACCCGTGGGGGTCGTACGACCAAGGTCTCAGGGCCGGGCGGGCTTTCGACAGGGGTCAACGGGGGCTGTGGCCCTTACTCTGGCGGGCATGGCAGTGCTGGAACCGCGTGACGCCGGTGTCACCGACGAACCTGAGGTCCTGTCCGTCAGCGAGTCGGGGGAGGGGGTACTGGGGCGTTCGTACCGGGCGCTGAGCATCGGCATCGTGTCCGTCGTGCTGCTCATCGCCTTCGAGGCGACCGCCGTGGGGACCGCGATGCCGGTCGCCGCACGGGAGTTGGACGGGGTCGCGCTGTACGCGTTCGCGTTCTCCGGGTACTTCACCACCAGCCTGTTCGGCATGGTGCTCGCCGGTCAGTGGGCGGATCGGCGGGGGCCGCTGGGGGCGTTGAGCGGGGGGATCGCCGCGTTCGCCGCCGGGTTGCTGTTGTCCGGGACCGCCGGTGCGATGTGGCTGTTCATTCTCGGGCGGGCCGTGCAGGGGTTCGGGGGCGGGCTGGTCATCGTGGCGCTGTACGTCGTCGTGGGGCGGGCCTATCCGGAGCGGCTGCGGCCCGCGATCATGGCGGCGTTCGCGGCGGGCTGGGTGGTCCCGTCCATCGTGGGGCCGCTCGCGGCAGGTGCGGTGACCGAGCACCTCGGCTGGCGGTGGGTGTTCGTCGGGATTCCGGTGCTGGTGGTCTTTCCGCTGGTGCTGGCCCTTCCGCAGATACGGCGGCGGGCGGCCGGGCCGGTCGGCGACGACCACGCGCAGGGCTCGTTCGACCGGCGCCGCATCCGGCTCGCCCTCGGGATCTCCCTCGGCGCCGGGCTGCTCCAGTACGCCGCCCAGGATCTGCGTCCCCTCTCCCTGCTCCCCGGCCTCGCGGGCGTGGCCCTGCTCGCCCCGGCCGTGCTCGGACTGCTCCCGCGCGGCACGTACCGGGCGGCACGCGGTCTGCCCTCCGTCGTGCTGTTGCGCGGGGTCGCCGCGGGGTCCTTCGTCGCCGCCGAGTCCTTCGTGCCGTTGATGCTGGTCACCCAGCGGGGGCTGTCGCCGACGCTGGCCGGGTTCTCACTCGCGGCGGGCGGGGGTACGTGGGCGCTGGGGTCGTGGGTGCAGTCGCGGGCGCGCGTGGAGCCGTACCGGGAGCGGCTGATGACCGTGGGGATGGTGGTGGTCGCGGCCGCGATCGCCGCCGCGCCGAGTGTGCTGATCCCCTCCGTGCCCGTCTGGACGGTCGCCGTGGCCTGGGGCTTCGGCTGTTTCGGGATGGGGCTGGTGATCTCCTCCACCAGCGTGCTCCTGCTGCATCTGTCCGCCCCGGAGGAGGCCGGCAGCAATTCCGCCGCCCTCCAGATCTCCGACGGTCTGGCGAACGCCGTCCTGTTGGCGGCGGGCGGTGCGGCCTTCGCGGCGCTGGGCGGGGGGACGGTGAGTCATGTGGCGAGCGGGGCATCCGGCTCACCGCATCCTGCCGCGTTCGCCGTGGTGTTCCTGCCGATGGCGGGGGTGGCGTTGGTGGGGGCGTGGGTGACGACCCGGCTGCGGTCCTCGCACTCATGAGTGGTACCACTTTGACACCAGCAGGCGGTACCGTTCTGGTATGGCCATGAACCTGCGTCTTCGTGACGACCAGACCGAAGCCCTGAAGCTGCGCGCCGAGGAGGAGGGCACCAGCATGCACGCCATACTGCTGCGAGCCGTGGACGATTACCTGGCCAGGACGGCGCAAGAGGCTCTGGTCCGCAAGGCTGCGAAGGAGCAGACCGTCAAGTGGGCCGAACTGCTGGAGCGGCTCAAGTGACCTGTGTCTACCTGTCCGCCGAGGACGTCCTGGCCATCGCCGAGCATGCTGTCGATGATCAGGACGTCGTCGTTCGTGACGCGGGCCTGCTGGAGTCGGCCGTCCATCGCCCCTCCGCCTCGATGTTCGGACAGGAGGCGTACGTCGATCTGTTCGAAAAGGCGGCGGCACTGCTGCAGTCGCTGGCGATCAACCACCCCTTCCTCGACGGGAACGAGCGCACGGCCTGGGTGTCCTGTGTGGTCTTCCTGGCGATGAACGATGTCCAGCTACGGCCAGACATCGACGCGGCCGAGCGACTGGTTATCGCTGTAGCGACCGGCAACCTGGACGAGGTCAAGGTCATCTCCGAGGCGCTGCGAGACCTGGTCGAGCGGTGATGTGACCTCCGTCCCACCCCCGCCCGCCCCGGCCCCGTCCGCGCGTTGACCCGACCGGGGCGCCGGTAAGGTGACCCGGTCGTCATACACCGCCGAAGACGACGCCGCAGAAACCGCCGAGCCGCTCGACCCCGTACGGAGACCGTGACTACCACCGCCGCCTCCTCGCACCATCTTTCCCCCGCCTTCCCCGGCAGGGCCCCCTGGGGTACCGCCAGCAAGCTGCGTGCCTGGCAGCAAGGGGCGTTGGACAAGTATGTCCAGGAGCAGCCGCGTGACTTCCTGGCCGTCGCGACCCCGGGCGCGGGCAAGACGACCTTCGCCCTCACCCTCGCCTCCTGGCTGCTGCACCACCATGTCGTGCAGCAGGTGACGGTCGTCGCGCCGACCGAGCATCTGAAGAAGCAGTGGGCCGAGGCGGCGGCGCGGATAGGGATCAAGCTCGATCCCGAGTACAGCGCCGGGCCGCTCGGCAAGGACTACCACGGGGTCGCCGTCACCTACGCGGGTGTCGGCGTACGCCCCATGCTCCATCGCAACCGCGTCGAGCAGCGCAAGACCCTCGTCATCCTCGACGAGATCCACCACGCCGGTGACTCCAAGTCCTGGGGTGAGGCGTGTCTGGAGGCCTTCGAGCCCGCCACCCGCAGGCTCGCGCTCACCGGTACGCCCTTCCGGTCCGACACCAACCCGATCCCCTTCGTCACGTACGAGGAGGGCAACGACGGCATCCGCAGGTCGGCCGCCGACTACACCTACGGGTACGGGAACGCGCTGGCCGACCACGTCGTGCGGCCCGTCATCTTCCTGTCCTACAGCGGGCAGATGCGGTGGCGGACGAAGGCCGGTGACGAGATCGCCGCCCGGCTCGGCGAGCCCATGACCAAGGACGCGATCAGCCAGGCCTGGCGTACGGCGCTCGATCCGCGCGGTGAGTGGATGCCGAGCGTGCTGCGCGCCGCCGACCAGCGGCTGACCGAGGTCAGGAAGGCCATCCCGGACGCCGGTGCCCTCGTCATCGCCTCCGACCAGGACTCCGCGCGCGCCTACGCCAAGCTGATCCGCGAGATCACCGGCAACAAGGCGACCCTCGTCCTGTCCGACGACGCCGGCGCCTCGAAGAGGATCGACGACTTCAGCGAGAGCAACGACCGGTGGATGGTCGCGGTGCGGATGGTGTCGGAGGGCGTCGACGTCCCCCGGCTGGCGGTGGGGGTGTACGCCACCACCATCTCCACGCCCCTCTTCTTCGCCCAGGCCGTCGGCCGTTTCGTACGGTCCCGGCGGCGCGGCGAGACCGCGTCCGTGTTCCTCCCGACCGTGCCGGACCTCCTCACCTTCGCCAACGAGATGGAGGTCGAGCGCGACCACGCCCTCGACAAGCCGAAGAAGGACGGCGAGGAGGACCCGTACGCCGAGTCCGAGAAGGAGATGGAGGAGGCGAACAAGGAGGAGGACGAGGACACCGGTGAGCAGGAGCAGTTCGCCTTCGAGGCGCTGGAGTCCGAGGCCGTCTTCGACCGGGTGCTGTACGACGGTGCCGAGTTCGGCATGCAGGCGCACCCGGGGAGCGAGGAGGAGCAGGACTACCTCGGCATTCCGGGGCTGCTCGAGCCCGACCAGGTGCAGATGCTGCTGCAGAAGCGGCAGGCCCGGCAGATCGCGCACAGCCGCAAGAAGCCGGACTCCGAGGCGGACCTGCTCGAACTGCCCGCCGAACGGCGGCCCGTCGTCTCGCACAAGGAGATGATGGAGTTGCGCAAGCAGCTCAACACGATGGTGAGTGCCTACGTCCACCAGAGCGGCAAGCCCCACGGTGTGATCCACACCGAGCTGCGCCGGGTGTGCGGCGGGCCGCCGAGTGCCGAGGCCACGGCCGGGCAGCTGCGGCAGCGGATCGCCAAGGTGCAGGAGTGGGCCACCCGGATGCGGTGACGCGGGGCGCCTGTCGTGCTGCGGCGACGGACTGTACGTATCAGGACAAACGGAGTGGTCCGTACCG
This sequence comes from Streptomyces sp. NPDC005303, assembly GCF_040607335.1. Lineage (NCBI taxonomy): Bacteria > Bacillati > Actinomycetota > Actinomycetes > Kitasatosporales > Streptomycetaceae > Streptomyces > Streptomyces sp. NPDC005303. The sequence goes on along the minus strand of NZ_JBEXGM010000002.1, from coordinate 469,730 downwards.
GCTGTTGCCCGGATTCTGGACGGAGGCTTCCGCTGAGCGAACCCGCTTCGCTACTGTCCCGCTACGCACACGCCCCGTGGCAGCGCCGCCGCGGAGCGCAGCCGTGAAGCGACGCGGCCCGGAAACAGACCGGGTCGCCGGCCGATCGGCGGCCTCTGTAGCGCGTCGCCGACGGGACTCGGTGACGCACCGCCGCTCGGAGGTTGCCGACCTCACCACTTGGAGGAGTGGGCGTCGTGACCGCGGAGACCTCTCAGACGCTTGACCGGGGACTGCGTGTCCTCAAGCTCCTGGCCGACACGGACCACGGGCTCACCGTCACCGAGCTTTCCAACAAACTGGGCGTGAACCGGACCGTGGTGTACCGGTTGCTGGCCACGCTGGAGCAGCACGCCCTCGTACGGCGTGATCTCGGCGGGCGGGCCCGGGTGGGGCTCGGGGTGCTGCGGCTCGGACGCCAGGTGCATCCACTGGTACGGGAGGCCGCGCTGCCCGCGCTGCGCTCGCTGGCGGAGGACATCGGGGCGACGGCCCACCTCACCCTGGTGGACGGGGCGGACGCGCTGGCCGTGGCCGTCGTGGAGCCCACGTGGACGGACTATCACGTGGCCTATCGGGCCGGGTTCCGGCATCCGCTGGACCGCGGCGCCGCGGGGCGGGCGATTCTCGCGGCTCGGCAGCAGGGGTTCGGGGAGCCGGGTTACATGCTGACGCACGGGGAGCTGGAGGCCGGCGCCAGCGGGGCGGCCGCTCCGCTGCTCGGGGTCACCGGGGTCGAGGGCAGTGTCGGGGTCGTGATGCTGGCGGACGCGGTGCCGGAGCGGGTGGGGCCGCGGGTGGTGGACGCGGCGCGGGAGGTCGCGGAGGCGCTGCGCTGAGCTGTGCGGCTTCCCTCACCTCGGCTACGTCGGCTTCGTCGTCGGCTGCGGGGCCGGTGGGGGCTGGTCGCGCAGTTCCCCGCGCCCCTGGGTAGGTGCGGTCGCCGTCGGCCGACATGTGCGCGGACTGAACCGGCAGTCGCCACAGGCCGCCGGCCCACGCACCGATCCGGCGGTCGCCGTCGGCCGGCAGGTCCACGAGCATGCCGACAGGCCCACGTGTCCGCATGCTCTCGTGGTCTCAAGCGTCAGCCGGGCCAGGTCCGAGTCCCGCCAGTACCCTCAACTGGAGCCACAGCACCAGGCGTTCGTCGGGGTCGTCCAGGTCGATCCCGAGGTGGCGCCGCACCTGTTTCAGCCGGTAGCGGCAGGTGTTCGGATGTACGGCGAGCAGCCTCGCCGCCTCCGCCACGTCGCAGCCCGCGTCGAACCAACAGACCAGCGTGCGGGCGTGGTCGGTGCCGTGCTCGGCGTCGTACGACAGCACCCGCCGCCAGGACCCCGCAGTCAACTCCCGTTTTTCGCGGAGCACTTCGGCAAGCCGCAGCAGCGTCACGCGCGGCCGTACCTCGTCGACGGTCGCCACCGGCAGCGAGGGTCCGAGCACCCGCAGCACCAGGTCGGCGTCCGCCCGCGACCCGGCCACCTCCCCGAGCCCCGCCACCACCTCGCCCAGCCCCGCCCGCACCGGCACCCTGAGCGCCTGCCCGGCCCGCGCCACGATGTCCTGCGCCAACCGCTTGTGGCGAACCCCGGGCGCGGGCAGCAGCGCGTACACCACCCCGTCGAGCAGCACACACGCCTGCCGCCCGTACCGCGCCTCGCACTGCAGCCGTACGACGTCCAGCAGCCGCAGCCCGGTCTGTCCGGCGTCCGGGAGGCCGGCCGCGTCCAGGACGAAGGCGGCGACCCGCACCGGTCCCTCGGCTCCCAGCCGCACGGCGGACGCCGCCGCGTCCGCCGTGCCGTCCAGTACCCGCCGCAGCAGGTCACTGCTCTGGTGCCGGGCCAGCTCCTGGGCCGCCCGCGCCCGCAGAAGCAGCAGGGCCGCCGTCGACGCCCCCTGGGCGAGGGTCTCCTCCGCGTCCGCGGCGAGCGTGCCGTCGTCGACGACCCACACCGAGCCGAGGGTCTCCCCGCCGGCCCGGACGGCGACCGCGAGGCGCGGCAGGACCCCGTCCCGCAGCGCGGGCAGCCGAAGCGGTCCGGCGGCCGCGAACAGCTCCCGGTACTGCTCGGTGTTCTCCACGTCGGCCGGCACCTGGAGGCCCAGGATGCCCTGGCGGCGGTCCTCGTCGACCGGCTGGCCGGGGACGGTGGAGTAGGCGAGGATCCGCCGGCGCGGGTCCTCCACGGCGGTGGCCCCGCCGGTAGCCGCCGCGATGGCGTCGGCGAGGGCGAAGAGGTCGCCGTGGCCGCCCGTGGACGGTACCGGCCGGGCGCCGATGGCCGAGGCCAGCAGCAGGTGCGCCTGGTGCCAGGCGATGTCCTCGGCGACGGACAGCAGCGCCACACCGTACGTCTGTGCCTCGGCCGTCGGCCCGTCCGGCCCCCGGACCACCAGCCCGGTCATCCCGGCCTCCGCGGCCGCCCTCGCCAGCGGCCCGGCCGCGGCCGCCCGCACCCCGACCGCCAGCAGCAGCGCGCCCGGCGCCGGAGGGAGCGGGGCGTGGGCGTCGTACAGGAGCACCTGGGTGACCGGAGCGGTGAGCCCGGCGGGAGCGGTGTGCAGGTGTACGGAGGTGCCGCCGACGACGTCCAGGAGGTCACCGAGGGTGCAGGCGTCCACAGGTGGTTCTCCAGGGATGAGGATTTGGATTTGGCCGATCCGCAAAAAACGTATGCGGAGGTTGTGCAGCCGTACAACCCGTGGCCGCCGACGCGATCCAAGACTGGGCACATGACCGGAGTGAACATCCGTACCGTCCACGACGTCGCCGGCCTCCGTGCCGTCAGCGCGTACTTCGGCGAGGTGTGGCGGACCCCGCCCACGTCCCCGCCCTATCCCGCCGAGGTGCTGCACAGCCTGGTCCACGCGGGCGGCGCGGTGCACGCCGCCCACGACGGTGAGCGCCTGGTCGGGGCCTGTGCCGCGGTGTTCGGGCCGCCGGGCTCGCGGGAGGTGTACTCCCTGGTCGCCGCCGCGGAGCCCGGCCTCGGGCAGGCGGTGAAGCAGGCGCAGCGGGCCTGGGCGCTCGGCCTCGGCGCCCGCAGCATGCGCTGGACCTTCGACCCGCTGGTCGCCCGCAACGCCCGCTTCAACCTGGCCAAGCTGGGCGCGGTCGGCACCGAGTACCTCGTCGACTTCTACGGCCCCATGACCGACGGCGTGAACGGCGGTGACGAGAGCGACCGGCTGACGGTGACCTGGGATCTGGCGGCGCCCGGCCGGTCGTACGACGACCCGGGTGACCGCGAGGGCACGCCCGCCAGCCACCGTGCACCGGACGGGGACGTCCTCGCCCGTCGCGACCCCGCCGGCCCGCGCCTCTGGTGCCGGGTCCCGGAAGACGTCGTCAGGCTGCGGGCCGCGGACCCGGCGCTCGCGCTGCGCTGGCGGCGGGCCGTGCGCGAGGTGTTCACGGAGGCGTTCGGACAGGGGTTCCGCGCGACCGGCATGTCCCGGGACGGCTGGTACACACTGACCAAGGAGGCCGCGGTATGAAGGTGGAGCGCGTCGAAGTCGTCCACGTGGCGATCCCGCTCGTCACTCCGTTCCGTACCTCGTTCGGCACGATGACCACGAAGGACACCTTCCTGCTGCACGTCGTCACGGACACCGCCGCGGGCTGGTCGGAGTTCGCCGCCGACCCCCAGCCGCGCTACTGCTCGGAGTTCGTGGCGGGCGCGGAGCTCGTCCTGCGGGACTTCCTGGTGCCGAAGGTGGCGGCGCTGCCCGCGCTCACGGCGGCGCTGGTCGGGCCCGCCGTCAGCGGGATCAAGGGCCACGAGCTGGCGAAGGCCGCCCTGGAGACGGCGGTTCTCGACGCGGAGCTGCGGTCGTACGGCATGCCGCTGGCGGTGTATCTCGGCGCGGTGCGCGACCGGGTGCCCGCGGGGGTGTCGGTGGGGATCAAGGACTCCGTGCCGGAGCTGCTGGACGACGTCGAGCGGTATCTCGCCGAGGGATACGTCCGGATCAAGCTGAAGATCGAGCCCGGCTGGGACATCGAGCCGGTACGGGCCGTACGTGAGCGCTTCGGCGCCGCTCTGCCCCTCCAGGTCGACGCCAACACGGCCTACACCCTCGCGGACGCGGAACACCTGCGGCGCCTGGACGAGTTCGGGCTGCTGCTGATCGAGGAGCCGCTGGACGAGAACAACCTGTACGGCCACGCGCGCCTCCAGAGCCGTATCGCCACCCCCGTCTGCCTCGACGAGTCCCTCCACAACGCCCGGGACACGGCCTCCGCGATCGCGCTGGACGCCTGCCGCGTCGTGAACGTCAAGCCCGCGCGCGTGGGCGGCTATCTGGAGGCCCGCCGCATCCACGACGTGGCCCGCGCGCACGGCGTGCCGGTGTGGTGCGGCGGCATGCTGGAGACGGGAATCGGCCGCGCCCCGAACCTCGCCCTGGCCGCCCTGCCCGGCTTCACGCTCCCCGGCGACACCTCCGCCTCCTCGCGCTACTTCGCCGAGGACATCACCGAGCCGTTCGTCCTGAAGGACGGCCATCTGCCGGTACCCCGCACACCCGGTATCGGTGTCGAACCGCTGCCCGAGGTACTGCGGCGCTTCACGCGTGCGAGACGGGATCTGTACCGGGGCTGACCGGTCGTGGCCGGAATCGACCGCCACGTTAGATTGATCCCGTGCTCTCTCGCCTCACGCGCCCCCAGGCCGTCGCCGTCTGCGCCCTGCCCGTCGTGGCACTGGTCGCCACGGCCCTCTTCGCGCCGCTGCCCTTCGCACTGGCGCAGCCCGGGATGACGGCGAACGTGCTCGGCGAGAACAAGGGCGCGGAGGTGATCACGATCTCCGGGGCGAAGACCCGTACGACGAGCGGGCAGCTGCGGATGACGACCATCGAGGCGACCGGGCCCGACACACACGTCTCGCTCGGCGACATCTTCGACAGCTGGTTCCGCACCGACCGGGCGGTCATGCCCCACGACGCGGTCTACCCGAGCGGACAGAGCGTCAAGGAGATCGAGAAGCACAACACCGCCCAGATGAAGGAGTCCCAGGACGCGGCGACCCAGGCGGCGCTCGGCTACCTCAAGCTCAGCGACGACAAGGTCAAGGTCACGCTGAGGCTCGCGGACGTCGGGGGGCCGAGCGCGGGGCTGCTGTTCACGCTGGGGATCATCGACAAGCTCGACGGTGACGGCGCCGGGGGCGACCTCACGGGCGGCCGCACCATCGCCGGGACCGGCACGATCGACGCGGACGGCACGGTCGGCGCGGTGGGCGGCGTGGCACTGAAGACGCAGGCCGCGAAGCGGGACGGGGCGACGGTGTTCCTGGTCCCGAAGGACGAGTGCGCCGACGCGAAGGCGGAACTGCCGAAGGGGCTGCGGCTGATCCCGGTGACGTCCCTGAAGGGGGCGGTCGGCGCGCTGACCGCGCTGGACTCGGGCAAGGGGGCCGTCCCCGCCTGCTAGGGCGCGAAGGCCGGCCTGGGGGAGGCCAGGCGGAGGCCGACCTCCACGAGGGTCCAGCCGAGCCGGGTCCTGATGGCGTACGGCCGCTCGGCCTGCTTGGCGAGGCGGTGGGCGTCGGCCTCGGCGCGGAGGTCGGCGGCGCGGAGGTGGTGTGCGGCGAGGTGGGTCTCGGGGTGCATGGCGGGGCCCTTCAGTCCGTTTCGATGGGGAACAGGTGCGTGTGGATGCGTACTTGCTCCGCGCCGGGGTCCTCGTCGGTGACCTGGCCGCGGTAGTCGTTGATCAGGGCATGCATCTTGTCGATGAGCTCGATGGCCAGCTCGGGGGTGAGCTGGAGCGTCATGTCGCTCATGTCGGAACCGCGGGTCCAGTCGGAGGACCAGTGGTCCCGCGTGCTGAGCCAGCCGGACAGCTCGCGGGAGTGATTGGCGGCGATCTCGTGCAGGTAGATCTCGGCCATCCCGCGTACTTCGGGTCCGGCGCCGTCGAACTCGGTGGAGTCGAAGGTCAGCCCCTGGTCCACGGCCTTCCACCACCGCTCCCGTCCCTTCCCGTGCTCCGGGGCGTCGGTGATGAAGCCGTGCTCTGCGAGTTGGCGCAGGTGGTAGCTGGTGGCGCCGCTGGACTCGCCCAGCCGCTCGGCGAGCATCGACGCGGTGGCGGGTCCGCGCCGGCGCAGTGCGTTGAGCAGTTCCATCCGCAGGGGATGGGCCAGCCCGCGCAGTGAACGGGCGTCGAGTTTCCGTACCTTCGGCTCTTCCGGCATGCGTACAAAGGTATCTATGCAAAGTCTTCTTTGCAACAGGTTCTTTGTAACTCGCTCCGACGAAGACGCGGTAGTCGGTGACACCCTCGCCTCATCACCCCACCTCCAACCCCCGCGGCTTCAGCAGTACTTCCGCCAGGGAGGCCAGCCAGTCGACCAGCAGGGCCAGGGCCACCGTGAGGATCGAGCCGAGCATCAGGACGGGCATGCGCTGGTCGGTGATGCCGGTCGTGATCAGGACGCCGAGGCCGCCACCTCCTTCGAAGGCCGCCAGGGTCGCCGTGCCTACGTCGAGGACCAGGGCGGTGCGGACGCCCGCGAGGATCAGGGGGACGGCCAGCGGGAGTTCGACGCGGGACAGGACGCCCAGGGGTGACATGCCGATGCCGCGCGCAGCCTCCAGCAGGGTCGGGTCGGTCGCCTTCAGGCCCGCGATCGTGTTCGACAGGACCGGCAGGACGGCGTAGGCGATGATGCCGATCAGGGCCGCCTTCCTGCCCGGGCCCAGCCAGATCACCAGCAGGGCCAGCAGGCCGACCGCCGGGGTCGCCCGGCCCATGCCGACGAGCGCCGTCGCCACCGGGCTCGCCCCGCGAAACGCCCTCCGCGTCAGCACGATCCCCAGCGGGATCGCGATGATCAGCACGAAGAACGTCGAGATCGCCGTCAGCCGCACGTGCTGCCACAGCGCCTTGGACACCTGCCCGTTCGACAGCGCGTTCTCGGAGAGCGGGTCCAGGTCGGCCCGCTCGAACCACAGCCAGGTCGCGAGCAGGACCGCCACCAGGAACGCGGGCAGGAAGGTCAGCTTCTGCCAGGACACGCGACTCCTGGGCGGGGCCGGCGGGGGAGGGGCGAGCAGCGTCTGCGTCACCTCCGCGGTCTCCGACGTCGTCACGCCTTCCGCTCCCCTCGGCCGGCAGCCTCCTGCTCGGCGTGCGTCCGGGCGGCCCGGATCCCCTCCGGCTCGTGCTGGTGCGCCGCCGCCTCCACACGGTCGGCCTCCAGGAGTTCGTGCACGGAGTTCATGAGCGTGCCCATGTCGACGACCCCCGTGTACTCCCCCCGCCGCCCGGTCACCGCGACCCGCCCCGCGTTGTCGGTCAGCACGGCCGCCAGCGCGTCCCGCAGCGTCGCGTCCCTGCTCACCGTGTCGCTCACCGGCGTCCCGGCCCGCGCCAGCGACCCCTTGGCGCGCATCAGGTCCCCGCGCCTGAGCCACTTGTACGGCCGTCCGCGCCGGTCGAGCAGCAGGACCTCGTTGGTCCCGCTGCCCCGGAGCCTGTTGAAGATCTCCTGGAGCGAGTCGTCGACGGTCACCGTCGGATAGCCGGTGATCTCCACATCCCGTACCCGGGTGAGGTTCAGACGCTTCAGCGCCGCCCCGGCACCAACGAACCCGGACACGAAGTCGTCGGCCGGGTTGGTCAGGATCGCCTCAGGGGTGTCGAACTGGGCGATGTGGGACCGCTCGCGCAGCACGGCGATCCGGTCGCCCAGCTTGATCGCCTCGTCGAAGTCGTGGGTGACGAAGACGATCGTCTTGCGCAGCTCGCGCTGGAGCCGGATCAGCTCGTCCTGGAGACGGTCACGGGTGATCGGGTCGAGCGCCCCGAACGGCTCGTCCATCAGCAGGACGGGCGGATCGGCCGCGAGCGCCCTCGCCACCCCCACCCGCTGCTGCTGACCGCCGGACAGCTGACCCGGATAACGGCCGCGGAACTCGCCGGGATCGAGCCCGACGAGGTCGAGCAGCTCCTCCACCCGGTCCTCGATCCGGGCCTTCCCCCAGCCGGCCATCCTCGGCACGAGCGCGATGTTCTGCGCGACCGTCATGTGCGGGAAGAGCCCGGCCGACCGGACGGCGTAGCCCACCGTGCGGCGCAGCTTGACCGGATCGGTGTCGGTCACGTCCTCGCCGTTGATCCGGATGCGTCCCCCGGTCGGCTCGATCAACCTGTTGATCATCTTGAGTGTCGTCGACTTACCGCATCCGGACGGCCCCACGAGGACGACGGTCTCGCCCGCCTTGATCTCCAGGGTGACGCTGTCGACGGCCGGCCGGGGGCTGCCGGGATATCTCTTGGTCAGGCCCTCCAACCCGATGGACGCACCCGAGGTGCCGGATGTCTCAGTCACGGATCCCCCTCGGAATCGTCAGCCGTCCGAGCAGGAGGTACGCGGCGTCGAACAGCAGGGCGAGGACGATGATCCCGAGCGTGCCGGCGAGCACCTGGTTGAGCGCGTTCCTGCTGCCCGGGGAGGCGAGGCCGCGGAAGATCTCGTTGCCCAGACCGGGCCCGGAGGCGTAGGCGGCGATCGCCGCGATGCCCATCAGCATCCGTGTCGAGACCCGGATCCCGGTCAGGATCGGCGGCCAGGCGAGCGGCAGCTCGACCCGCACCAGGCGCGTCACCCGGGACATACCGATGCCCCTGGCCGCGTCCACCAGCGAGGGGTCGACCCCGCGCAGCCCGACGATCGCGTGGCGGACCACCGGCAGCAGCCCGTACAGCGTCAGGGCGATCACCGTGGGCGGCACCCCGAGCCCCACGGCCGGGATCAGCAGACCGATCATGGCGAGCGACGGGACGGTCAGGATCGTCGAGGCGGCCGTCGTGGCGAGGTTGCCCGCCCATTCGCTGCGGTAGGTCACGACCCCGATCAGCACCCCGATCACCGTCGCCACGACCATGCACCGGAAGACGGCGCTCGCGTGCTGGTAGGCGTCCACGAGCAGCTGCTGGTGGCGGCTGCCGAGGTACTCCCAGAAGTTCACACCGCCTCCTCCCACGCCAGGTCACGTCACGTCCCGTGCGCCTCCTGAAGGCTCGCCTGCTCCACCAGCGGGATGATCCGCAGCGGAACGGGGTTCTCCATGACGATCGCGGTGGCGGCCCGGACGATCCCATCGAAACCGACAACCCGGTCGATCACACGTTGGAGATCGGCGTTGGAGCGCGCCACCAGCCGGCACAGCATGTCCCCGCTGCCGGTGGTGGTGTGCAGCTCCAGCACCTCCGGCACGCCCGCCAAGTGCGCCCGTACGTCGGCCCCTTGCCCCTGCCGGATCTGGAGCGTGGCGAACGCGGTCACCGGGTAGCCGAGGGCCGCCGGATCGACCTGCGGACCGAACCCCCGGATGACTCCGTTCGACTGAAGACGGTCCAGGCGCGCCTGCACCGTCCCCCGGGCCACCCCCAGCCGCCGGGACATCTCGAGGACCCCGATCCGCGGCTCCCGCGCGAGGAGCACGATGATCCGCCCGTCCAGCTCGTCGATCCCCACGGCAGCCTCCCGCAACGATGGTCACCCTGTACAGAAAGGCCGTCGATACGGCCGTATCGCTGAACAGATTGTCCAGCGGATACGCAAACTATTGCGCACCTTGCAGAGCGGAGCCAGGCTTCGCACATGACGCAGACCACACACCACACTCCCGACACCGCCCGGCAGGCCGATCCCTTCCCGGTCAAGGGAATGGACGCGGTCGTCTTCGCCGTCGGCAACGCCAAGCAGGCGGCGCACTACTACTCGACCGCCTTCGGCATGCGGCTCGTGGCCTACTCCGGACCGGAGAACGGCAGCCGCGAGACCGCGAGCTATGTGCTGGAGAACGGCTCCGCCCGTTTCGTGTTCACCTCGGTCATCAAGCCCGCCACCCCCTGGGGCCACTTCCTCGCCCAGCACGTTGCCGAGCACGGCGACGGCGTGATCGACCTCGCCATCGAGGTCCCCGACGCCCGCCGCGCCCACGCGTACGCCATCGAACACGGCGCCCGCTCGGTGGCCGAGCCGTACGAGCTGAAGGACGAGTACGGCACGGTCGTGCTCGCCGCGATCGCCACCTACGGCGAGACCCGCCACACCCTGGTCGAGCGCACCGGCTACGACGGCCCGTACCTGCCCGGCTTCGCCGCCGCCGCCCCCGTCGTCGAGCCCCCTGCCCACCGCACCTTCCAGGCCGTCGACCACTGCGTCGGCAACGTCGAACTCGGCCGGATGAACGAGTGGGTGGGCTTCTACAACAAGGTCATGGGCTTTACGAACATGAAGGAGTTCGTGGGCGACGACATCGCCACCGAGTACAGCGCGCTGATGTCGAAGGTCGTGGCCGACGGCACGCTCAAGGTGAAGTTCCCGATCAACGAGCCCGCCATCGCCAAGAAGAAGTCCCAGATCGACGAGTACCTGGAGTTCTACGGCGGCGCGGGCGTCCAGCACATCGCACTGAACACCAACGACATCGTGCAGACCGTGCGGACCATGCGCGCGGCCGGAGTCCAGTTCCTCGACACCCCCGACTCCTACTACGACACCCTCGGCGAGTGGGTCGGCGACACCCGGGTGCCGGTCGACACCCTCCGGGAACTGAAGATCCTCGCCGACCGCGACGAGGACGGCTATCTGCTGCAGATCTTCACCAAGCCGGTCCAGGACAAGCCGACCGTGTTCTTCGAACTCATCGAACGACACGGCTCGATGGGCTTCGGCAAGGGCAACTTCAAGGCACTGTTCGAGGCCATCGAACGGGAGCAGGAGAGGCGGGGCAACCTCTAGCCCCTGGCCGGCTCGTCCGGTACGTCCCCCAGCGCCGCCAAGGCCTCCCGCGCCGCCCGCACCCGCACGGGCGAGAAGTAGGGATTGATCCGCAGGGCCTCCTGGAGATGCCGGCGCGCGGGGGCGTACTGCTTCAGCTCCCGTTCGGTCATGCCCAGATGGAACGCGTACAGCGCGCTGCGCACCCCGCCCCCGTGCGCCTTGTCCGTCGCGATCCGGGCGTACCGCAGGGCCTCGCGGTCCTGGCCCGCCCGGTGCAGCGCCCACCCCAGCGCGTCGGCCACCGCGATCCCCGGCTGCCGTCGCCACTCGGCCCGCAACCGCCCCACGGCTGCGGCCGGGTCGCCGTGGTCCGCCTCGAACTGCCCGAGCACCAGCTGCTCGTCGGCCCCGCCCGCCGCGGCCCGTTCCACCGTCGCCCGCAGCAGGTCGTACTGCACCCGGGCGGCCTGCCCCAGCCCCAGCCACTCGTACAACTCGCCCAGCTCCAGGGCGTATTGGGGCAGCGGCTGCTTCGCGAGGGCCATCCGGTAGGCGTTCAGGGCCTCCGTCGTGCGGCCCAGCGCCGCAAGGGCCCGGCCCTGCCCGGCCTGGGCGGCCCGCTGGTCCGGGTCGATCCGGACCGCCTCCTGGAAGTGCCGCAGCGCGTCCTCGCGGTCGCCGCGCTCCCACGCGAGCTGCCCGGCCCCCTCCAGATACGCGGCCCGCTCGGCCGGCGCCTCGGCCCCCGCCGCCGCGTCGGCGAGCTGGGCCGCCGCGTCCTCGCGCCAGCCCCGGTCCCGGTACACGGCCGCCGCCCGGGCTCGCACCGCCGGCCCCGACCGCAGCCGCGTCAGCCGCTCCAGCGCCCCACGGGCCGCCTTGTAGTCGCCGAGCCCGGTGTACGCGTCGATCAGCGCCGGATACGTCGTCCACCGCTTCGGCTCCAGCTGCCGCGCCTCCTCACCCCAGGTCCGCGCGGTCCGGAAGTCCCGGCGCGCGTTCGCGAGGGTGGCCAGAGCGCCGAGGGCCGGTGCGCTCCTGCGCACCTTCAGGGACATCCGCAGACTGTCCTCGGCCTTCGCGTAGAACGCCGTGTCGGCCGTCCGCCGCCCCTGTTCGACATACGCCGTCCCGAGCACCGCCCACGACTCGGCGTCCTCGGGATGCCTGCGCAGATGCGCCTCCCGCTCATCGATCAGGGCCGCGAGGTCGGGCAGCGCGGCCGGCACCCCGGCGGCGACCGCCGTCAGCGCCTGGGCCCCCGGGGCGGGGGCGGGAGCGCGGGTCACCGTCCGTTCCGCGGGCAGCAGCATCAGTGCCGCACCGAGCACCGCGCAGCCCGCGACGGCGGCGATCACCAGCCGCCCGTGCAGCCGGGCCCACCGCTCCTCCCGCCGCCGCGCCGGCCGGTTCCTGGTGGCTTGGTTCTCCATGGCGCTCACTGTGCGCCAGTACGACGAGCACACCCCGGCGCACGCCAGTCGGCGCTGGTGGGGTTCACACCGATGGCCCCCGGTGCGACGCTGTGATCATGAGCCGTATCGAAGCCCCCCGCGACGAGGTCACCGGCAACCTGGTGGACCGGCTGCTCACCGCTCTGCCCGCCGAAGCCGTTCTCACCGACCCGGACGTCACGGTCTCCTACGCCAACGACATGGCGAGCTTCTGCCCGGCCGGCACCCCCGCCGTGGTCGTCCTGCCACGCACGGTCGAACAGGTCCAGCACGTCATGCGCATCGCCACCGAACTGCGTGCCCCGGTCGTCCCCCAGGGCGCCCGCACGGGCCTGTCGGGCGCGGCCAACGCCTCCGACGGCTGCATCGTGCTGTCCCTGACGAGGATGGACCGGATCCTGGAGATCAACCCGGTCGACCGGATCGCCGTCGTCGAACCGGGCGTCGTCAACGCGACCCTGTCCCGCGCGGTGAACGAACTCGGCCTCTACTACCCGCCGGACCCCTCCAGCTGGGAGATGTGCACGATCGGCGGCAACATCGGCACCGCGTCCGGCGGACTGTGCTGCGTCAAGTACGGGGTGACGGCGGAGTACGTCCTCGGACTGGACGTCGTCCTCGCCGACGGGCGGCTCATGTCCACCGGCCGCCGCACCGCCAAGGGGGTCGCCGGATACGACCTGACCCGCCTCTTCGTCGGCTCCGAGGGCTCGCTCGGCATCGTCGTCCGGGCGGTCCTGGGCCTGCGGCCGAAGCCGCCCGAGCAACTGGTGCTGGCCGCCGAGTTCTCCTCCGGGGCCGCCGCCTGCGACGCGGTGTGCAGGATCATGGAGGGCGGACACGTGCCGTCCCTCCTCGAACTGATGGACCGTACGACCGTCAAGGCCGTCAACGACCTGGCCCACATGGGGCTCCCGGAGACCACCGAGGCCCTGCTCCTCGCGGCCTTCGACACCACGGACCCGGCCGCCGACCTCGCCGCCCTCGGCGCCCTGTGCGAGGCGGCCGGTGCCACGCAGGTCGTCCCGGCGGAGGACGCGGCCGAGTCGGAACTGCTGCTCCAGGCCCGCAGGCTCTCCCTCACCGCGCTCGAAGCCGTCAAGGGCACCACGATGATCGACGACGTGTGCGTGCCCCGCTCCCGGCTCGGCGAGCTGCTCGAAGGGACCGAGCGGATCGCCGAGAAGCACCGGCTCACCATCGGTGTCGTCGCCCACGCGGGTGACGGCAACACCCACCCCACCGTCTGCTTCGACGCCGCCGACCCCGACGAGTCCCGGCGCGCCCGTGAGTCCTTCGACGAGATCATGGCCCTCGGCCTGGAGCTCGGCGGCACGATCACCGGGGAGCACGGGGTGGGCGTACTCAAGAAGGAGTGGCTGGCGCGTGAGATCGGACCGGTGGGGGTGGAGATGCAGCGGGCGGTGAAGGGGGTCTTCGACCCGCTGGGGATCCTGAACCCGGGCAAGCTGTTCTGACCCCGTCCCCCACGGGCGCTCACTCCCCGTCCGCCGACTCGTCGCCCGGCCACGGGTCGCGCAGCCACAGATCGTCGGCCGGAGTGCGGGCCAGCAGCTCGGCGAGGCCCTCGCCGATGCCGAGCTGCTCCGCCTCGGAGCCCGGCGGGACCGCCCTCAGCGTGCGCTCCAGCCAGGCCGAGACCTGCGCGGACGGGGCCTCAAGGAGGGCGTCGCCGTCGGGGGAGGTCAGCGCCATCAGCACGACACCGCGCCCCGCGACCTTCGTCGGCCACACCCGCACGTCCCCGTGCCCGCACGGGCGGAACACCCCCTCCACGAGGAGTTCGCGGGCGAAGGTCCAGTGGACGGGGTGGTCCGAACCGATGTGGAAGGTGAGGTGGACGGCGAAGGGGTCGTCGCTGCGGTAGCCCAGCCGGGCCGGGACCGGGATGCTGCGCTCGGGCGACAGGATGAGTCTGAGCTCCAGTTCGCGCTCTACCACCGTGTGGGGCATGTCGTTCGTTCCTCTCTCGGCTCGCGACTCGCGGCTCTCGTCCGGGTCCCGCGGTGGGCCCGTACGAGTGGAGAGGGGGGAGGGGGCGGGATCATTACGCGGGTTCGGCGAACTTTTTTCCGGCGGTATCACGGTCGTGCTCAAAAGGGGTGGGTCCGGTGGGACTGGCGGTGGGTCTTGCGCCGGTCTGATAGATGTGGTGCCCCCTCTATTGACCCCCGAGCAGATACGGGACGACGGACATGAGCGCCCCAACCCCGGCACCCGGTGACGACAGGCCCCGCGAGGGCTACTACCCGGACCCGTCCATTCCTGGATATGTCCGTTACTGGAACGGTGCCTCCTGGGTGCCGGGCACCAGCCGTCCCGCCCCGGCGGCCGGTGAACCGCTCGCACCGCCGTCCGGCGCGAGCTCCGAGCCGTCACCGTCCCCGGTGGAGGAGACGGGCCCGCACTTCTTCGACGAGGACCCGGCCGAGGAACCGCCGCACCCCGACACCCAGCACGGCAGCCGCCCCGAGCCCGCGTCCGCGTGGGCGGCCGACCGGGCCCACCAGGCGGGCTTCGGCGGCGACCAGGACCGCCGGGTGTCATGGGGGTCGCCGCAGGCAGCCGCGCAGGCTCAGCAGGGGGCGCCCCAGCAGGTTCCGCACCAGGGGGCTCACCAGGGGCCGCAGGGAGCCCAGTCCGGCGTACCGCGGACTCCGCAGGGCGCCGATCCCAGGGTGCCCGGTCCGGGGCGGCCCGCCGACGGCTCCTCGCCGGCGCAGCCGGACGGTCACGCGGCCCGTACCGACGGCACGGCGACCATCCCGCCCGCCGAGCCGGACGAGGACGGCGGCACGCGTGTCTTCCGCAGGCCCACGGCCGGGGCCGGTGGAGCGGGGTCCGCCCAGCAGTCCGACGACGGCACCATGAAGTTCCGCGCGCTCTCCCCGCGCACGGCGCAGCAGGGCGCGGGGGCGGGGGCGCAGAACGGAAGCACGCCCGGACCCGCGTATGCCGGGCCCACCGCGCAGCCCTCCGCGGCCGGTGGCTCCGCCGCCCCCGAGGCCCCGGGTTTCGGTGCCGGCAAGGCCGCCGCCGAGCGGGCCGCGGCGGCGGGTGCCGCGGGCCCCCAGGGCCCCGCCTCCGCCGCCGCCCCGGCCCTCTCCGGCCCCCAGCAGTCCGCGCCCGCTCCCGGCCCGCAGACGGCCCCTCCGGGCGCCCCGCAGCAAGGCGTGCCGCACCAGGGTGTGCCTCAGCAGGCCGCCGGAGCCCAGGTCGCCGCGACCCCCATGAGCCCGGGCCCCGGTGGCGGTCAGCCCTCCTGGGCCCAGCAGGTGCACCGGCTCGCCGGGCCCGACGAGGAGCAGCCCGCCCCCTGGAAGCCGCCGGTCGAGGACATCTTCCAGGCGGCCGCCCGCCGCCAGGCCGCGGCCAGACCCGCCGGGCTCGGCAAGCGCCTGGCCGCACGCCTCCTCGACACTCTCGTCGTCGGCGCGGTGACCGCCGTGGCCGCCGTCCCCCTCGGCACCAAGGCGGCCGACCACATCGACGAGAAGGTCGACGCGGCCAAGCTCTCCGGCGAGACCGTGACGGTCTGGCTGCTGGACGGCACCACGTCGGTGTACCTCGGCATCGTGGTCGCCGTACTCCTCGTCGCCGGCGTCCTGTACGAGGCGCTGCCCACCGCCAAGTGGGGCCGCACCCTCGGCAAGAAGCTGCTCGGTCTGGAGGTGCGGGACATCGAGGGCCACGAGCCGCCGACCTTCGGCGGGGCCCTGCGCCGCTGGCTGGTCTACAGCGTCCCCGGCCTGCTCGGCATCGGCCTCGTGGGCGTCGCGTGGTGCCTGTTCGACCGGCCGTGGCGCCAGTGCTGGCACGACAAGGCGGCGCATACGTTCGTCGCGGGCTGAGCGGGCCCCACGAACGGCGTACGGGATTCGGTACTCCGGACGGCCGCGCGCCGGATGCGGAAGCGGGGGGTTCGCGGTCCACTCGGGCCATGAGCAGTGAACCGCCCCCCGGCTCCGGCGGGCAGCCGCCGGATGACGACCCGTTCAGGAAGCAGCCCCCGCCCGCCGAGGGCTCGGGATCGCCGTACAGCACACCGCCGCCGCCCTACGGCGGCACTCCCGGCGGCGACCCGTACGGCGGCGGCTCCTACCCCACCGACCCGCTGGCCGGCATGCCGCCGCTCGCGCCCAGCGGGCGGCGCACGCTCGCCCGCATCATCGACATGATCATGGTGGGCATCGTCGTCTGGCTGATCACCTGGGGCTTCGGGGTGAGCGAGTACGACGTGAACGGTGACGACATCCAGTACGGCAAGTCGCTCGCGCAGTCGTTCCTCGCGGCCGTGCTCTACATCGCCTACGACACCGTCCTGATCTCCCGGTCCGGGCAGACGCTCGGCAAGAAGTGGCTCGGTATGCGGGTGGCGAACCTCGACAACGGCTCCACGCCCTCGGTGCAGACCACGCTGATCCGCTCGGCGGTGCTCTGGATCCCGTTCGCGTTCTGCTGCGCCTGCATCTGGACCGCGATCTCAGGCGGCTGGAGCTACTTCGACAAGCCCTACAAGCAGGGCCTGCACGACAAGGCGGCAAAGACGGTGGTAGTCACCGCGGCCTGACCCGGTCGTCAGGCAGGTGTGTCGGTCGGGGCGACCTGTGTCGGCACACGGGCGTGTCCGGCTCGGCCCGTGGAGGGCGAACCGGAGCGCGCGGTTCAGGCAACGTGGTGCTCAGGCGGCGGTCTTGGAGGCCGCGGCAGGCACCGGTTCTTCCGCCGGGCGTTCCACGGGCCTGCTCAGTGCGACGACGCGGGACTTCGGCTGGGGCACCGTCATGGCGACCAGCAGGCCGAGGGCCAGCCCCGAGACCGCGATGACCGCGGTCCCCACGGCCGAACTCGTCTGTGACAGCAGCAGCATGGCGAGCGTCGAGAAGATGACGGTGATCGAACCGTAGGCGATCTGTGCGGCGGTCGGACGAGGCATGGCAATCGTGTCCTCGGAATTGGGGGTCCACGGGGCGTGTCGGCCTGGCATTCCGCCGACGTCCGGGCGTTCCGCCAATCGACTCTAATCGGCTGTGTGCCCGAGTGGAACGAACGGTAAGCGTGACCTAACCAACAGTGCCGGAGCACAGGGGGCGCACGGAGTCATGACGTCCACCGAGTGGACATCTGTGCGCGCCTGTTGTGTTGCAGTCACGTGTCCGCAATGCGAACACCGGCTCCCGATAATGCATTTGATGGGTCCAAGTCAAGGTCTGTCTTTTCTCCCCAACTTTTAGTCAAATACCGCTCACTTGCCTGATAGGGGAGAGGTACAAGTGACTGACAGATCCTGGATGTTCAGGACGGCAGCGACGGTCGTGGCGATAGCCGCGGCCTCGGCCACGTTCTCCACGTTCGCCGTGGCGCAGGCCGCGGACAACTCCGCTGGGACCTCCGCGGTCGACCGGCAGGACCCGCAACCGGCGAAGGCCAGGGAGCACGACTTCGACGGCCCGCTGACCAAGACCCAGGAGGCGCAGCGAAAGGAGGCGCTCGACCAGGTCATCTCCGGGGACGCCGCGGTGAAGAACCGCAACGGCTCCCAGGTGGTCGAGCTCAAGAGCCGCAAGGGCGACAGCAAGTACGTCGAGCTGGGCCGCGAGAAGACCGACAAGATCTTCACCATCCTGGTCGAGTTCGGCGATCAGGTCGACCCCCGCTACGGCGGCACGGTGGGCCCGCTGCACAACCAGATCGCCAAGCCGGACCGCAAGACGAACAACAGCACGGCCTGGCAGGCGGACTACAACCAGGCGCACTTCCAGGACCTGTACTTCGGCACCGGCAAGAAGACCGAGTCGCTGAAGAAGTACTACGAGAAGCAGTCCTCGGGCCGCTACTCGGTCGACGGCGAGGTCACCGACTGGGTCAAGGTCCCCTACAACGAGGCCCGTTACGGCTCCAACAAGGCCTCCACCGGCGCCTGGTACGCGGTCCAGGACGGCGTCAACGCCTGGGTCGCCGAGCGCGAGGCGGCCGGTGACACCGCCGCCGAGATCAAGACGGAGCTGGCCCAGTTCGACCAGTGGGACCGCTACGACTTCGACGGCGACGGCAACTTCAACGAGCCCGACGGCTACATCGACCACTTCCAGATCGTGCACGCCGGCGAGGACGAGTCCGCGGGCGGCGGCGCCCAGGGCGAGGACGCGATCTGGGCGCACCGCTGGTACGCCTTCGGCACCGACGCCGGCTCCACCGGCCCGGACACCAACAAGCTCGGCGGCACCCAGATCGGCGACACCGGCATCTGGGTCGGCGACTACACCATCCAGCCGGAGAACGGCGGCCTGGGCGTCTTCGCCCACGAGTACGGCCACGACCTCGGCCTGCCCGACGAGTACGACACCTCCGGCGGCGGCGAGAACTCCACCGGCTTCTGGACGCTGATGTCGTCCGGCTCCTGGCTCGGCACCGGCAAGGACTCCATCGGTGACCTTCCCGGCGACATGAACGCCTGGGACAAGCTCCAACTGGGCTGGCTCGACTACGACGTGGCCACGGCCGGCAAGCGCTCCTCCCACAAGCTGGGCGTCGGGGAGTACAACACCAAGAACCCGCAGGCGCTCGTGGTCCAGCTGCCGAGGAAGACGGTCACCACCCCGGTGGTCACCCCGGCGCAGGGCGCGACCCAGTGGTGGAGCGGCAGCGGTGACGACCTGCGCAACACCCTGACCCGCCCGGTCGACCTGACCGGCAAGTCCTCGGCGGCGCTGACCCTCGACGGCTGGTGGGACATCGAGCAGGACTTCGACTACCTCTACACCGAGGTCTCCACGGACGGCGCCAACTGGACGCCGGTCGACGGCACTCTGGCCGACGGCACCGCCATCCCGCGCGACGGCAGCGGCAAGCCCGCCCTCACCGGCTCGGTCGACGCCCACCAGAAGCTGACCTTCCCGCTGAACGCCTACGCGGGCCAGAAGATCCAGCTGCGCTTCCGCTACCAGACGGACGGCGGGGTGGCCCAGAAGGGCTTCACGGCCGACGAGATCACGGTGGCCGCCGACGGCGCGACCCTGTTCTCCGACAACGCCGAGACGGCGGACGCCGCCTGGACCGCGAACGGCTTCTCACGCATCGGCGCCTCGATCACGGACGACTACGCGCAGTACTACCTCGCCGAGAACCGCCAATACGTGTCGTACGACAAGGTGTTGAAGGTCGGCCCGTACAACTACGGCTTCTCGAAGACCCGTCCGGACTGGGTGGAGCACTACGCCTACCAGAACGGCCTGTTGATCTGGAAGTGGGACACCTCCCAGGCGGACGACAACACCAGCCAGCACCCGGGCGAGGGTCTGATCCTCCCGGTCGACTCCCACCCGACCGCGCTGAAGTGGTCCGACGGCACGCTGATGCGCAACCGCATCCAGGCCTACGACTCCACCTTCAGCTGGTACCCGACGGACTCGATCACGCTGCACAACGCCGACGTCGCGACGAAGATCAAGTCCAAGCCGGGCGTCCCGGTCTTCGACGACGGCACGTCGAGCTACTACGACGCGTCGAACCCGCTCGCCGGGGTCAACATCACTGACACCGACACCCGGATCAAGATCGTCAAGGAGCCCCTGAACGGCTCGACGATCACGCTCCAGGTCGGACCTTCGGTCAAGAAGAAGTAAAACAGCAGGTCAGAAGCGTATCGGCGGCAACCCCTGGCGGGTTGCCGCCGATCGTGTTTAGGTGCGTCCTGTGGCTTCCTTATTGACACCGACACCCACGGGGGTATGACCGCATGGCCGCAGGAGGTTTCTGCAAGCTGCCGAACGGCAGGGTGGTGGTGGCGCTGAACCTGCCCCGCCCGCCCGCCGACGGCTACGGCAACGTGCGGGTACTCGTCCACGCCCACAACCGGGCGCGCGCCCTGACCAGGCTGCGCAACCTGGGGCTGCGCGCGGTGTACCTGCGCGGCAACGGTGCGCCCCCGACCCCGGACGAGATCACCGCCGTACTCCACCACCCGGACGGGCTGATATGGCGTACCGCCCCTGACAACGCTGTCGTGGGCGGTCCCGAGCTGGTCCAGGAGCTGTGGCATCCGATCAGGTCACTGCTGAGGAGGCCGACGGCACCGGCCTGAGGCCGCGTGCCCGTCCCTAGACGACCGGCTTCCCGGACAGCTCCACGCCCGCCTGCCGCAGCTCCTCGATCGCCCGCTCGGTCGTCGCCTCGGCGACCCCGGCGGTGAGGTCGAGGAGGACCTGCGTACGGAAGCCCTCCCGGGCCGCGTCCAGCGCGGTGGCCCGTACGCAGTGGTCCGTGGCGATCCCGACCACGTCCACCTCCGTGACCTCCCGCGCCCGCAGCCAGTCGGCCAGCGTCACGCCGTTCTCGTCGGCGCCCTCGAACCCGCTGTACGCCGCCGCATACGCCCCCTTGTCGAAGACCGCGTCGATCGCCCCGGAGGCGACGGCCGGCGCGAAGTTCGGGTGGAACCCCACGCCCTCGGTCCCGGCGACGCAGTGCGCCGGCCAGGAGTGCACGAAGTCGGGGTTGTCGGCGAAGTGGCCGCCGGGGGCGATGTGGTGGTCGCGGGTGGCCACCACGTGCTGGTAGCCGGAGCCCGCCGCCTGCCCGATCAGCTCGGTGACGGCGGCGGCCACATCGGCGCCTCCGGCCACCGCGAGGCTGCCTCCCTCGCAGAAGTCGTTCTGCACGTCGACGACGATCAAGGCGCGGCGCATGGTGGGTGTCCTTCGACTAAGAGTGAACTTATGAGCCTAGAGACTTCGGGGACCGGGCGGGAGGGGGCATGGACGGGCGCGTTCGGGACGACAGCCGCTAGTTACCCGTGCGCCCGTTGACATACTCCGTCGGAATGACAGGCTCCCCGCGCGAGAGCTGCGTCGCCGACAGCGGCAGGTTGGCCCGGGCGGCGGCATGCCGGTCCCGTACGACGTCCAGCGGCTCGCGCGCCACCACCTCGCCGCCCTTGACCAGCTCCACCACCAACTGCCGGTCCGTGAGCCCCGGCGGGACCGGCCCGGTGCCGACCACCTCGGCCTCCGCGACGCCCTCCGTGTCCAGCCGCCGGGCCGCCCACTTGCGGCCGCCGACCGAGGTCTTGCCCCCGGACGACTTCTTCGCGACCGGGATCAGCGGCGCCTTCGGGTCGTCGGACTCGGCGCGCGCGACCAGCTTGTAGACCATCGAGGCGGTCGGATGCCCGGACCCGGTCACCAGCTGGGTGCCGACGCCGTACGCGTCCACCGGGGCCGCGGCCAGCGAGGCGATGGCGTACTCGTCCAGGTCGGAGGTGACGATGATCCGCGTCCCCTTGGCGCCCAGCTCGTCCAGCTGCTGGCGCACCCGGTGCGCGACCAGGAGCAGGTCGCCGGAGTCGATGCGCACGGCCCCCAGCTCGGGCCCGGCGACCTCGACGGCCGTACGGACGGCCTCGGTGACGTCGTAGGTGTCGACCAGCAGGGTGGTGCCCCGGCCCAGCGAGTCCACCTGGGCCTGGAAGGCGTCCCGCTCCTGGTCGTGCAGGAGGGTGAAGGCGTGGGCGGAGGTGCCCACCGTCGGGATGCCGTAGCGGAAACCGGCTGCGAGGTCGGAGGTGGTGGCGAAGCCGCCGACGTAGGCGGCGCGGGCGGCGGCCACGGCGGACAGCTCGTGGGTGCGGCGGGCGCCCATCTCGATC
The DNA here is from genome assembly GCF_040607335.1 of Streptomyces sp. NPDC005303. NCBI lineage: Bacteria > Bacillati > Actinomycetota > Actinomycetes > Kitasatosporales > Streptomycetaceae > Streptomyces > Streptomyces sp. NPDC005303. Next base: position 447,819 of record NZ_JBEXGM010000002.1, on the reverse strand, counting down.
AGCGGCCGGTCACCCGCGGCCGAGGACATCCGGGAGGCGGCCGCGGCTATCGCGGAGTCGTGGTTGAGGATCGACAGGATCACGGTCTCCAGGAGCACGCACTCGGCGAAGGAGCCCTCCACCCGCATGATCGGCGAGCCCGGGAAGTACACCTCGCCCTCCGGGTAGCCCCAGATGTCACCGCTGAAGCGGTAGGAGGCGAGCCAGTCCAGGGTCTCCTCGTCGACGATGGAACGCTCCCGCAGGAAGCCGAGGACGTCGCCGTCGAAGCGGAAGTTCTCCACCGCGTCCAGCACCCGGCCGGTGCCCGCGACGACGCCGTAGCGCCGTCCTTCCGGCAGCCGCCGGGTGAAGACCTCGAACACGCTGCGCCGTTCGGCGGTACCCGCCTTCAGGGCGGCCTGCAGCATGGTCAGCTCGTACTGGTCCGTGAAGAGCGCCGTCGAGGGAACGTCCACCGGCAGCCCAAGGTCCGCTGTGTTCATAACAACGGATGCTACCCCACTTCGCGTCAGTGTGACGATTTGTGGGGCGCGTGGCAGCATGGGCCGTGTGACGTCACCCGCTCCCGTAGAGATCGAACGCACCGAGTCGGCGGAAGAGGTCTTCGCCGTCCCCGAGCCGGACGTCCCCTGGGTCACGATCGTCCACAACGACCCGGTCAACCTCATGAGCTACGTGACCTACGTCTTCCAGACGTACTTCGGCTACTCGAAGGACAAGGCCACCAAGCTGATGCTCGACGTCCACCACAAGGGCCGGGCGGTCGTCTCCAGCGGATCCCGCGAGGAGATGGAACGCGACGTGCAGGCCATGCACGGCTACGGTCTGTGGGCCACCCTCCAGCAGGACCGGAAATGACCCGCCCCCGCCCGCAGGACCGGAAGTAGCGACAATCCCTGATGCCCGGAACCTTCGAACCGCTTCCCGGCGGCGGCGCGGCCGTCGCTCTCGACGACGTCGAGATCTCCATCATCCGGTCGCTGGCCGTCCAGCTCCTGGAGCTCATCGGCCCGGGACCCGCCGAGGACGCGCCCGACGACCCGCTCGCCGAGCTCTTCGCGGACGGCCCGAGCGAGCCGCCCTCCGACCCGGTGCTCAAGCGGCTCTTCCCGGACGCCTACAGCGACCCCGAGGGCACTCCCCAGGCCGAGCAGGCCGAGGAGCAGCGGGCGTACTCCTCGGAGTTCCGCCGCTACACCGAGAACGACCTGCGGGCCGGCAAGCGCGAGAACGCTCTCGCGGTGGTCCGCTCCCTGGACGCGCTGCACTCCGCGGGCGACGGCGGGGCGGTCCTCAAGCTGTCGCCCGGTGAGTCCCAGCAGTGGCTCGGCGCCCTCAACGACCTGCGGCTCGCGATCGGCTCCCGCCTCGACATCACCGACGAGGAGGACACCGACCTCCTCTACCGGCTCCCGGACGAGGACCCCCGTAAGCCGATGGTGATGGCGTACCTGTGGCTGGGCGGTCTCCAGGAGACGCTCGTGACCACCCTTATGCCATGAGATGTGATGGTTCCGTGTTCGCTCAGGGGACGCTCAAATCCGGATAACGATCACGTCACCGCACTGACGGCATTCGCGTATCCCGGGCGGCGTTTGTCCCCTTCTTCCTGTGACCCGCGCCACATAATGCACGGGTGATCAATGCTGCGGCCGTGATAAATCTTCACGACCGCCCGGCGAACACCACCCGTATGTTCGGCCGGGTGCGCCACCGAGCCGGCAACCGCCGGCCAGGCTCAGCGGACCCGGGGAAGCCCGGGCCCGCTCACTCCATCAATCCGGGGGGATCGAGATCCGATCCGCGGCCGACGAAGGCCGGGGTCGGTATGGAGAAAGGCGCACCACAGACATGACCTCCGCTCAGGTCGACACAGGCACGGGCTCAGGCTCGGAGAAGACCCCCGAAGAGGGGTACGAGCGCGGACTCGGCAGCCGCCAGGTCCAGATGATCGCGATCGGCGGCGCCATCGGCGTCGGCCTCTTCCTCAACGCCGGGGCGAACATCGCCAAGGCCGGTCCGAGCCTCATCCTGATGTACGCCGTCGCCGGCGTGATCATCTTCTTCATCATGCGGGCACTCGGCGAGCTGCTGCTCTACCGCCCGGTCTCCGGGTCCTTCGCGGAGTACTCCCGCGAGTTCCTCGGCCCGTTCTTCGGCTACTTCACCGGCTGGACGTACTGGCTGCTGTGGGTCGTCACCGGTATGGCGGAACTCACCGCCGCCGCGATCTACGTCAACTACTGGTTCCCGGCCGTCCCCCAGTGGACGACGGCCCTGGTCTTCCTGGTCGTCCTGTTCGTGGCCAACCTGATCTCGGTGAAGCTGTTCGGCGAGATCGAGTTCTGGTTCTCGATGATCAAGGTCACCGCCCTCATCGGCATGATCGTGATCGGCCTCGGAGTCCTCACCTTCGGCTTCAGCGCGGCCGGTGACACCGCCGCGGTCTCCAACCTCTGGGCCTTCGACGGCTTCTTCCCCAAGGGCATCGGCTCGTCGCTGATGACCCTCCAGGGCGTGATGTTCGCCTACCTCGCCGTCGAGCTGGTCGGCGTCACCGCCGGTGAGTCCGAGAACCCCGAGAAGACCCTCCCCAAGGCGATCAACACCCTGCCCTGGCGCATCGGCCTCTTCTACGTCGGCGCCCTCACCGTCATCCTGTGCGTGGTGAAGTGGACCGAGTTCGCGGCGGGCGTCAGCCCCTTCGTGAAGGCCTTCGCCGTGATCGGCATCCCGGCGGGCGCCGGAATCGTGAACTTCGTCGTCCTGACCGCGGCCCTGTCCTCCTGCAACTCCGGCATGTACTCCACGGGCCGCATGCTGCGCACCCTGGCCGACAGCGGAGAGGCGCCGCAGGCCTTCAACAAGCTCTCGGTGACGCGCACCCCGGCGCTGGCCATCACCGTCTCCGTGCTCTTCATGGGCATCGGCGTGGTGCTGAACTACGTCGTGCCGGAGAAGGCCTTCGAGTACGTCGTCTCGGTCGCGACCGCGGCGGGCATCTGGACGTGGCTGATGATCCTGGTCAGCCATGTGCGCTACCGCCGCGAGGTCGTGGCAGGCCGTCTGCCCGCCTCGGCCTTCCCGGCACCCGGCGGCTCGGTCGGCAGCTGGATCGCGATCGTGTTCCTGCTCTTCGTGACCGGCCTGATCGCGTACGACGCCGACTCCCGCGTCTGCCTGTACGTGATGGCCGGATGGGCCGCCGCGCTGGGCATCGGCTGGGCCGTCCTGAAGACCCGGAACCCGGGTATCGCGGACCGGCGCGAGCCCGAGTTCGAGAAGGTCGGCGGCTAGAACGTCCGGCATGTGGGCCGCTTCGTACCGAACCTCGGTACGGGGCGGCCCTTTGCTTATCCTTTCGACATGCTGACCATCACCCAGGCCCTCGTCGACCAGATCGTCGCGCACGCGCGCAAGGACCACCCCGACGAGGCGTGCGGAGTCGTCGCGGGACCGGCCGGGTCCGACCGCCCCGAGCGCTTCATCCCCATGCTCAACGCCGCCATGTCGCCCACGTTCTACGAGTTCGACTCCGGTGACCTGCTCAAGCTGTACCGCGAGATGGACGACCGCGACGAGGAACCGGTGGTCATCTACCACTCCCACACCGCGACCGAGGCCTACCCGTCCCGCACGGACATCTCCTACGCCAACGAGCCCGGCGCCCACTACGTCCTGGTCTCCACCGCCGACACCGACGGCCTCGGCGACTTCCAGTTCCGCTCGTACCGGATCGTGGAGGGCGAGGTCACGGAGGAGGAGGTCACGATCGTGACCGCCTACTGATCTCACAGTTCGGTCAGGATTCATCCAGCATGCGAGATCACACTCCGGGGCCCCGACCGGGAATCGATACGATGAGCCCATGGTTCTGAATGACGTGAGCGAGAAGGCGCCGGGCATCCTGCTCGTGGCGCGGCTGCACGTCGACCTGTGCAGGCTGAACAGCGCCATCTGTTGACGTTCCCTGCCGCCGTACGGCCGTGAGCCGCGGCGCGCGTCGTCGTGCGCCCACCGACCAGAACACTTCCCGACAGGAGCCCGCAACCATGGCCATCGAGGTCCGCATCCCGACCATCCTTCGCACCTACACCGACGGCCAGAAGGCGGTGGAGGGCAACGGGAACACCCTCGCCGAGCTCTTCGCCGACCTCGAGACCCGGCACGCGGGCGTCCAGGCCCGCATCGTGGACGGCGGTGAGCTGCGCCGGTTCGTCAACGTCTACCTGAACGACGAGGACGTCCGCTTCCTCGACGGCATCAACACCAAGCTCACCGACGGCGACAACGTCACGATCCTGCCGGCCGTGGCCGGCGGCATGGCCTGATCGTCGATGCGTTACGACTCCCCGCTGGCCGCGGTGGGCAACACCCCTCTGGTGCGCCTGCCGCGGCTCTCGCCGTCCGCCGACGTCCGCATCTGGGCCAAGCTGGAGGACCGCAACCCGACCGGCTCCGTCAAGGACCGCCCCGCCCTGCACATGATCGAGCAGGCGGAGAAGGACGGCCGTCTGACCCCGGGCTGCACGATCCTCGAACCCACCTCCGGCAACACCGGCATCTCCCTCGCGATGGCGGCGAAGCTCAAGGGCTACCGGATCGTCTGCGTGATGCCCGAGAACACCTCGCAGGAGCGCCGGGACCTGCTCGCCATGTGGGGCGCCGAGATCATCTCGTCCCCCGCCGCGGGCGGCTCCAACACCGCCGTACGGGTCGCCAAGGAGCTCTCCGCCGAGCACCCCGACTGGGTGATGCTCTACCAGTACGGCAACCCCGACAACGCGGGCGCCCACTACGCGACCACCGGCCCGGAGATCCTCGCCGACCTCCCCTCGGTCACCCACTTCGTCGCGGGCCTCGGGACCACCGGCACCCTGATGGGCGTCGGTCGCTACCTGCGTGAGCACAAGCCGGACGTGAAGATCGTCGCCGCCGAGCCGCGCTACGACGACCTGGTGTACGGGCTCAGGAACCTGGACGAGGGCTTCGTACCGGAGCTCTACGACGCGTCCGTCCTCACCACCCGCTTCTCCGTCGGCTCGGCGGACGCGGTCACCCGCACCCGCGAGCTCCTCCAGCAGGAGGGCATCTTCGCGGGCGTCTCCACCGGCGCCGCCCTGCATGCGGCGATCGGCGTCGGCAACAAGGCGGTCAAGGCGGGGGAGCCCGCCGACATCGTGTTCGTCGTGGCCGACGGCGGCTGGAAGTACCTCTCGACCGGCGTCTACACCGCGGCCACCACGGAGGAAGCGATCGAGACACTGCAGGGCCAGCTCTGGGCCTGACCGTCCGCTAGGTCGCCAGGTGACGGACCTGGTCCCACAGGACCGGGTCCACCACCCCCGCCTTGCGCCGGAAGTCCCTCACCGGCACCAGGCGCAGCTCGTCCGTCTCCAGGAAGCTCGCGCGCCCCCGGGCGTCGCCCACCGAGCCCGGAGGCAACGGGATCACCCCGGCCCGCTCGTCGCGGTACTTGCTGGTGATCTTCGCGACGGTGACCCGCCCGCCGCGCACCGCCAGCACGAGACACGGCCGGTCCTTGCCCCCCGGCCCGTCCTCGTACGGCACCTGTGCCCACCAGATCTCGGCGGGCCGCGGCCGCACCCCCGTCGTACGCCCGGACGGCCGAGTCGTACGGTCCGCGCGTCCGCGGGGCCGGTGCCCCCGCCCCCAGCCGTCCACGAGCGTGGCGACCAGCGCGAGCAGTACCACCGCAGCGAGCGCGAGCCACCAGGACGTGTCCATGAGGACGACGTTACCGGCGCGCGAACTGCCCCGCGCGCCCTCTGCTGAACCCGTGATCCCTCTCTCACTCCCTACACGCCCCTGGTCCAGCCGAACCGGTGACACCACAGGTGAGTTCGCCCACAACAGCCCTTGGCGGAGGAGCGACCGGAGGTTTTGCGCCTTACGCTCGACGGACCGCACGACCCCCGTTTCCATCCCAGAAAAGTTCCCGCCAGCGGAGGTTTCTGTTTCATGAAGCTCACCGTCGTCGGCTGCTCGGGGTCGTTCCCGTCCGCGGAATCGGCCTGCTCGAGCTACCTCGTCGAGGCCGACGGCTTCCGGCTGCTTCTCGACATGGGCAACGGTGCCCTTGGCGAGCTGCAGCGCCACTGCGGTCTCTACGACCTCGACGCGATCTTCCTCAGCCATCTGCACGCCGACCACTGCATCGACATGTGCGCGTACTTCGTCGCGCGCTACTACCGCCACGACGGCGGCCGCTGCGACCCCATTCCGGTCTACGGCCCCGAGGGCACCGAACACCGCCTCACCACGGCCTACGCCGACACCCCCACCGCCTCCTCCATGAGCGAGGTCTTCGACTTCCACACGGTCAAGCCGTCCACCTTCGACATCGGCCCGTTCACCGTCCACACGGAACGCGTGGCGCACCCGGTCGAGGCGTACGGCATCCGGATCGAGCACGGCGGCAGGTCGCTGACCTACTCCGGTGACACGGGTCTCAGCCCCGCCCTGACCGAACTCGCCCGCGACACCGACCTGTTCCTGTGCGAGGCCGCCTTCACGCACGGCAAGGAGAACATCCCCGACCTGCACCTCAACGGCCGCGAGGCGGGTGAGACCGCGACCCGGGCAGGCGCCCGCCGCCTGGTCCTCACCCACATCCCCCCGTGGACCGACCCCCAGGTCAACCTCGCCGACGCGCGCGCGGTCTTCGACGGCCCGGTGACTCTGGCGACGCCGAGGGTGTCGTACGAGATCTAGCGCGCAGGGCATGACGAAGGCCCCCGGAGCGGTTCAGGGCTCCGGGGGCCTTCGCATGCGGTACGGCGGCTCTACGCCTTGGTGAGGTCCTCGACCTCTTCCTCGGGCTCGCGGCCGGGGGTGGGGAGGTTCCACTTGATGATGGCGAAGCGGAAGACGGCGTAGTAGATCGCCGCGAACACCAGGCCGATGGGGATGATCATCCAGGGTTTGGTGGCCAGGTTCCAGTTCAGCGCGTAGTCGATGAAGCCCGCGGAGAAGTTGAAGCCCGCGTGGACTCCCAGCCCCCAGGTGACGGCCATGGACACGGCGGTCAGCACGGCGTGGATCACGTAGAGGATCGGGGCGATGAACATGAACGAGAACTCGATCGGCTCGGTCACGCCGGTCACGAAGGACGTCAGGGCGAGCGAGACCATCATGCCGGTCACGGCCTTGCGGCGCTCGGGGCGGGCGGTGTGCGCGATGGCCATGGCCGCGGCGGGCAGACCGAACATCATGATCGGGAAGAAGCCGGACATGAACATTCCGGCGGTCGGGTCGCCGTGCAGGAAGCGGTTGTAGTCGCCCGTGTAGACCTGGCCTGCGGCGTCCTTGAACTCGCCGAGCTGGAACCACGCGACCGTGTTCACGAACTGGTGCATGCCAATCGGGATGAGCCCGCGGTTGATCGCGCCGAAGAGAGCGGCACCGAACGAGCCCAGACCGGTCATCCACTCACCGAAGTTGGTGATGGCGTCACCGATCGGCTCCCAGACCAGCCCGAAGAAGACACCGAGGGCGACCCCGACGAAGGCCATGATGATCGGCACCAGACGGCGGCCGTTGAAGAAGCCGAGCCAGTCGACCAGCTTCTTGCGGTGGTACCGCTGCCACAGGACCGCCGAGAGCAGACCCACGATGATGCCGCCGAGGACACCGGGGTTGTTGTAGGTCGCGGCTATGTCCGCACCCTTGGTGATCTTCGCCTCGGTGACGGGGAACGACTCCAGGACCTTGCTGTAGACGAGGAAGCCCACCAGCGCGGCGAGCGCGGTCGAACCGTCGGCCTTCTTGGCGAAGCCGATGGCGACGCCGATACAGAAGAGCATCGGAAGGGCACCTGTGATGGCGCCGCCCGCGTTGGCGAAGACCGAGGCGACCTTGTCCCAGCCCAGGCCGTCCTTGCCGAATACGTCGTCCTGGCCGAGGCGGACCATCAGCCCCGCCGCCGGCAACACGGCGATAGGGAGCTGCAGGCTTCGGCCGACCTTCTGCAGGCCCTGTATAAGACCGGATCCCCGCTTCTTAGCGGGGGCCGCCGTCTCGGTGGCGGTGCTCATAACGCTTCCTCCATCGGGTGGTGGTCTACACCACTCAGTGGTGTAGACCTGTTGTACACGATGGGGGCGTTATAAGGAACCCGTCAATTTCGCAACCGGAGGACTCCCTCCTCACCGCCGTTCCCCGGGGTTGGCTACCACCCGCCAGGTGGTGTAGACCAGTTACGGACGATTGGGTTGCTGTGACGTCATCTTCGGTACGTACGGCGCAATCGCTCACGAAACTGGGCCCACTGTGCGTGAGGAGACCGACATGGCCACCAAGGCAGAGAAGATCGTCGCCGGACTCGGCGGCATCGAGAACATCGAAGAGGTCGAGGGCTGCATCACCCGCCTGCGCACCGAGGTCGTCGACGCCGGCAAGGTCGACGACGCCGCCCTCAAGGCCGCCGGCGCCCACGGCGTCGTCAAGATGGGCACCGCCATCCAGGTCGTCATCGGCACCGACGCCGACCCGATCGCCGCGGAGATCGAAGACATGATGTGACGCCGGAGACCATCCCGGCCAAGGGGCCCCTCCCATCCCAGGAGGGGCCCCTTCCGCATCCCCGTCTCCGGCTAGGCTCAACGCCATGTCTCGAATCGACGGCCGCACCCCCGAACAACTCCGCCCAGTCACCATCGAACGCGGCTGGAGCAAGCACGCCGAGGGCTCCGTCCTCGTCTCCTTCGGCGACACGAAGGTCTTCTGCACCGCCTCCGTCACCGAAGGCGTCCCCCGCTGGCGCAAGGGCAGCGGCGAGGGCTGGGTGACCGCCGAGTACTCCATGCTGCCCCGCGCCACCAACACCCGCGGCGACCGCGAGTCCGTCCGCGGCAAGATCGGCGGCCGCACGCACGAGATCAGCCGCCTCATCGGCCGCTCCCTGCGCGCGGTCATCGACTACAAGGCACTCGGCGAGAACACCATCGTCCTCGACTGCGACGTCCTCCAGGCCGACGGCGGCACCCGCACCGCCGCGATCACCGGCGCCTACGTCGCCCTCGCCGACGCCGTCGCCTGGGCCCAGGGCAAGAAACTGATCAAGGCCGGCCGCCAGCCGCTGACCGGAACCGTCAGCGCCGTCTCCGTCGGCATCGTCGGCGGCGTCCCCCTCCTCGACCTCCGCTACGAGGAGGACGTGAAGGCCGACACCGACATGAACGTCGTCTGCACCGGCGACGGCCGCTTCGTCGAGGTCCAGGGCACCGCCGAGGCCGAACCCTTCGCCCGCGACGAACTCAACTCCCTCCTCGACCTCGCCGTCCTCGGCTGCTCCGAACTCGCCGTCCTGCAGAGCAAGGCGCTCGACACGGTCCTCGAAAGGTAAAGAGACCGCCAAGAACGGTGGCCGGCGCGCGCAACCCGACCGCCCGCCCCGGCGTCTTCGGGAGTACGGGCGCCCGCTGTGCACAACGGGCGCCCGGCCAGTCAACGGGGGCCTCCTGAGGCCTGCCACAGGGAGGGAACAGATCCATGGCCGCGAGCAGACGCCGCCGTAGTCGCCGTACCACCATCGCCGCCGCGGTGGCCGCCGTAGGACTCACCGTCGGCCTCACCACCGGCTGCGACGCCGTCAGCAAGGCACTGGACTGCGTCCAGACCGCCGAGGCCGTCGCCGACAGCGTCACCGACCTCCAGCAGGCCGTGGAGAACGCGTCGAACGACCCCACCCAGATCGACGAGGCCCTCGCCTCCATCGACCAGAACCTCGACGCGATAGGCGACAAGACCGACAACACCGACGTCAACCAGGCGGTCGACCACCTCAGCCAGGCCGTGACCAACGTCCGTACCGCGGTCAAGAACGGCGACGAGACCCCGGACCTGAGCCCCGTCACCGACGCGGCCGGCGAACTGACCAAGGTCTGCACGCCGTAATACTGGTGGGCATGACCCGCCTGATCCTCGCCACCCGCAACGCCGGCAAAATCACCGAGCTCCACGCGATCCTCGCCGACGCAGGCCTGCCGTTCGACCTCGTCGGCGCGGACGCGTACCCCGACATCCCCGACGTCAAGGAAACCGGCGTCACCTTCGCGGAGAACGCCCTCCTGAAGGCCCACGCCCTGGCCCGGGCGACGGGCCTGCCCGCCGTGGCCGACGACTCGGGCCTGTGCGTGGACGTCCTCAACGGCGCCCCGGGCATCTTCTCGGCCCGCTGGTCAGGACGCCACGGCGACGACAAGGCCAACCTGGACCTGCTCCTGGCCCAACTCTCCGACATCGCCGACGAACACCGCGCCGCCCACTTCGCCTGCGCGGCAGCCCTGGCCCTCCCGGACGGCACGGAGCGAGTGGTCGAGGGCCAACTGCGAGGCGTCCTTCGCCACGCCCCCGTGGGCACGAACGGCTTCGGCTACGACCCGATCCTCCAGCCGGAGGGCGAGACGCGGACGTGTGCCGAGATGACAGCGGAGGAGAAGAACGCGATCAGCCACCGGGGGGAGGCGTTCCGGGCGCTGGTGCCGGTGGTGCGGGAGCTGTTGGGCTGAGGTGCACACGGAAAAGGCCTGTGCATCGTTCCTTCGATACGCAGGCCATCCGTGTGCGGCGGAAGGGATTCGAACCCTCAAGCCCGATCAAGGGCCACAGATCCTAAGTCTGCTGTGTCGCCATTGCACCACCGCCGCTAGCTGATTGCCATCGTACCGGCAGTCGCTCGCGGCCCGTTGCCTCCCCTGCACCAGGTGCTGGTGATCGCGTGGCAGTTGGGGTACAGCAACCGCAGGTTCTCTCTCCGGTCGTCGCCCAAGTCGCCGTTGATGTGATCGACCTCCAGGGTCACGGGCTTACCGAACCGCTTGTCGGACAGTCACGCCCGTCATGTAGACCTCAGACATGGACGCGGATCTGAATCTCCGAACAGCGGGCTCCACCGACCGCCCGGTCATCGAGCGACTCTGGCTCATGTTCCAGCACGACATGTCCGAGTTCGTGGGGGGAGTGCCGGGCCCCGACGGGAGCTTCCGCAGTGAGCGGCTGGAGGCTGCCTTTGCCGGGTCGGGGGACTGGGCGCCGTATGTGATCGGTCTCGGTGACCGGCCCGTCGGGTTCGTCTTCGTGCGGGGGCTCGCCGGGCCCACCCGGGTGCTGAACAGCTTCTTCGTCGTGCGCGGGGTGCGGCGCACTGGGGTCGGGCTGTGGGCCGTGCGGGAGGTGGTGGCGCGGCATCCGGGGGCGTGGGAGGTCGCGTTTCAGGACAGCAACACGAGGGCTGTCCGGTTCTGGCGGCGGGTCGCGGAGGACCTCGCTCCCGGGCGGTGGAGCGAGGAGCACAGGCCGGTTCCGGAGCGGCCCGACCTGGCTCCTGACTGCTGGATCTCGTTCAGATACCCAGGTCCTTGATGATCTTCGCCACGTGGCCCGTCGCGCGGACGTTGTACAGGGCTCGTTCGACCTTGCCCTGTTCGTCCACGACGATCGTGGAGCGGATGACGCCCATGTAGGTCTTGCCGTAGTTCTTCTTCTCGCCGTAGGCCGCGTAGGCCTCGGTCACGGTCTTCTCCGGGTCGGCCAGCAGCGTGACCTTCAGGGATTCCTTCTCGCGGAACTTCGCCAGCTTCTGCGGGGTGTCCGGGGAGATGCCGATGACGTCGTAGCCCGCGCCGGCCAGCACCTCCAGGTTGTCGGTGAAGTCGCAGGCCTGCTTCGTGCAGCCGGGGGTCAGGGCGGCCGGGTAGAAGTAGACGATGACCTTGCGGCCCTTGTGGTCCGACAGGGAGACCTCGTTGCCGTCGGCGTCGGGCAGGGTGAAGGCGGGGGCCACGTCCCCGGGCTGGAGTCGCTCGCTCATTGGGTCAGCGTAACCGGGGGTCCTGACAGTGCGGTGGCGGGCGGAACTGACAGACTGTCCAGGACAAGCAGAAACGACCCCGGAGGCTCTACCGTGGCGGACACGTCGGACATCAGAACCCCGGCGCAGATCGAGGCGGACATCAAGCGCCGCCGCGACGTGCTGGCCGAGACGCTCGACGAGATCGGGGTGCGGGTGCACCCGAAGACGATCGTCGGCGACGCCAAGGCCAAAGTCGTCTCCAACATCGACCACACGCTCGGGCGGGCGTACGTCGCCGTCAACAAGGCGGTCACGGACGTGAAGGCCCAGTTCGTGGACGAGGAGGGGGCCCCTCGTCTGGAGCGTGTCGTGCCCGTCGCCCTCGTCGCCGTGGGGCTCGTGGGGCTGCTCGCCCTGGGCACCAGGCGCCGCAAGGGCTGACCCGGCCGCGTACCCGGGCGTCGAGGACAGGTAGGTTCAGTGGCGTGAGCGCGAAGAGAAACGACACCTCGCAGGACAAGCTGCCCATCCGGATGCTGCACGACCGTGTACTCGTGCGGCAGGAGAACGGTGAGGGCGAGCGGCGTTCAGGCGGCGGCATCCTCATTCCCGCCACCGCGGCCGTCGGGCGCAGGCTGGCCTGGGCCGAGGTCGTCGCCGTGGGGCAGAACGTACGGACCGTGGAGCCCGGTGACCGGGTGCTGTACGACCCGGAGGACCGGGCCGAGGTCGAGGTGCGCGGGACCGGTTACGTCCTCATGCGTGAGCGTGATCTGCACGCTGTGGCGGCCGACCGGTTCGAGGGTTCCGAGGACTCGACGGGCCTGTACCTCTAGACAGCGGTCCGAAAGGGGCCGGTGACCGACGTCACCGGCCCCTTTCGCCGTGCTCGCGGGACGGTCAGTCCCGTCTGGACGTGGTCACCAGGCCCCCGCCCTCCGTCGTCGCTCCGCCGCTCGGTGTGTCTCCGGTGGTTCCCCCGGTCGTGTCCCCCGTCGTGCCGCCGTCGGTCGTGGTGCCGCCGTTCGTGGTGCCACCCGTGGTCCCGCCGGTCGTCGTGCCGCCGTCGGTGGTACCGCCACCGGTGGTCGGGCCCCCGGTCGTGCCGCCCGTCGTGGTGTCGCCGCCGGTCGTGGTCGTACCGCCGTTGTCCTGGCCCTGGGTCTGCCCCTGCGTCTGGCCCCCGGTGTCCTGGCCGCCGGTGGTGTCGCCCGTGGTGCCGCCGTCGTCCTGGCCGCCCGTGGTCGGGTCGACGGGAGCCTGGCTGCTGGGGGCCCGGGTCTCGGCGCCCGGCTGGAGTTCCAGGTCGAAGTCGCTGGCCGGCTTCCCCTTGAGGGCGTTCCTGGTGTACTGCGCCCAGATCTCGGCGGGTGGTCCGCCGCCGTTGACGCGCTCCAGGCCCATCGCGCCGTACAGCGACTTGTGGGCGGCGGTCACCGGGTCCTGGCCCATGACGGAGACGACCGTGGCGAGTTCGGGGGTGTAGCCGGCGAACCAGGCCGCGGTGTCCTCCTCGGCGGTGCCGGTCTTGCCCGCGGCGGGGCGGTCGGCGCCCTGGGCGGCGGTGGCGGTGCCGTTCTCGACGACGCTCTGCAGGATCGAGGTGGTGGTGTCGGCGGCCTCGCGGCTGACGGCCTGCTCGGCCTTCTGCCGGGGCAGTGTGACGGTCTCCGAGTTGTCCTTGGTGATCTTGTCGATCATCGTGTAGGTGCCGTGGCGGCCGTGGTTGGCGAGGGTTGCGTAGGCCTGCGCCATGTCGAGGACGCTCGCGGTGTTCACGCCGAGCGCGATGGACGGGGACGCCGTGAGGTCCGGGGTGTTGGAGGGGATGCCGAGGTCGATCGCGGTCTGCTTGACCTTGTCGGAGCCGACGTCGACGGCCATCTGCGCGTACACCGAGTTGACGGACTTGTCGGTGGCCTCGCGGACGGTGATCTCGCCGTAGGAGCCCTGGTCCTCGTTCTCGGGGGCGTAGGTGCCGCCGCTCCAGCCCTCGACGGGGCGCTTGTTGGTGCCGTCGTAGTAGGTGTTGGGGGTGATGGTCTGGCCGTCCTGCGTCTCGGAGTCGTTCTGGACGGCCGAGGCGAACACGATGGGCTTGAAGATGGAGCCGACCTGGAAGTCGCCGCGGGTCGCGCCGTTCGTGTACTGCTTGACGTAGTCGATGCCGCCGTACATCGCGACGACCTTGCCGGTCTTCGGGTCGACGGAGGCGCCGCCCGCGCGGACGTAGTTGTCGGCCTTGTTGTTCTTCTTGTCGAGCTTCTTCATCACCTGGTCGTTCACCGCCTTCACGAAGGCGTCCTGCTTGCTCTTCTGCAGGGTGGTGGTGATGCGGTAGCCGCCCGCCTCCAACTGGTCCTTGGTGAGGATCTTGTTGTCGATGATGTAGTCCTCGACCGCGTCCCTGATGTAGCCGCGCTGCCCGGACAGGCCGGTGGAGACGGTCTGCTCCTTGGGCATCGGGAACTTCAGCCCGGCGCGCTCGGTCGGGGCCAGCCAGCCCTTCTTGACCATGCCGTCCAGGACGTAGTTCCAGCGGGCCTGGGCCGCCGCCTTGTTCTCGGGGTGCGCGACGACGTCGTACTCGCTGGGCGCGTTGACCAGCGCGGCGAGGTAGGCGGCGCGGGCCGGGTCGAGGTCGACGGCGTCCATGCCGTAGTAGGCCTGGGCGGCGGACTGGATGCCGTAGGCGTTGCGGCCGAAGTAGCTGGTGTTGAGGTAGCCCTCGAGGATCCGGTCCTTGGACTGGGTGCGGTCCAGCTTGATCGAGATGAAGAACTCCCTGGCCTTGCGGGTGACGGTCTGTTCCTGGGCCAGGTAGTAGTTCTTCACGTACTGCTGGGTGATCGTCGAACCGGACTGCTTGCCCTTGCCGGTGGCGGTGTTCCAGCCGGCGCGCAGCATGGCCTTCGGGTCGATCGCGGACTCCGAGTAGAAGTCGCGGTCCTCGGCGGCCAGTACGGCGTGCTGGGCGTCCTTGGAGATCTGTGCGAGGGAGACGTTCTCGCGGTTGATCTCGCCGTCGCGGGCGAGCTGGCTGCCGTCGGCGTAGAGGAAGACGTTGGACTGCTTGGTGGCGAGCGCGTTGGCAGGCGGGATCTTGACCATGGAGTAGCCGAGGAAGAACAGGCCGGCCAGGGCGATCAGTCCGAGGACGAAGGTGCCCAGCACCATGCGCCAGGTCGGGATCAGCCGTCGCCAGCCGGTGCGCCTGGGCCGCTTGGCCTTCTTCTTGCCGTCGGGCTCTTCAGCCGCCTGCGGGTCTGTCGGTGCCCAGCCCTCGGTCGTCGGCTGCTGCGGCTGGTCGCTCATCTCGTGCACGGACTCCTGTTTCGCGTCGTACGTTCCCGTACGACCTCGTACGCCTTCTGCGTCCCCTGTTGAAGACTCTCGCACCCTGCGTTCCGTTCCCGGATATGGCGCGCGTCTCGCCCGGAAAATGGGTGGCCCGCCCCGTCACCTGCGCACTAGGCTCCTGCGCTTCGGTGTCCGCGGGCCGAGGAGGGCTGTTGATGTGGGTTCCTGGCGCCTGTACGCGGCTGTTGCGGCAGGGGGATTCCGACGATACGCGACATATCGCGCGGCCACGTTCGCGGGGGTGTTCACCAACACCGTCTTCGGTGTGATTCTCGTCTACACGTATCTCGCGCTGTGGGACGAGAGGCCCCATCTGGGGGGCTACGACCAGGCGCAGGCCGTCACCTACGTCTGGCTGGGACAGTGTCTCTACTCGACGCTGGCCATCCAGGGCGGCGGTGCCGAGAAGGACGTGATCGAGCGGATCCGCACGGGTGAGATCGCGGTCGACCTGTACCGTCCGGCCGATCTGCAACTGTGGTGGCTGGCGAGCGACTTGGGCCGCTCACTGTTTCAGCTGATCGGACGCGGGGTGATCCCCTTCGTGTTCGGCGCGCTGTTCTTCCCGATGGCGCTGCCGACCGACGTCATGTCCTGGGCGGCCCTGTTCGTGGCGCTGCTGCTCGCGATGCTGGTCAGTTTCGGGATCCGCTATCTCGCGGCGCTGAGTGTGTTCTGGCTGATGGACGGCATGGGCATCATGCAGGGCGTGATGATCACGGGCGTCTTCTGCTCGGGCATAGTGTTCCCGCTCAACGCCTTCCCCGGGGTGCTGGGCGACATCGTGCGGGCGCTGCCGTGGGCGGCGCAGCTCCAGATGCCGGCGGACGTGCTGATGGGGGAGACCGACCCGCTCGGGGCGTACGCCTTCCAGGCGACGTGGGCGGTGGTGCTGCTCGGGGCGGGGCGGCTGCTGCAGTCGGCGGCGACGCGGCGGGTGGTGGTGCAGGGTGGCTGAGACGTCCCGCCTGGGCGAGGGTGCGCGGGCCTACCGGCTGATCGCGGGCATGTGGATCCGGTCCGCCATGACCTACCGCACCTCCTTCGTCGTCACGATGTGCGCCAACCTGGTGATGACCGGCCTGGACTTCGTCGGGATCCTGTTGATGTTCTCGCAGGTCGAGTCGCTGGGCGGCTGGGGGCTGCCCGAGATCGCCTTCCTGTACGGCCTGTCAGTGACCGCCTTCGGGATCGCCGACCTGGTGCTCGGCTCGATGGACGTGCTGGGCTCGCGGATCCGGGACGGCTCCTTCGACATCCTGCTGGTGCGGCCGGCGCCGGTGCTCGCGCAGATCGGCGCGGATCGTTTCGCGGTGCGCCGCCTGGGCCGGATCACTCAGGGCACGGTGGTGCTCGGCTGGGCTCTGGCCTCGGTGGACGTCGACTGGAGTGCGGCGAAGGTGCTGCTGGTGCCGGTGATGGTGGTCAGCGGTGCGGTGATCTTCTGCGCGGTGTTCGTGGCGGGCGCGGCCTTCCAGATCTTCGCGCAGGACGCGAGTGAGGTGCAGAACGCGTTCACGTACGGCGGCACAACCCTGCTGCAGTATCCGCCGACGGTGTTCGGGAAGGACTTCGTGCGCGGGGTGACGTTCGTGCTGCCCCTCGCCTTCGTCAACTGGGTTCCGGCCTCCTATGTGCTGGGCCGGCCGTACCCGCTGGATCTGCCGCGGTGGGCGGCCTTCGCACCGCCGCTGGTGGCGGTGGCGTTCTGTGCGCTGGCCGGGCTCGCGTGGCGGGCGGGACTCGGGTCGTATCGGAGTACGGGGAGTTAGTGGTGGACCTGGTGATGGACACGGCGATGGACGTGGCGACGGACGCCTTCATCGAACTCGACCGCGTCGAGAAGGTCTTCGACGTGCGCAGGAAGACCGGTTTCCTGAAACGGGAGCGGCGCCAGGTGCGGGCGGTCGACTCGATCTCCTTCACCGTGGCGCGCGGTGAGATGGTCGGGTACATCGGCCCGAACGGCGCGGGCAAGTCGACGACGATCAAGATGCTGACGGGCATCCTGACGCCGAGCGGCGGGCGCCTGCGGGTGGCGGGCATCGACCCGTCCCGGGACAGGACGAAACTCGCCCACCGCATCGGGGTGGTCTTCGGCCAGCGCACCACCCTGTGGTGGGACCTCCCGCTGATCGACTCCTACAAGCTGATGCACCGCATGTACCGCATCCCGGACGCCCGTTACCGCGAGAACCTCGACCGCTGTGTCGAACTCCTCGAACTGGCCGACCTGTTGGATGTTCCCGTACGACAACTCTCCCTGGGCCAGCGCATGCGGGGTGACATCGCGGCGGCACTGCTGCACGACCCCGAGGTGCTGTACCTGGACGAGCCGACCATCGGACTCGACGTCATCTCCAAGGCCAAGGTGCGGGGATTCCTGCGTGAGTTGAACACCGAGCGCGGCACCACGGTCCTGCTGACCACCCACGACCTCCAGGACATCGAGCAGCTCTGTTCGCGCGTGATGGTCATCGACCACGGGCGCCTGATGTACGACGGTCCCCTCGCGGGCCTGCACGAGGTGGGCGAGAGCGAGCGCACGCTGGTGGTGGACCTGGAGCGGGAGGTGCCGCCGATCGACGCTGCGCCCGCGCGTGTGGTGAAGGTGGAAGGGCCGCGCCAGTGGCTGGCGTTCCCCGCCTCCGAGTCGGCGGCGGCGCTGGTGGCCCGGGTCGCGGCGGAGTACCCGCTGGTCGATCTGTCGGTGCGGGAGCCGGACATCGAGGCGGTGATCGCGCGCATGTACGCGGGAGAAGCGGAGAACGCGGTGTCGTAGCCGTGGGGAGGGGTTGCTCGTAGGCTGCCCTGTATGACGGAAGAACTCCCGGAGCTGCGTGCTGCCGACGCCGATCGTGAGCGAGTCGCCGAGGTCCTGCGGGACGCCCTCGCGGAGGGGCGGCTCGACATGGAGGAGTTCGAGGAGCGGCTGGACGCCACGTACAAGGCGCGAACCTACGGCGAGCTCGCACCGATCACCCGGGACCTGCCGGTCGGACCGGTGACCGCTCCCAAGGTCGACATGCTGAAGCGGCCCGAGCCGGACGGGAGTTGGGCGTCCCGGATCGTCGGCGGCGAGGGCTCCTCGACGTGGGCCGTCGCCGTGATGTCCGGGTTCCAGCGCAAGGGGCGGTGGACCGTGCCCCGGCGCTTCAACTGCTTCGCCTTCTGGGGCGGCGGGGAGATCGATCTGCGGGAGGCGAACTTCGCCGCCGGCGAGGTCGAGATCAACTGTGTCGCGATCATGGGCGGGATGCAGGTGATCGTGCCGCCCGGGGTCGAGGTCGTGGTGCGCGGGATCGGGATCATGGGCGGCTTCGACCAACGCGAGGAGGGTGTGCCGGGGGAGCCGGGCGCTCCGCGGGTGGTCGTGACCGGGTTCGCGTTCTGGGGCGGGGTCGGCGTCGAGCGCAAGCTCAGGAGGGCCGACCGGCAGCGGCTGCGGGAGGAGCGGCGGCAGGAGCGGCTGGAGCGCCGGGAGGCCCGGGAGCTCCGACGCGGGGAGCGCTGAGCGGCCGGGGGCGGGTGCGGGATCGTTGTGGCTGGTCGCGCAGTTCCCCGCGCCCCTGAGTGGGTGCGGGGGAAGCATGCCTGGCTGCACCCACCCGCCCGCGCCTACAGTCTCGCCGCCGCCGAACCCTTCAGGTACTCCAGGTCGAACACGTCCGCCATCCGCTCGTACCCCTTGTCGTTGGGGTGGAGCCGGTCCCCCGAGTCGTACATAGGGCGGAGACTGCGGGGGGCGTAGGGATCCCGCAGCGCCCTGTCGAAGTCGATCACCGCGTCGTAGACCTTGCCCGAACGGATCGCCGCGTTGACGGTCTGGCGGACGCCCTCGCGGGCCTCGGTCCAGGTGGTGCGCTTGCCGACGGGCATGAGGGTGGCGCCGACGACCTTGATGCCGCGCGCGTGGGCCTGGCGGACCAGGTCGCGCAGGCCGGTGAGGAGCTTCTGGGGGTCGACGGTGCCCGGCGTGCGGAGGATGTCGTTGATGCCGAGGTCGATGACGACGATCTTGACGTTGGGGCGGTCGAGCACGTCCCGTCGGAAGCGCCGGATGCCGGCCTGGTTCTCCAGGGGGCGTCCGCGGGCGTCCGCGAGGACCCGGTTGCCGCCGATTCCCTCGTTGACGACGCTGTAGCGGGGCAGCTCCCGGCCGGTGGCGAGCGCGGTGCGCAGGCGCAGGTTCAGGTAGTCGGGCCAGCGGGCGTTCGCGTTCATGGAGGAGTTCTTGCCGTCGGTCAGCGAGTCGCCGAAGGCGACCACCGTGCCGTCGGCCTCGTCGCTGAGCACGTCCAGCGCGGTGAGATACCGCCAGTGGTCGACCTGGTCCGTGTACCCCGCCCCGGTCTCGTCCCCGGTGAGGTCGCCCGGTCCGGCGTACGACGTCTGGCGGGCCGTCGGATGGTAGGTGACCGGGCCGGACAGGCTGGGGGAGTAGGTGGTGACCAGGACGTCCGCGCCCGCCGGGACGGCCAGGGCGACGGCGTCGCTGAGCACCTGCGCGCCCGCCGGGATGACGACCGTGGTGCTGGCGGCGAACGTGAGCCGCCGGGTGGTCCCCGCCTCCGCGGCGGGGGTCGCCGTGCCGGCGGCGAGGGCGAGGGAGGCGTGCGTGATGGTCAGCGCGGTCCGGCCGTAGAGATTGGACAGCGTGATACGGGCACTCGTACCGCCGACGCTGGTGTGGACGACGTTGCGGACGGAGCGGCCGGTCATGCCCTCGGCCTCGGTGCCGGGCTCGGCGCCGACCGGGGAGGCGGACCAGGTGCCGACCCAGACTCCGGCGGAGGCGGGCGCGGCGGAAGGGCGTACGGCGCGGGAACCGGACAACGAGGTCTGGTCCGTGGTGCCGTTGTCGGCCGCCACGCCGACGTAGATGGCGGTGGACAGGGCCACGATCACGGCGACGATCGCGGCGAGCAGGGCGTAACCATGACGCCGAGTCATGTGGTGCTGTTCTCCTAGGGCGATGGGAGCCCGAGGCTCCGATCTGATGAACCCATGATGAGGCATGAATCCGGGGAGAAGTGACGAGACCCCCTCCGGTTCCCTCGTCCGGACCGACCCCGGGAACTCTTGTTCTGCTCCGGGAGTCCGTCAGGAAGGGACAATGTGTGAGGGATCACCGAACGGGTGGAGCGGATGGAACGCACGAAACCTGAGGAAACGGGACCGTCCGACGCGGGACCGTCCGACGTCGAGCGGCAGGCCCGCAGGGACGGAGCCGTGCCGTCCACGAGCCGTGCCGCCCCCGCTTCGGCCGTCCGTGCGATGAACACCTTCAGCGCCGCGGACCTGGAGAAACAGCGCGGGGTGCGGCGCATGAAGCTCACCGCGACCGGGCTGCTGCTGTTCGTGGCGGTGGTGTACGTGCTGACCACGTGGGCGCACAACTCCGGGGCCGGTCCCTGGGCCGGCTATGTCGCCGCGGCCGCCGAGGCCGGCATGGTCGGCGCGCTCGCCGACTGGTTCGCGGTCACCGCCCTCTTCCGTCACCCGCTCGGCCTGCCCATCCCGCACACCGCGATCATCCCCACCAAGAAGGACCAGTTGGGGGTGTCGCTCGGCGAGTTCGTCGGCGAGAACTTCCTCTCGGAGGAGGTCGTACGACAGCGGCTGCGTGCCGTGGGGATCGGCAGCCGGCTGGGCGTCTGGCTGGCCGAGCCCGAGCACGCCGACCGGGTCACGGCGGAGCTGTCGGCCGCGCTCAGGGGCGCCCTGACCGTCCTGCGGGACTCCGACGTCCAGGCCGTAGTCGGCGAGGCGATCACCCGGCGGGCCGACGCCCAGGAGATCGCGCCCGGCATCGGGAAGATGCTGGACAAGGTCGTCGCCGACGGCGGTCACCGGCGGGTCGTCGACCTGGTGGTGGCCCGGGCCCACGACTGGCTCGTGCTCCATGACGAGCAGGTCATGGACGCGGTGCAGGGGGGCGCGCCCGGCTGGACCCCGCGGTTCGTCGACAAGAAGGTCGGCGAGCGGGTCTACAAGGAGCTGCTGCGGTTCGTGACCGAGATGCGGGACATGCCGTCCCATCCGGCGCGCGGCGCGCTGGACCGGTTCCTGACGGACTTCGCCTCCGACCTCCAGTCCGACACCGACACGCGCGCGCGTGTCGAGCGGCTCAAGGGCGAGGTGCTGGGGCGCGGCGAGGTGCAGGATCTGATCGCGTCCGCCTGGACCGCCGTACGGTCGATGATCGTCTCCGCCGCCGAGGACGAGCGCAGTGAGCTGCGGCTGCGGGTGCGGGCGTCGCTGTTGTCGCTGGGTGCGCGGATGGCCGTGGACCCGAAGGTGCAGGCGAAGGTCGACGGGTGGGTGGAGGGGGCCGCGGTGTACGTGGTCACCACCTACCGGCGGGAGATCACCTCCCTGATCACCGACACGGTGGCCGGGTGGGACGCCGAGCACACGACGCGGAAGATCGAGGCGAACATCGGCCGCGACCTGCAGTTCATCCGGATCAACGGCACGGTGGTCGGATCGCTCGCGGGATTGTTGATCTATACCGTGTCGCGGGCGCTGGGGGCGTAGGGGAGCAGGTCGGGGGCACCCGGGTGGGGTTCGTTCGAGGATCGCTCGACGAGGAGGGAGCCCGTCCGTGACCACCGCCCAGGCCGATACCGGCCGCACCGTGACGACCAACATCCCCGCCAGACTCGACCGGTTGCCCTGGTCACGCTGGCACTGGACGATCGTCATCGGGCTCGGCACCGTGTGGATCCTCGACGGCCTGGAGGTCACGGTCGTCGGCAACATCGCGAGCCGGCTCTCGGAGCCCGGCAGCGGACTGTCCATCTCCTCCGGGCAGGTCACCGGTATCGCGGCGGCGCTGTATGTGGCCGGTGCGTGCCTGGGTGCGCTCTTCTGGGGGCGGCTCACGGACAAGTGGGGCCGCAAGAAGCTGTTCATGATCACGCTGGCGGTGTATCTGGCGGCCACGGCGCTGACGGCGGTGTCCTTCGACTCCTGGTGGTTCTTCCTGTTCCGGTTCCTGACCGGCTTCGGGATCGGCGGCGAGTACGCGGCGATCAACTCCGCGATCGACGAGCTGATCCCGGCGCAGTACCGGGGCCGGGTCGACCTCATGATCAACGGCAGCTTCTGGCTGGGGGCGGTGGGCGGCTCGCTGCTGTCGATCGTCGCGCTGAACACGGACATCTTCGCGAAGGACGTGGGCTGGCGGCTGACCTTCGCGCTGGGCGCCGTGCTGGCCTTCGTGATCCTTATCGTACGGCGGCATGTACCGGAGAGTCCGCGGTGGCTGCTGATCCACGGGCGGGACGAGGAGGCCGAACGGATCGTCACGTCGATCGAGGAGCAGGTGGAGGCGGAACAGGGCTCCACGCTGCCGCGGCCCGAGGGTGAGATCACGATCCGTCAGCGGCGCAGCGTGTCGTTCGTGGAGATCGCGCGGACCGTGTTCTCGGACTACCGGCGCCGGTCGGTGCTCGGCTTCTCGCTCTTCATCGGCCAGGCCTTCCTCTACAACGCGATCACCTTCGGCTTCGGCGCGATCCTCACGACATTCTTCGACGTGCCGACCGGGAACACCGGGTACTACTTCGCGGTCATCGCGATCGGCAACTTCTTCGGGCCGCTGCTGCTGGGCAAGCTGTTCGACACGGTCGGGCGACGAGTGATGATCTCGTCGACCTACCTGCTCTCGGGGCTGCTGCTGTTCGCGACGGCCTGGCTGTTCGACCGGGGGTCGCTGAGTGCGAACACGATGACGGCCTGCTGGTGTGCGGTGCTGTTCTTCGCGTCGGCGGGCGCGTCGAGCGCCTACCTCACGGTGTCCGAGGTGTTCCCGATGGAGACCCGGGCGATGTCGATCGCCTTCTTCTACGCCCTGGGCACGGCCGCGGGCGGCATCAGCGGACCGCTGCTGTTCGCCGACCTCACGAGCACGGGGAAGGTCGGCGACACGGTGCTGGCGTTCCAGATCGGCGCGGGCCTGATGTGCGCGGCCGGCCTGGTGGCGGCGTTCCTCGCGGTGCGGGCGGAGCGACGGTCCCTGGAGGACATCGCGAAGCCACTCACAGCAACGTGATGCCTCCGGCGGTTGGGCGGGGGCGGTCGTCGGGTGTCTGAGGTCGTCGGGTGTCTGCGGGCCGGTGGGGGCTGGTCGCGCAGTTCCCCGCGCCCCTGAGGCCTGCGGCGGCCTGTGCGGGTGCGTCGCCGCCTGGTGCGGAGACGCACCCGTCCTGGACGCAGGGTGACAACAACCCCCTAGGGGCGCGGGCAACTGCGCGACCGGCCACGACGCACCCGCACCCGCTGGACAACCGTCGCGGGCGGGCGAAGTGCGGCGAACGGTCCGTCCTCGCGCGGGCGACTGCAACCCCCTAGGGGCGCGGGGAACTGCGCGACCAGCCACAACGCACCCGCACCCGCCCGACAACCTGACCCGGCACCCCCTACTCCGTACCCCCGCGCCGCACCCGATCCCGCCGCCGCAGCAGAAGCAGTCCCCCCGCCACCGCCGTGATCCCCGCCGCCGCGGACCACCCGACGATGTCGTCGGAACCGGTGGCCGCGAGGTCCTGGCCGGCGGCGGGGGACGCCGTACCCCCGGAGGAGTCGGCGGAGTCGGCGGAGTCCGAGGGGGCACTCGCGCGCCCCGCCGGGACAGGCGAGGCCCCCGTGTCCGCCACCCGGTCCCGCGTGAACGCCAGCGTGCCGAAGCCCAGTTGGTCGTACCCCCCGCTGTTGGGGCCGTAGTCCCCACCGCCCCCCTCCGGCGAGGACTTCGCCGCGACCCGGGTGAGGTACGACGCCGAGAGCCCCCGCCGCTTCGTGTAGTGGTTGGCGATCATCGCCCAGATGGGGCGGGTCATCGCGGGGTCGACGCCGGCCGCTGCGGACGCCGTCTCCCTCCCGGACCAGCCCCCGATCGCACCCTTCGCCCGGGTGTTGGCCGTGTAGGAGACCTCCCCTCCCATGCTCCACTTCGCCACGTACTGGGCCCCCTTGAGGAACCGGCTGTCGTCGTAGCCGTACAGGTCGTACCCCTGGTTCCACGCCATCTCGCAGAACGTGCCCATCAGCCCGACCCCGAGCAGCGCGTGCCCCTGGTCCCGGCCCGCCTCCAGCCACTCGCCGAGACCGTCGCCGGTCACGACGGGGATGGCGTTCCTGATCGCGCCGAGCCCCTCGCCGTGCTTGAAGTAGTCGATCGCGCGGGCGACTTGGGCCCTGTCGTCGCAGAAGATGCCGGTGGCCAGGACGCACGCCATCGTGCACAGGTCCCAGTTGGTCCAGTAGTTGGTGACGACGGCCCCGTTGTGCCGGACCAGGAAGTCGTCGCTGAGCGGGGCGAAGACCTTGCTGAGCATCTCCTGGAAGCGGGAGAGGTCGAAGCCCGGGTGGTCGCGGACGAGTTCGGCGGCGTTGGCGAACTGGTAGCCGTAGAGCCCGGCGGCGAGGAAACGGTCCGCGCTGCCTTCGAGGGAAGTCAGCTTCGCCGACCAGGCGTTGAGGATCGCCACGGCGGTGTCGGCATGCGCGCTGTCGCCGCTGACGTGGTACCGGAGGGCGTTCTGGTAGGCGGCGTGGATGTCGTTGTAGAGGGTCGCGTAGTTCTGGGGGCTGCCCGCACCCCGGTACACCGTCGCCTGCGGGTTGGGCGTCCAGCCGCTCTGCGCATGGCGGTTCGCGGTCAGCCTGGCGAAACCGGCCGTGTAGGGCGCGGCGCCCGCCTTCACCTTGGCGGCCATGCGGGCGAGGTCGGCCCGGGTGTGCAGCAGGCCCGGGTGCGCGAAGGCGGAGTCGGCGGCGACGGCGGTGGCGGGCAGGGCCGTGGCGGCGGTCACCGCGACACCCGCGGCGCCCGCTGCCTTGAGCATGCCGCGGCGGCTGATCTGTGAAGTCACGAACGTCATTCCTCGCGTGCCGGTGGCTGGGGACGCTCAGGAGACGCGAGGGTGGAGCGGTCGATAACAGAAAAGGTCGATGACAGAAAAGGGAACAGCGAAGGAGCCGTGCCCATGAGCATCCGCAGGATCATGCCCGACATCCACGTGGAGTCCGGGGAGGCCCTGACCGCGAACCGTGACTTCTACGGCCTGCTCGGCTTCGAGGAGGTCATGGACATGGGGTGGGTCGTCACGCTCGCGTCACCCGCCAACCCGACCGCCCAGATCAGCTTCCTCACCGAGGAGCGCACCGCGCCCGTCGTCCCCGACCTGAGCGTGGAGGTCGAGGACGTCGACGCCGTGTACGCGCAGGTCGTGGCGTCGGGAGCGGAGATCGTACGGGAGCTGCGGGACGAGGAGTGGGGCGTACGGCGCTTCTTCGTCCGGGATCCGAACGGCCGGGTGGTGAACGTACTGACCCACCGGGCCGGGGGAGCGAGGGTCCGGTGACTCTCAGGCGTTGCGGTCCGCCACCGCCCAGGACGCCAGTGCCACCGCGCCCGCCACGCCGAAGACCGCGGGCCACGCGCCCACCTTCTTGGCCAGCGGGTGGGACCCGGCGAAGGCGGCCACGTACGCCGCCGACAGTGCCCCGGCCGCCTTCCCGCCGGCCCGCTCCCGCCACTGCTGGGCCGCAGCGGCCCCGGCGACGGCCAGCACCGCCCCGCCCAGCTGCCGCTTCTTCGTCCAGCGGGCCACGCCGTACCCGCCGACGAGCCCGCCCGCCGCTACCAGCGCGCTGGGAACCTTCGCCATGTCTGCCTCCTGACGCTCATGATCGGCACGGTCACGACCGACCCCGCCGACGGTCCGAGGCTAACTCCGGGCCGGTCCCGAAAAACGAACCTGAGTCGGAGCTTGTCAAGTTTCCTGGCTTCGAGCTATATAAGAAGGCGTAGGCATCGCACCGCAGAGTCTGTGGAAAGGAGATGGACTGTGATGCTCATGCGTACCGACCCCTTCCGTGAGTTCGACCGG
The DNA here is from genome assembly GCF_040607335.1 of Streptomyces sp. NPDC005303. NCBI lineage: Bacteria > Bacillati > Actinomycetota > Actinomycetes > Kitasatosporales > Streptomycetaceae > Streptomyces > Streptomyces sp. NPDC005303. The sequence continues at coordinate 421,740 of NZ_JBEXGM010000002.1, read as the reverse complement.
CTCACGCAGCAGGTTTTCGGTTCCAACGCCCGTCCCGCCGCGATGGCGATGGACGCGTACCGGTCGGGAGACGACTTCGTCGTCCACTTCGACCTCCCCGGTGTCGACCCCGAGTCGATCGACCTGGACGTCGAACGCAACGTCCTGAACGTCCGCGCCGAACGCCGCCTCCCCGCCCCCGAGGGCGCGGAGATGATCGTCGCCGAGCGCCCCACGGGCTCGTTCACCCGTCAGCTCTTCCTCGGCGACACCCTCGACACGGAACGTATCGACGCCTCGTACGACGCCGGTGTCCTCACCCTGCGCATCCCCGTGGCCGAGCAGGCCAAGCCGCGCCGCATCCACATCACGGGCGGCGACAGCGGCCGCAAGCAGATCAGCCGCTGACGCAGGCCCCATATCAGGCGGTGGCTGCCCGAGCCCCGCATCAGACAGCGGCGTCCCGCGGGGCGATGTGTCCGTCCCGCGGGACGCCCGGAGCAACAACCCAGGAGACCCCGTACATGAGCGCGAACCGACCCAGCTGGACCGGCCTCGTCGAGGCGGTGCAGGACGCCGGACAGTACGTGACCCCGGCGGAGGCGGAACACGTCCTGCGCGTCGTCCTGTCCGCCCTCGGCGACCACGTCACCGGCGAGGAACGCGTCGACCTGGCCCAGGCCCTGCCCGAGGAGGCGGCCAGGGTCCTCGCCTCCCGCATCCCGCTCAACACACCCTTGCCGGCACCGGAGTTCGTTGACGCGGTGGCCGCCCGTATCGAGGACGCGACCCCGGCGACGGCCCGCTGGCACGTCAGCTCGGTGCTGAGCGTGCTGCCCGAGCTGGTGGGCCACGAACTCGTGGACCGGGTGCTGGACCGACTGCCGTCCGGTTACGCCCTGCTGTTCGGCAAGGCGGAGCTGGTCCTCACAGCCTGACGCTCCCGCCCGCTCAACGGTCCTCGCCCTTGCGCGCCCCGGCCCGCAACCGCAGCTCCGTCACATAGGCGGAGGAGACGGCACAGCCGACCGCGGCGAGGGCGAGGATCACGGCGACGGGAGTGACGTACCCGGGGACCTCGTCGGCCGGGTAACCGCCGCCGTCGCTCGTCTCACAGACGAAGGAGAGGGGCAGGAAGCTCACCGAGTAGTCGATGACGTGAACGGCCCGCTCATCCGTACGGCATGGCAGGATCGGCGACGAGCCCGCCCCGCCGTCCTCCGCCTCCAGGACCGCGCCGCCGACACACAGCAGGCCCCACGCGTACACGGCGGCCGCCACCGCGCCCGTCAACGCGGCCAACCCGCGCAGAGCGGCGGGGAGTTCGGCGCGGTGCGTGAACCAGTCGGCGGTGCGGCCGCCGCCGTAGCCGAGGAGTGCGAACGCGGTGACCACGAGGATCAGGATGAACAGTGGGATCAACCAGAACATCCCGGCCCCCTGACTGATCGTTTCCGGGTCCGCCCGAGTCCAGCAGCACAGGATGCGAACGGCTGTGGCGGAGCCCACAGTTCCGGCAACAGGGCTGTCACAGACGGGACGTGGAAAACAGCTGGCGCTCGGCGCGCGGGTCGGGCGAGGCTTCCCTCACGTACGCAACCCAGGCGAGGGGGAGCAAAGTTGAAGCGCCTCACCACCCACCTCACCGTCGGCGACGGCACCCGCATCGCCTACCGTGACCGCCCCGGCCCCGGCCCCCGCCCCGAACCGTCCGTGCTGCTCCTGCACGGACTCGCGGGACATCTGGGCGAATGGGACGACCTGGCCGGGCGCTTGGAGTCGGCCGGGCACCGCGTGGTCTCGTACGACGCCCGTGGCCACGGTGAGAGCACCCGCCGCCCGGCGTCGGTGAGCCGGGCCGCCCATGTCGAGGACGCCGTGACCCTGCTGCGGGAACTGGATCTCGCTCCCGCGATCCTCGTCGGCCAGTCCCTCGGCGGCCATACGGCGATGCTGCTCGCGGTGGACCATCCAGGTCTGGTCCACTCCCTGGTCCTGGTCGAGGCGGGTCCGGCGGGACGCAGCCCGGAGCTGCCCGGTGAGATCGCGGGCTGGCTGGACAGCTGGCCCCTTCCCTTCACGTCCTTGGAGGAGGCGACGGCCTTCCTCGGCCACGAGGCATGGGCCCGGGGGCTCGAGGAGCGGGCGGACGGCCTTCGTCCACGCTTCGACCGTGACACGCTGGTCCGGACGATGAGGGAACTGGCCGTCGACGGCTACTGGCCGCAGTGGTCGCGGATCCGCTGTCCCACACTCCTCGTGCGCGGCGCGTCCGGCACCATGAAGCCCGCGGAGGCGGCCGAGATGCTGTCCCGTCGCCCGGACATCCGCACGGCCGTCGTCCCGGGCGCCGCCCACGACGTACACCTGGACCAGCCGGAACTGCTCCACCGGGAGATCGAGAAGTTCCTGGCCGGCCGACGAGCCGACGAGCCGACGAGCCGACGAGCCGACGAGGAGAAGCCCGTGACGTACGTCTTCCTGGAGACCCTGAGGCTGCGGCTGCGGGCGTTCACCGAGGCCGATGAAGACCATCTCGTCGCCCTCAACAGCGACCCCGAGGTGATGCGCTTCCTCACTGGCGGCGCGCCCACACCCCCCGAGACGATTCGCACCCGCACCCTTCCCCGCCTCCTCCACGACCACCCCGGCCTCGGCACCCGCGGCTACTGGGCGGCCGAGGAGAAGTCCACCGGTACCTTCCTCGGCTGGTTCGAGTTCCGTCCCCTCGACGACGGCAGCCCGGCCGTCGTCGAACTGGGCTACCGCCTGAACAGGGCCGCCTGGGGCCAGGGTTACGCCACCGAGGGCTCCCGCGCCCTCATCGACAAGGGCTTCACCGACCTCGGCGTCGAACGCGTCACCGCCAACACCATGACCGTCAACAAGGGCTCGCGCCGCGTGATGGAGAAGTCCGGCCTGACGTTCCTGCGCACCTTCTTCCGCGACTGGCCGGAGGCGATCGAGGGGTCGGAACAGGGCGAGGTGGAGTACGAAGTGCTGCGCACCGACTGGGAACAACGCCGACGCGAGCAATCATGAACACCGGCCGCCCGCTCCTCTACCTCGACGTCGACGGCCCCCTCAACCCCTACGCCGCCAAGCCCGAACGCCGCCCCGAGGGCTACACCACCCACCGCATGAAGCCCGAGGGCTGGCTGGCCCAGCACCCCGGCCTGCCCCCGTCCCGCGTCAAGCCCCTTCGGGTCTGGCTCAACCCGTCCCACGGACAGGCCCTGTTGAAGCTGACCGACCGCTACGACCTGGTCTGGGCGACCACGTGGCGCGAGGAGGCGAACACCTTCATCGCCCCCGTCCTCGGCCTCCCACCCCTCCCCGTCGTCGACTGGCCCACCATGCTCACCCCCGGCCCTGACGGCACCTTCTGGAAGACCCACCACCTCGTCACCCATGCCGAGGGCCGCCCCTTCGCCTGGCTCGACGACGAACTCGACGACAGTGACCGGCAGTTCGTCGCCGCACACCATGACGGTCCGGCCCTGCTGCACCGGGTCGACCCCCGACTCGGGCTGCGGGAAGCGGACTTCGCCGAGCTCTCGGCCTTCGCGCGGGGCCTGTGAGGGCGATCCCCGGACCTCAACGCCCCTGCCCACGGGTGCCGAGCGCCGTCTCACACCTCGTCGAGCAGCGAGGCGAGCCCGTGGTCGAGGTCCGGGCCCAGATCCTCGGTGCCGGGCTCGACGACGTCGTAGGAGCGCAGCAGGAAGCGGCGGAGGGTGGCCGTGCCGAAGCGGATCACGGCGAGGCCCAGCGGGGAGTGGAGCTCGACGACGGTCCGGGCCCATCCGCACGGCCGTATCCGTACGTCCCCCGCCCCGGCGGGCGCCTCGAGCCCCTCCTCCAGCAGCGCCCGCCCGAACATCCACGTCACGCCCTCGCCGTCGGCCGAGACATGCGCGGGGAAGTCGATGTGCACGGCGAACGGCTCGGCGGAGCTGTAGCGCAGCGTGGGCCGCACCGGGAGTTCCGGGTGGGCGGGGCTGATCAGGCGGGCGCGGACGGTCTGTTGCAGGCTGGTGAGGCGCATGGGAGGCGTTCTCCGTCTCGGGTGGGGCCTGGGGCTCGGGGCCTGGGGCGCGGGGCTGTCGGGTCCATTGCCTTGTCGAGTGGCCGGAGTACCGATCGATTACGCCACGACGGACGACAACTTCTGTGATCTGAATCACGTCCGGAACTGAATGATTGAAAGTTTTGTCATCTACGCTGACAAACTCTTCCGACCCCCCACCCGCCGGGAACTGGAGCGTTCCTGCATGACCGACCAACCCGCCAGAGTGCCCGCCCGGACGTCCCCCGCCGCGACCGCCGCTTACGTGCGGATCTACGAGGAGGAACAGCCGCGCCTCGTCGCGTACGCCCGCTCACTCACCCGTAACTCCTGGGCGGCCGAAGACCTCGTCGCCGAGGCGCACTTCCGCGTGTGGCGGCGGCTGTCCGCGGGGCACAAGATCGACAACGTCCCGGCGTACCTGATGACGACCGTCCGCCACCTCGCCTCCTCCGTCGCGAGCGCCACGCACGAGACCCCGCGCGACCCGCAGGTCCCGGAACAGGCGTCGGCCGGACACGTGGTCGACCCGGCCGAACAGGTCTCCGCCACCGACCTGTTGGTGCGTGTCCTCGGCGAACTCCCCGAACGCTGGGTGCGGGCCCTGTGGCTCGCCGACGCCGAGGGCCAGCCGCTGGAGACGGTCGGCCGGCAGATCGGCGCCAAGCAGGGCGCGACGGCCGTCCTGCTGCACCGGGCGCGCGAAGGCATGCGCCAGGCGTTCCTGCGCTCGCAGACCGAGGCGCCCGACGACCCCGCGTGCGAGGTCCACTGGGTCCGGATGCCGGCCTACGTCCGCGGCAACGCCACCCCGCGCCAGTCCGAGCGCCTCCTCGCCCACGTCGACGACTGCGACGGATGCCGCGGGCGCCTCACCGTCCTGATCCGCGCCAACGACCGGCTGCCCGCGCTCGTCGGCCCCGCGCTGCTGGTCTTCGCGGTGGGCGGCGGTGCAGGGAAGTTCCTCGCGTCGCTCACGGCCGGTTCCGTGGGCTCCGCTTCGGCGACCGGCCAGGGCGTTCTTCGTACGGCCCGTGCGGCGGGCCCCAAGACCAAGGCCGCCCTCGCCTCCGGTACGGCAGCCGCGGCGGTCGTCGCGGTCGTACTGGCCCTCGGCCTGAACGAGTCCCCCACGACGGTGACTTCGCCGGAGAGGCTGCCGGTGGCGCAGCCGCCGGTGGCGGGGCCGTCGGCGGGGGCGGTGGGGAACGCGCCAGGGGGTGCCTTGCCGGTCGAGGCCGAGCGGAACCAGGACCGGCACCAGGATCGGGATGGGGATGGGGACGGGGATCCGGGCGACGGGGTGGGGGCGGTCGTCGCGGAGGATGGCGGGGGATCCGAGAACACGGGTGACTCCAGGGGCGGTTCGGGCGGCGCTGACGGCGACGGTGTCGTAGACACCCCGGGAGCACCGGAGCAGCCTGCACCGGGGGTGCCGGATCCTCGGCCCAGCCCCGTGGACCCCGCGCCGGAAGTGCCTGACCCCGGGCCCAGCCCTGTGGGGCCCGAGCCGGAGGTGCCCGACCCTGGGCCCGGTCCAGTGGGGCCTGAGCCAGGGGTGCCGGATCCGAGTCCCAGCCCTGTGGAGCCTGAGCCGGGGGTGCCCGACCCTGGGCCCAGCCCCGTGGACCCCGCGCCTGAAGTGCCTGACCCCGGGCCCAGCCCCGTGGACCCCGCCCCGGGAGACGAGGAGCCGGAGCCGGAGCCGCCCGTGGAGTCGACGCCTGCCCCGCCGAAGGAACAGCAGCCCGAGCCCGAGAAGCCGGAGCCGGGCACGCCGGGGGAGGGGCAGCCCGTACCGGAGCCCGGCACCCCGACGCCCACTGATCCCGCACCGGTCGAGGACACACCGGACCCGCCGACGTACTCGGAACCGCCCACCGCGCCGGAACCACCGGGAGGACGGGAGTCACCGGAGATGCCTGATCCGTCAGCCCCTCCGCCGGACCCGTCACCCGAGCCCGCCCCCACCACCCCCTACACCCCTCCCACCCCGGGCGACCACTGCGTCCCCGGAACACCCGCCCCCGGCAGGGAAGCTGAACCAACGTAGAAACAGCCGACGCCAGCCCCGCCGTCAGGTGGGCGGGGCAGGAACCCGCACCCCGCACGGGTCTACGACCACCTGCTCGGCGGCGGGGTGGCCCGCACGCTCACCTGAACCGTTACTGGTGGTACGGCTGCTGCGGGGCCTGTCCGCCGTACACCTGGCCCCCCTGCCCGCCCGAGCCGGCCTGCGTCTGCAACCGCTCCGCGTCCTCCGCGCTCACCTTGTTCTCCGCCCCGCAGAAGGTGCACTGCGTCGCGTACTTGGTGGAGATCGGGAACAGCGGCACGAAGAACAGCGTGAACTTCGTGACCCGCTTGCGCAGCGTGTGCGCGGCCGGGTTCCCGCAGCGCCCGCACACCAGGGTGAGTATCGCGAGCTGGTACAGGTACCCCTTGGTGCCAAAGAGGATGAGCATGGTGCCGCCTTCCGGGATCGGTGCTTGAGAGGCAGTATCCCCGCCCCGGATGCCCGCACCGAGCGCCGCTCACGTCCGGCCGCCCTCACTCCGCCGACGATCAGTCGCAGTCCACCGAGTGAATCGCCGGATAGACCGGATTCCCGCTGCTGCCATGGACGACGAGGACGCCCTCGCCCCGGCCCCACGTCAGCTCGTACGACCCCTCGGCCACGGGCCGGTACCCGTCGTCGGCGAACCAGGACCCCGACGGCCCCCACGCGACCCCGGTGGAGCCCCCCACGCCGTACACCTCACCGCTGCCCGCCATCAGGAACGCGGTCTCCCGTACGACGGCCGTGCAGCCGCCGGGCCCACTGGGTCGTAGGACGAGGTACTGCGCCCCCAGGTCACCCAGGACCCCGAACCCGACGCTCACGACGGCCAGGACCGTCAACAGCACGTACCCGAATCGGCGCGGCACGTATCGCCCGGCCGTCACCGCCGTATCGCCGTCGTCAGGGGCCGAGCGTCGCCGTCGTACGCCATGAACGCCCATGAGCACCAGCGACACGACGATCAGAGCCCCACCCAGCACCCACGCCGGAACCACCCGCCCGGCGACGACCACCAACACGCTGCCCCAGCTCACCACGGCCGCGAGCACGAGCCCCAGGACACAGACGGCCTGGTACGGAAACGGCGGCCTGGCCGCCAGGCGGGCCCGCCACTGCGCAAGGTCCATCAGCGCACCCTAGCCGCGAACTGCCCAGCACAGAGCGGCGGTTGCGGTTCTCAGGCCTCCACGCGGCTCAGCGACTCCATCGCCTCGCGCTCGATGCGCGCCAACTCCTGGAGGGCCGAACCCGCCCGTACGAGGAACCGGTCCTCGCCCGACTCACCGGCCCTGGCGATCAGCGCCGCGACCTCGGTCCACAGGGTGGCGGCCTCGGCGTACAGCCGGTGGCCGGTCCGTAGACGATCACTGTCGACGAACTGCTCGCACTCGGCGAGGAAGTCACGGTAGAGATTGCGGAACAACGCACCCCCGGTCCCGGCCCTCTCCATCAGCAGCGCGGCCTGCGGCAGATCCCGCCCCGGGTCGTCACTCCGCCGAAGCCAGGTGCGTACGGCCTTGCCGGCCTTGTCGATGCCACGGTGCCCCAGGTTGGCGATGGGCGGGTTGAGGAAGGCGTGGGCGCAGGCGGTGATGGCCGGAACGATCCTCGTGTGAGCAGCGGGCAGGTCCGGGGGCGCGGTGACGGTGAACGACCGGTGTTTGGCAGCCATGGGCCCCCGAGCCGCTCTGGCCTCGGCCAGACTCGCCAAACTGGTGGACACGGCACCGCCCTGCTGCTCGGTGTCCACGAGCCGGGCGACCTCGTCGTCATAGCCGTACATGGCGACGACATGCCCCCCGAAGTGCACCTTCGCCGTGAAGTACTCCAGGTGATAACTGTCGAGCTGCAGCCCCACAGGTCGCCCGGCACCGATAGCCTCCACGACATTCGCCCACGCCCTGCGTGGCGAGGTCGTCTCCCGCACCTGAAGCCCGAGCCCAAGAACATCAGCCAGATTCCGACAGACCTCGAACGGCTTCACCCGCCCCCCGAGAAACGGGAACCCCATGCTCTTGCTGTCCCAGTAAACGAAGGACAGCCCACGGCCCAGCCCGAAGAGCATGGGTTCGGAGAGGTCGATGCCCTGGTGGCGCAGGAGTACGCCGAGGGTTGTGGTCTCGCAGTGCTGCGTCCCGCGGGGGTCGATGCCCTGCACGATGGTCATGCGGTGGCCTTCTGATGCAGGTGATCCGACCAGGCCGTCTCGGCGCGTGAGCCTTAGAGCTTGGGCTCTACGGGGAAAGGCAGCTTGTCCGCCCAGCCGGCCAGGGCGGAAGCTGCGATCTCGCGGGCCTCGCCGCCCGCGGAGGTCTCCGTGAGAAGAGTGCGCTCAGCGTTGGGGAGGGCGAGTTCGCGGTAGTACTGAAGGTCCTCGAAGCCGTTGACGGCGACGTCGTGACTGGTGGCGGCGTACACGAGACGAGGGATGCGCGCCCAGTAGCAGGCGGTCAGGCACATGGGGCAGGGCTCGCTGCTCGAGTACATCACGGCGTCCTCCATCAGATGGCGCCCGAGCTTCGTACCCGCGGCACGCAGAGCCATGACCTCGGCGTGTGCCGTGGGGTCACGGAGTTCGACGACCGAACTCGTACCGGTGGCGACGACTTCGCCGTCGATGACGACAATCGCGCCGAACGGGGTCTTGCCCTCGTCCTCCAGGGCGTGGCGGGACAGTTCGATGGCCTGGGTGAGGAAGTCGTGGTCCTGCGGGGTCTCGGGAGCGTAGGGCACCTTGTCTCCAAGTGTTCCGTCGAGCCGGTTGCGGGTGCACTTACATGTAGATGGAGGGGTCAGCGTCGCCGAAGGGGCCGTCGAAATCCATGTCGTAGCCGGTGAGGGGCGTGGTGGCCCCGGCGGTTGTGACGGTGTGCAACGCCAGTTGGGCCTTGTGGGGATCGGTCCAGTCCCCGTTTTTCAACAGTTCGACCATATCCGGGATGTCTGCGCCGGACTGGTCGCCGCGGAGTATGAGCCGGTGGATGCGCGGGACGGCTGACGAGTCGGCTGGGCAGAGCAGCACTCCGGTGGCGGAGAGCCGCTCGTGCCACTCGGCGAAAGCCAGGTCGACAGCGGGTGGTCTGGAGATCGTCTCGGGCGTGAGAGGGAGGTTGTGCAGGACAACGCGGGTGAGGGTGAGACGGTCCCCGCGTCGCAGCTGGGCGGTCATGATGGCCTGGTCGACCTCGTTGCGGAAGGCTGTGAACTCGGGCTGGAGCCAGACCTGGCCACACTGCACGACCACGGCCGATGCCACGTCAGGAGCTTCGAGCTCGGCGAGACGTTCGCGCCAGGAGGCCATGTCTATGACGGGTTCGGTCACGTTCCCTCCCGGGTGTGAGCGCCGACAAGTTGGAGGACAGCCAGGCCAGTGACGACGGCCTCGGCGGGGTCGCTTGCTTCAGCGGCTCCGGGCAGCACCCGGGTAGCGAGGCGAGCGGTCGCCTGCAGGGCGGGCGCGGGGAGTGCGGCGAGGAAGTCGCGCAACTCGGAGTCGCTCTCGGTGGGAGCGAGCGGGGCCAGGCGGCAGGCGATGGCGAGCACCATCGCGGCGGGCCGCCGCTGAGGCTCGACCAGGGGGACGGGCAGCCGGTAGGTACGGCCGCCTCGGGCATGCCGTATCCCCGCCGCGGCCGAACCAGGAGGGTCCGCGCGGCAGACGAGACTCAGGAGGGCCTCGCGGGCCTCGGCTGCCGTGGTGAAGTAGCGGTGGGTGGCGAAAGTCCGCAGATAGGCGCCCAACAACTGGTGATCGGGCGTGAACTCGGGTCGTACCAGCTCCGGTGGATGAGACAGCCGGGCATCGCGCAGGGTCGCGAGCGCCGTCACAGACACGAGGGCCCAGAAATGGTCGTAGTCCTCCTGCGAACCGAAAACCCGTCGGGCAGCGTCGGTTTCAGGCGTGGCCACGCGGCCTTGACCGCCGTACAAGGACTGACGTAACTGGCTGAGGATGGAAGCTCCATCCCAGTAGTTCCCCATGAACTTGGTACCGGTGAGGAGTTCGTACGTCCCGTAGAGCGAGCTGGCCTGATGGGCGCCATGGAATTCGGTGAAGTCGCCAGTCCAAAGCAGCACTTGGAGCGGACTGGTGAGAATGGAACCGCGTTCGTCGTGGTGGGTGGCGGACTTGGGGTCGGGGTCGACGCAGCGCAGGATCTTCAGCCGGGCGTCCGTGGTGAGCGCGGCCAGCTCACGGGCGGCCCGACTGGAGGCGACGCCACGCACCGACATCAGCAGGGCGGTGTTGGCGAGCCATGCGAGGTAGCGGCTGAGAGCGCCGAGCGGTGGAGCGGGGTCGGACAGCCGTCGGCAGTGACCGATCACCGAGTCGATGAGCGCGTGTGCGCAGGAGACGACCTGGATCGGATCGGCGCCACCGGCGAGAGTGGCCCGTGCGAGGCGGTGCAGCACATCGAGATGAACGGTGATGGTGTCGTCGACGGCCTCGACCGGCACCTCCGCATCCACCAACTGGTCGACGAGATGCCGGATGGCGGTGGGATCGTTGCCGGTCGCGGCCTGACTCACGGTTCCCAGATAGGAGTTGACGATGGGGTCGTGCTCAAGGCCGGGGGCGGAAGAGCCGGGACGGCTGCTGCGTCCACTGCCGCTATTGCCTCCCTGTCGAGCCAGGGCCTCGGCCAAGGTGCGGCGCAGCAGTTGATTGCGGCCACCGATGCTGGCCAGCCCGAAGAGCCGAACGAAGGAAAAGACCCCGTAGATGTTCGCCAACAGGAACAGCAGCGCTCCGTAGGTGGCACTGGCGACGTTGTCGCCGAGCAGCCCACAGCCGGTGAACAGCGCCGCGAACCATCCGATCAGCACCCACTCCCGGAACGCGATGTGCCCATCGATCGCCCGTAACGACGGCCACGAGCTGGCGGCGGAAAAGGTCAACGCGAAGATGACCGCCTCACCGGTCAACAGCGTCGCGAAGAAGGCGATGCTGAACTGGGTCGCGTCGACGACATCGTCGTGGCTACGGGGATAGGCGAGAGCGACGAATGCGAGGCCCACGGCGCACAGGAACAGCCAGATCTGTCTCCATACCTGCACTGTCGCTCCGTGTCCCCTGAGCCTCCGTGGTGTCGCTCAACTCTTTCAGGGATGACGGAGGTTGCCAACAGGTGATCAGGTCGGTTCGGAGTCGACCGGTCAGTGCGGCAGGTTGAGGCTTGCCAGGAAGCCAGCCCAGGTGGGCGCTGACACGGTGAGGTGCTGATGCTCGGGGCGCTTCGAGTCCCGTATGAGTACACCGGACGGGATGACCGCGGCTTCAACACACTCGGTCGCATTGCCACCGCTGTAAGACGACTTGAACCAGGCAGACTCAGACGCAGTCATGGGACCGACGGGCATTCACAACTCCTTGCGGGCGCGATGGATCAGGGCGGAGGAGGCCTCCATGTCCAACGCTTGTGCGCGGAGGTACTCGAACGCAAGTCTGTATCGGTCCAGTTCCTCGTCCTTCTCCAAGAAGAGGGAGCCGGTGTGGAAGTCGACGTACACGACGTCCAGGCCTGGTTCGACGCCGCCGATGATGACGAAGCTTCCCAGAGCAGCTGCGTGTGCTCCTTTGGAGAAGGGCAGAACCTGAAGCGTGATGTGAGGCGACTCGTTGGCTTCGAGCAACCGGTCGAGCTGCTCCCTCATGGCCGCCGGCGACCCGACGAGACGACGGATCACGGACTCGTCGAGGATGGCCCACAGGCGAGGCGGCTTCGGCCGGGAGAGGATCTCCTGCCGCTTCATGCGGATGTCCACTAGCCGTTCGATCTCCGCCGGTTCCAGCGGCACTTCGTTGGCCTTCTGCAGCGCGGTGCTGTACGCACGGGTCTGGAGGAGGCCGGGGACGTAAACGCACGCGAAGTGGCTCTCGTGCACCGCCTCGTCTTCCAGAGTGAGCAGCAGGTTCATGCTCTCCGGGATAGTGTCGGCGAAGGAGCTCCACCAGCCCTGCTGCTTAGCATCTTTGGCCAGCCTGACAACCGCCGTACGCTCGGCCTCGGTTGCTCCGTACTCGCGGCAAAGCGCATCGATGACGATCCACTTGACTGGTCCGGCCTGGGTTTCGTACCTGCTCACCGTCGCTTTGGACACGCCGACGAGTTTCCCGGCCTCCTCAAGCGTCAGACCCCTGCGGGCGCGCAACTTGCGCATTGTCGCGCCTAGTTGGCGACGCCGGGTTGTGGTGCGTTCGGGCATGCGGCTCCTCCGCCAAGTACCAGGTCGTCAGGCCCGGTGGTTCTCATCAGGCTAGGCAGGGAGCACCTGGACCCACCATCAGATTCACCCGATGGGTTCTCGTGAGAAGTTACACAGCGAGACTTCTCTGTGCCATGCTCGCTTCCAGATCGCTACACAGCGCAGTCGTGAGAACACGGAAGGTGCGACAGCTGTGTGGCTTGGGAGGGAGGAATAGCCATGCCTGGCTACGAGGTGTCCGAGCCCCAGCTCCGCTGTGTCCTGCCATTCGAGGCAGTGCCGACGGAAGTGCGCCTTCTCCGGAAGGCCGCTGCCAAGCAGCTGAGCCGTTGGGGCGTGTCCGCAGCAGCAGACGAGACGGAGTTGCTCGTCACAGAGCTGGCGACAAACGTCTTCAAGCATGTCGGCGAAGGCGTATCGGCGACTTTGGTCCTTGAGTGGAGGGGAGAGCGGCTGAGACTTGAGGTTCACGACAAGAGCCAGGTGGTGCCGGCGCCCAAGTCGACAGGCTGTGACGCGGAGTGCGGCCGAGGGCTTCACCTCCTTGCGGCGCTGGCTGTGGACTGGGGAACGGTCCTCACCGCTGTGGGCAAGGCAGTCTGGTGTGAGATCGCGATCACCTCGGGGCAGGCGTGCCGACGCATCGAGCGGGCCGTTGAGGCGCTGGAGAGATATCAGGGCCGCATCGGGGGCCTCGGCCTGCTGGGAGTAAGGCGGGAGATGGCCCTGGAGGAGTCAGCGATCGAGCTGATCGCGGACCTCCTCCACTGGACCGCCGCCCGTGGCCATGATCCGGACGACATGCTCGACCGCGCTCAGGTGCACTACGAAGCAGAAGCGGACGCAGCCTAGTGGCCGACATCCTGAGCGGACTTCTGCATCTCGTCCCGGAGGGCGGTTGGTGTACGCCAGGATTCTCCGGGACGGCTCCTGTGGCACATCCGGTGGCAGTTGGCGCATACGCAGGCAAGGTCGTCGAGCCAGGTCTCTCGGGTCCCGGAGGCGTAAAGGGGAGTGACGTGGTGCACTTCGATGTAACCCTCGCCCAGGTCTCCGTACGTGCGGGCGAAGTCGAAGTCGCAGACCTCGCACCGGAGCGGGCGCCCGCGACGCTGAACTTGCTTGATCTTCAGGGCGCGGAGCTTCGGGTTGCGCTCGCGGGCCAGGGCGCGACGGACGAGGAGGCGTCCCTCAATGGCGGACGCGCCGCTCTCGTCGACTTCGTCGGGCTGCGGAGGGATGCGGTGCAGTTCCCCAGAGGCAATGCCCTCCTCAAGCGTCTCGGCGGCTTGAAGCATCTCGACCTCTCGGTCCGAGAAGGCATCGATCATGAGCAGCGTGGGCTTGCCGCAGCGGGTGGCCTTGCCGGAGTACAGCTTGTGGTTCGACATGAAGTCAGTGGTCTTGCGGCTCACGCTGTCCGGAGACCGAAATCCGGGAAGGGCGCGTTCCTCCGGGGAGTGGATCGGGAGCGAGCGGATCAGCTCAGACAGCTCCTGGACCTCCCGGTCGTTGGTCCGCAGCTCGCGCCAGCCGTTCTTCACGACCAGGGCTCCGGCCAGTACAAGTTCGTCCTCGGTCCAGGCAGGTATCCGCATGTGCAATATCGTATGAGTGTTCGGCGTGGCGGAGGGTGCGTTCAGCGAACCGCGGGACGTGCTGCAAACTTGGTGAGGTCTCGTTGTCAGTGGGGTCTGTCACCCTCAGTGATGGTGGATTGCGCAATGTGTCTGCCGTTGTACGGCTGTAAGGAGGGGGCATGACCCACACGATGGAACCTGAGCGCTCTGCGGAGACCAACGAGCCTGAGTTCACCTCGATCGAGATCTGCGCTGGCGCGGGCGGGCAGGCTATCGGCCTGCATCAGGCAGGGTTCGGACATCTTGCGCTGGTCGAGATCGATCCGTACGCGGCAGCGACGCTCAGGATGAACGTCATCTCTCACCCAAAGTGGCTTTGGGAGCGGGACAACTGTGACGTCCTCCCGCCGACGGACGTCAAGAGCTTCAAACTGGAGCATCTGCAGAAGAGCGCGAAGCTGTACCGCCAGCGTGGGCTCGACCTTTTGGCGGGAGGAGTTCCTTGTCCTCCGTTCTCGCACGCGGGCAAGCAGCTCGGCAAGGACGATGAGCGCGACCTGTTTCCGCGCATGCTGGAGCTCGTCAAGGAGCTTGAGCCACGAGCCGTGATGATCGAAAACGTGCGCGGCATCATGGACCCGAAGTTCGAGAACTACCGGGAACAGATCAAAGCACGGCTCCAGAGCGGCTGGTATGAGGGGGAAGACGGCCAGAAGGTCTGGGACGACGGGCTCGGCTATGAGGTATGCGAATGGGGCATCTTGGAGGCCAGTGACTTCGGAGTGCCTCAGCTTCGTCCTCGCGCAATCCTGGTTGCCTTCCGGAAAGACGTACTGAAGGACGTCAAGTACGAGTGGCCCACGCCGACCCACGACGAGCCCGTCAGCGTCGCAAAGGCGCTAGGACCGTCCATGCTGGCCAGGTACAAGCCCTACTTCGAGGGTGTGTATGCCGAGGTGGCGCGAGAGAGCCATCGGCTCTGGCTCGATGCCGCAACTCGTCGCCATGAAGAACTCCTGGAGCGTGGGGGCGGAGGCATCGCCCCCACGCTGGTCGGTGGGTCGAAGAAGCATGGGGGAGCGGATCTTGGCCCCAGTCGTGCGAAGGCAGCGTGGAAAAGCCTTGGTGTAAACGGTTTGGGTGTCGCCAACGACCCTGAGACGTGCAAGAAGAAGGAGACCGAGGCCCGCGACCTCTTCGGGCCGAACGGACCGATGCTCACGGTGCAACAGGCGGCCCTTATCCAGGGCTTTCCGCCTGAGTGGGAGTTCTCGGGTGGGAAGACCGCTCAGTACCGGCAGGTGGGTAATGCCTTCCCGCCGCCTGTGGCCAAAGCGGTTGGCAGGTCGATCGCTGATGTCCTGAGGGCCGCGCGCGAGCGCGACAGCAAGAAGGACTGATCACTCTTCCTGCTCGACCATCCCGTGTAGCTGATCTCGCTGCTTGGCGACTTCTGCAGCGATCCGGCCCGCGCACTCCGTGGCCGATTCGTGTTCCCAGAACCGAAGCACCGTCCAGCCGGCTGCTTGCAGCCGCTGGTCGGTGTCACGGTCGCGAGCCATGTTCCGGGCGACCTTCTCTGACCAGTAGCCGGGGTTTGTCCTGGGAGGCACATAGTGCTCTGGGCAGCCATGCCAGTAACAGCCATCAATGAAGACAGCGACCTTCGTTGGGCGGAAGACCATGTCGGCTGTGCGACGCAGGTCTGACAGGGGTCTTGCGGCGACCCTGTAGCGGAGCCCCTGAGCATGCACGAGTCGGCGGATCAGACGCTCGGGGGTGGTGTCCCTGCTGCGAATGGCCTGCATGTTGCGGCGCCGTGCGGCAGAGGAAGCCCAAGAACCCTGAGGAGGAGTCCAGTTGTCAGACACGCCTGCTCTTCCCGGTGTTGATCAGTAAGCTCAGATCCGCAGCATGCGGATGGTTCCGTCGGTGATGGGAGTAGTTTATGCCAACACCAGCCTGCAGTGCGGAGTTTGGGCTGGATTGTAGAGTTGCGCCGTAGGGGTTCGCGATTCTCGTGCGGAATCTGGTCGCGAGGGGTGTGTGTTGGCGACCGGACCATCCGGGTGAATGACACCTGCATTATCGCTGCGATTTATTGGTGGTCCCGGTTTAACTGCCTGATTTTGTAAGAGGAGTGGGTTTCGCGTGACGGCTGCACTTACCAGGGCCAGGGGTAAGTTCCACAAGGAGCTGGTTGACAGGGAGACTCTTTCACTTTCACTTGATGGGGTGGCCTCGAATGCTGACAAGAGTCAAAAGACTAGCTCGAGTATCGCATCAAGTATTGCGGATGAGCTATCTGCGCAGGTTATCGAGAAAAAGCTTGATGGGCAGCGCGCCGGCAAGCAGTTCGAAGAAGCTGTGGAGGGGTTTCTTGCGGAAGTATTCCCTCTCTTTAATTCTCTTCGGCCTGGCGACTGGAGTGTTGAGAACGTCGGCGGTTCGCGGGCCGAGTATCAGATCTCCAAGTATGAGCCTTATGCGCACCTGGCGGACCTTGCAAACGCAATCAAGGAAAATCGCAATCTCGCCTCTGTGCTAGGGAACTCCTACGAAATCAGCCCAGATATCCTGGTCCTGCGCAAGCCGGAATCTGACGAGGTCATCAATAGTAATCAGGAACTCGTTGATGCCGAATCGGGTCGTCATGCAGTAATCCGGATGGTGAACCAGGAACGTCCCATCGTTCATGCCATAGTGTCATGTAAATGGACGCTTCGTAGTGACCGCGCCCAGAATGCGCGCTCGGAGGCACTTAATATCATCAGGAACCGTAAGGGCCGCACTCCTCACATTGCCGTCGTTACTGGGGAGCCGTCACCTTCGAGGTTGGCATCGCTGGCTCTCGGTACCGGCGACATCGACACCGTGTATCACTTTGCCTTGCCTGAACTGATCAAGGCAGTCGATGGCACGCAGAATGACGAGGCGATCAGCATGCTGAGTACTCTGGTCTCTGGAAAGCGACTCCGTGACATCAGCGACCTACCTCTTGATCTGGCTATCTAGCGCACTGATAGCAAATCGGTGGGAGGCAACTAGGGGTGCTTAGGAGTTCCGTCGGGGCGGGATTTTTGTGGTCCGGTCAGCAAGGGTGCGGCTCTGATTGCATACCCGTAGTGCTTGGCAGTCTCCAGCATCGACGCGGCAGGTGAAGCCCGACTCGGTCATCCAGCAGCGAGAACCACCGCGAATACTGCTAGTGAGCGTCGCGGTCAGGCCGTTCTAAGTGCTAGCAACACGATCATGACTGGCGCTTTCCTAAAGCGTCCGATAGCAGATACTGCTGCAAGCTAGGACATCTCAGATCGTGTTGCGAGCTCTTATGGAAGCATGCGAGAAACTACCCAAGAGTGAAGATCATCCACCAGTTTCTTGTAAGTAGCCATGCTGAACTGTCCGCCTCGATAGCTTTCTCCGTGCGCTACCTTATTTCTAATCTCTATAAGCTTACCCAGGGAATTTCTCCGTTCTTCCCGGTTCAGGAAATCAATGATTTCCGACGCCCATGGATCCCCGAAGCGCGCCATGAGGGCTTCCAGCGTGCCCGGCCCCAGGTTCGGAGCCTTCTTGAAGAAGGACATCACGAAGCTTTGTGGACTTCCGCCCACCGAGCTTCCTATGTAGCCGCTGATGGACGTGAACATCAGCTGTTCTAGGTAGCCTGAGAGACGGATGCACATGTACTTGTGCATGTCTTCATGGAGAGAGATTTCCATCGATTGAAGTCCTTGAGTGTACCTCTGGTATGAGGCGTCCAACTCAGACTTCATCGAGCTGACCTGTCGGCGCGCCTCACTCCTGCTCGGCGCCAAGGGGTTCTCCCTGGAAGGCTTCCGTCGCAAGTCGGATGCGCAGCCTGACCTGGTCGGCGTGAGAGGTGCTCTCTGCCACGGCTTCCTTGTACTTGGCGTTTTCTTTGAGGCGGCCTAGTTCTCTAGCTACGGAGTCAGGGGAATGTGTTGTTCCGTTCTCAAGCGCGGTCATGAGTCCGACAAGCACAGCGTCAGTGTGCGCAGCGTTAACTTGCGTACCCTTTATCCTGAGTGCTTGGGCCCCGACGCCCTCGTTGAGCAGAGCGGTAGCCTTCGTAAACCGGTCACGGATGCCTTCATGGTCTGGCGGGAGTTCGTCTTGGTACAGTTCCAGGTAATTATTCAAGAACTGAGCCATTGGAGGCCGGAAAGATTGTGAGCCATGGCCTGTCGGAATGAGTGAGATGGCTCGCAGGATTAGTTCGTGATCTTTGAGATCGCGATTCTGCTCACCAAACATGGCGCGCCAATTCGGGTCTTGGTTGAGTTCCCGGACAAAGTTTACGGTTGCTCCTGCGTAGAGGGCGACTCGGATCTGCTGCGGCTTGAGGTTGGTCCCGCCGCTGTTGATCCGCTCGAATAGGGAGTACACTCCCCGCCTGCCCTCTGTACCCTTCGGAACTACAATGGTCGCTTGAATGAAGGTGTTGTCGAAGAGCCGACGATCTTTAGGATCGAGGGTTTCATACGTGGCTCCCTTTGAGTCGTCGCCGACGTATAGAAGGGAGAACTTGCGGGGCCCTGGCTTTGTCCAGTACTTGCCGTGTTTGAACGCTTGGAGCGTGGAGAGGCGTTGCTGTCCGTCAAGCACTAGGTATCGCCGGTCCGAAAGTTCAACCAGGAAGATGCCCGGCACCGGATATCCGAGCAGGACGGACTCGATGAATCGGTCCATCTGCTTCTTCTTCCAGACTAGGCCGCGCTGGAACCCTTCGTATCCTGCGATGTCATCCTCGGCCAGCGGCTCGAACGTCGGAATTATGAAGGTGCCGTTGTCGAGCCGTTTGACCAGACCGTCGACATCGAAGTCTGCACCGAAGTATCGGAGTGCGTCCTCTGCGCGTACAGGTTCAGTCTCGACTGCGTCTGCCTCGGAGTCGTCTACTGCGGACTCTTCGGGAACCTCGCTCTCACTCGGGTCCTCATGCTCGTCGGGCTCGGCGGCTGCTGGTTTTTCTGCCATAGCGAAAGCTTAGTGGCATGCGTGTGAGGCGTGTTGGGCCGTCACGGCAGCTGAGCGGGTGTCCCACCGTCGGCTGCGAAGCCCCTCCGTTGCCGAAGTGCCATCGCATATGCGAGGCCGGCGTTGCTGCCATGCGCAGCCCCCAAGAACTTCTCCCAGGAGGCCCGCTGACCTGGTAATTCCTTGTGCGGGTAGCGGGATTGGAATCCGCGACCTCTTCGTCCGTACGGTGGTCCGGAACTTCGTGAGTGCAGTACGGGGCAACTGACCTGCATGTGAGGGTTCCAGACTGTCCACCCGTGTCCGGTCCCGCATACTGCTTCGTTGCCGCGGGGCCGCCCGCTTCTTGACCAGTGTCGTGCCTCCGCGGACTGCCTCAAGGGCGCTCCCTGCGGTCGCGTCGCCTGCGGCGATCGGTCTGCGGCCGACCCTTGACCCAGTCCGCTGCGGCACGGGGGAGAAGCGAGCGGGTGGCCCGGAGGGATGGGTGGCCCAGGTGGGTTGCAGGGTGGGTTGGCTGCGGTGTACGCCGGGGTGGGGTGCGCGGTCGGGTCGCGGTGGCACGCCAGGTTTGTTCAGCGGCTGACGACCGGTCGGGGCGCGGGTGTGCCTCGGGTGGGGTGAAAGCTCCGGACCTTGGCTGGGGCTCCGTACCGCCATCCTCCAGCAAGTTGACCTCTCTGATCCTCGGGGAGGCACCGTTGGGGCGGAGCGAGGGCGGTGCGGGCTCATCGGCCGGGGCTGGTCTGGTCGCGGGTGACGGGAGTAGTGGTCGATGGGTGTCCGGGAGCGTGATCGCAAGGTGTACCGGCCGCTTTGGAAGGCCGGCCTCGAGGTGATTCCGAACGCCGTGCCGGACGGTGTGATGCCGTTCGTCCTCGGATACGGTGCCGAAGACGTGGTCGGCGGTTTCTCCCATCGGTACGACACCCCGCGGCTTGTCGCGCGACTCAATGCCGACTGGTACGACCTCGCTGTCAGCTCGGGCCTTCTCGACCATCGGCGCGAGTTCCTCGTACAACTTCCGCAGGGCACCCGGTCGCACCGGGCCGTCCTGCGGGAGCAGCACAGCGGCGGCCACACCGCGCCGGCGGTCTGGACCCGGGTCCGGCTCCTGGCGCGCTGGGACATCATGGGCCGGTCCGCGGGATCTGCGTTCCTCGGCATTCACTCGGGCCACCCGGGGCTTCGCCATGATGGCTCTGGACAGCAGCGTGTACGTCCATGCCTCGACGGGTGAGATCGGCGTCGATGTGCTCGCGGTGCGCCATCCGGAGCGCTCGGAGAACGTCCTGCGGCGCCTGGAGTGGATGGCGGGATACGACAGTCCCTACGTCAACTGCGAGGTCAAGGAACGGATCTGTACGGTCGACCGATGTTGGTGCAAGCGAGGTAGTGCTCCGCCCTACGCTCGTAGCGGTGGTGAAGCGGCGACAGTCGGCGAGCCAGGACGCCGGGGCGTTCGATGGTCCAGCGGTGCCGGCCTCCGTGCTCGGCCGGGTGTGAGTAATTCTCCGGTGGCGGCCCCGCGTCACCAGTCGGACAATGGAATTGCGTTCAGCGTGGTTGAGGGCTTACGGACATGACCGGTTGCCCACCACTCGTTTCCACGATTCACCCTTCAGTTCGGGCGCAGGCTGTCGCTTCTCGCGTTCAGCTCGGCAACCCGGCACAGCTCTGCATGGAGGTGTTTCCGTGATGACGAAAGCCAGCGAGCAGCGAGCTGCAACGGGTGTCCGCTCCCGAACCAAGTGGGATGTGTACTGCCCGGAGGAAGACCTCAACGTCATCATGTTGTTCCCCAGCGAACATGCCGCCGACCAGGCCGCGGCCGAACACAACGCTCAGTTCACTCCGGCACACACGGCAGGGGCGGTGGTGCACACGCCTAGCGACGAGGACCCGCCGCACCTTACTGAAGCTCAGCGCGAAGCGTTCAAGGAGAACGCTGCCACCCTCGAAGAGGCCGAGGAGCAGCTCCGGGCGGCCCAGCAGAAGGCCTATGCAAGGTTGAACGAAGTGGGCATCAATCGTAGCCCCGATGATGTCTTTGACACGTGCTTGAGCTGCGGATGTCCGGCGTATGTGGCGACACCTCACCACCCCGACGCCGCTTGCCGGAGAGAACACTGTGGGCACTCCGCGCCTAACCATCGTTGGTGACATGGCTCGTCCGGAGGCGTGATGCCGGGCGCCATGATGCATGGCGGCCCGGCACCGGATTGCCGACGCGCGGTGCTGCCGAACCGCTTACCTGACGTCGACGAAGTCGCCGCGCGCCGTCGATGCGGCGGTGGTGGCGGTGCCCGCGAAGACGTAGCGGTAGAAACCGTCGACCGTGGCCTTGGTGGTGGTCTTCAGGGCGCCTGTGCTGTTGGTCTTGACCGTCTTGAGCGTGGTGTAGGTGTTGCTGCCCTTCTTGCGGAACTGAAGCTTCGCGGGCTGGGACGCGTAGCCCGCGTACTTGCCCGTCGACCAGTTCGCGCGGGTGAGCTTGCCCGTGACCGTGATGGTCTTGCCCTTCTTGACCGGCTCGGGCGAGGCGTTGGCGGTGAGCGTGGACGCCTTCTTGATCGCGGTGGTGGCGACGTCGTCGTTGTAGCTGGCGTTCGCGTAGAGGTCCCAGGCGCCCAGGAACAGCTTCCAGGTCCCGGCCACTCCGTTGTCCTTCATGTCGGTGGCGGGGTGGATGTTGAAGACGGCCTTGCAGGTGTAGGTGCCCTGGGTCGCCGTCTCCGTGCAGTCGGGGTCGTCGTCCGTGCCCAGGCCGCCGGTGATGCCGTCCGTGGTCGAACTGTCGGTGCCCTGCCACAGGAAGGCCTCGGTGAGGGCGACACCGTTCTGGTCCGTGGCGGTGTACGTGACGGTGACGGACTTCGTGCCGGTGGTGCCGAGGACGATGTCCTTGCCACTGTTGATGACAGCGTGCGAGAACTTGGTATTGCCCAACGAGTCCTGCGGCTGAACGGACTTCGAGGCGAAGGAACCGAGCTTCCCTGCCACCCCCGTCCGCTCCGCTGCCTGGGCGGCCACCGGAAGAGCGAGCACGGACAGAACGACGCCACCGGAGATGACGGCGGCCGCAACGCGTATACGCATGAATCCCCCACGGGAAACTGAGAGGCCCGCCCAAGTCTCCCCTTGGCCGGGCCTGTTGATCTCCGCATCCTATGGACTCGGTTCGGAACCAGTGAAGATCTTCTGGGTAAACAGTGTGTCTTGTGTGCCTCCGTGGCCTGCGGCACACCGGGCCGGCTCAGCGGCTTGCCGTCGGAGTCGCGGAGCTGCAGGACAGGGGCGGGCCCCGGCGCCGATCAGCAGTTCCTCGGGCTGTCCGCCCCCTCACGCATCACACCGTCGCTTACTCCCCGTGGCACTCCCCATACCCCCGCCCCGACCCGCACCAGCACCCCGTCCCCCGCTGTGGCGGCCACTCCACCGCGCGGCCCCGGGCCGCCAGGGTCGTCGCGTACTGGGGGAGCAGGGTCGTGTCGGACGGGGACGAGCCCTCCGAGGCCGCGAAGGCCTCGTACGACGGGACCGTGCCCGTGACGATGCCCAGGTTCGCCGTGCCGGAGGCGGACAGTTCGCGCAAGGAGGCCTCTATGGTCGCCAGGTGCTCCTCGTGGGAGGGGTACTCCGAGGAGAGGGAGGGGTAGGCGCCCACCAGTTCCGTCAGTTCGGAGGCTGGCCAGTGCAGGACCGCCACCGGGAAGGGGCGGGACAACGCCGCCCGGAACGTGCCGAGTTCGGCGCGCAGGCGGGAGATCTCCGCCTCCAGCTCCGCCGGGTTCTCCGAGCCGAGGGACCAGACGCGCTTCGGGTCGTGCAGCTCGTCCAGGGAGACCGGGGAGGTGTGGAGGGTGTCGGCCAGGGTGTCCCACTCGTCGTGGGCCAGGCCGAGCATCCTGCGGACCCGGTGACGGCCGAACAGCAGAGGATGCGTGGAGTACGGGGGCTCCGGTACGTCCGTCAGGAGCACCCTCGCTCCCTCCGTGAACGTCTCCTGCGCCTGCTCCAGCTCGTCGTGGGACTCCAGGGCCTCCGCGACGATCACCCAGGGGGCCGGGTCCCGGGGGGACGCCGCGCGGACGCCGTCGATGATCGCGCGGGCCTCGGCCTCATGGCCGTACTCCCAGAGGTTCGCGGCCTTCAGGGCGCGGACGAGAAAGGGGTTCTCCAAGCCCGCCTGCGCGGCCAGCAGGCGGTCGTAGAGGGAGGACGCGGCGGGGCGGTCGCCGGCCAGTTCCAGATGGGCCGCGGCCTGCAGGAGCAGGGCTTCGGCGTCCTCGGGATACCGGTCGGCGGTCCGCTCCAGGCGCGCCGCTTCGGCGTTGTGGTCGACGTTCTCGGCAGGCGTGTCGGGGCGCATGGGTGACACCGTACTGCCGATCAGTGGCAAAGAAGAGGGAGGTGCAGGCCAGGGGCCGGTTAACAGGAGAAGAGCCCGGGGCCCGGGCCCGCACCCCCCGCCTCAGATCGTCACGCCGTCGATCTGCAGGGTCTGCACCGCCTTCGCCGCGAACGGCACGGCCACGCTCTTTCCGCTCAGGAAGGTGTTGGAGTAGGACGCGTACTTGTCGCCGCCCGTCGTCACCGTGTTCCAGCGCGGGACCAGTCCGCCGGAGCCGCCCGTCACCGTGGTGAAGCGGGACAGGTCGAAGGTCAGGGTCTGGGCCGAGGTCGAGGTGTTCAGGGCCACGATGACCAGGCGCTTGGCCGAGGAGTCGTAGGCCGCGACCGCGTTGCTCACACCCGTGTCGATGATCTTCATGCCGGGGCGGATGTGCCGGCTGAACTGGGCCAGCACGTAGTACTTCGTCTCGATCGCGCCGGCCTGGAGGGTGCCGGCGTCGTACTTGATCACTCCCCAGCCCGCCGTCGGGTCCATGACCTGCCAGTAGACCCAGGCCGTGGGGTGCAGCCAGCGGAAGTCGTAGAGGAGGTTGAAGGCCGTGGTGTAGCCGGTGCCGTCCCCGTCGCCGGTCTCGGAGTTCCACAGGGCCTTGCCGGCCGTGGTCACCACGTCCGTGTAGAGGAGGTCCCTGCGGCCGTTCGAGCCCTGGTAGCCGTGGACGTTGACCCGGTTCACGTACCCCTTCGTCGTCGAGCTGAAGGAGTTCCAGGTGGTGCGGGCGAGGTCGTAGCTGGTCTCGTCGGAGGCCGAGATCTTCACTCCGGTCAGACCGCGGTTGTTCAACTCGCTGCGCAGGTACGGCAGTACGGCTGACTGGACGGACGCGTCCATGTGGCAGCCCTCCTGCGTGCCGGTCGCCGTCCACCAGGACGAGGAGGGCTCGTTGAAGGCGTCGACCGTCGAGAAGTTCACGCCCCAGTTGTTCTTGGCGTACAGGGCGGTCGCTGCGAGGTGGGAGGCGTGCTGGCGGTAGTTCCAGGTCTGGAGGTTGTTGCCGCCGTCGGAGGCGCCGGAGGGGTTGTGGTTCTGGCACATCCACCACATGGGCGAGTTGGCGAACAGCTCGCTGACAGCGCCTCGTTGCGTCGCCTTCACCAGCATCGCCCGCTGGTTGGCGTCCGCCGTCCAATCCCACGCCGAGGACGTCGGGTCCTCGTTGTTCCAGTCCTGCCAGTAGCCCTCGATCTGCTTGAAGGCGGGGATGTTCGGCGACGCGGTCATCGACGTGCCGCCCACGGAGTTCCAGCTGGAGGCGCCCAGGTTGTAGCGGGCGATGTTGAGGCCGAGGCCGGGCAGCGAAGTGCCGTTGTAGGACGTCGACTTGGTGGTGAAGAAGATGTCGGCGAAGTCGTCCCGGGCGCCGAACACGTTCGCCCACCAGGCCAGGGAGGTGCCCCAGCCCTCCCAGGTGCCGTAGGACGTGCCCGGGCTGACGGCGATCGTGGCGTCCGCACGGGCGGTACCGGTGGCCAGCGCGCTGCCGAGGAGGGTGCCTCCTGCGGCTGTCAGCAGCGTTCTGCGTCGGATCATGGCTACTCCGAACTCCGATGGATCGACGCGGCCTTCTGACCCGCGTCGTGGCCTGCCCCGTTCATGCCACGACGAAGCATCGGGTGTGGCCGGTGGGGTTGTCGAGAGTTCTGACAGCCCTTCCTAAAACCAGTGGAGGAAGTGCGGTATATCGGACGCGACGACCGGGGGGACGGTTTCGGGCGACCGCTGCGTCCCTCTACGAGGCGCCCGGCACTGGTGACTTGCAGGCCCTGCCCTTATCGTGCGGGCGGCCCCGTCCGAGGAGGCGTGAGACATGCGGCAGCGCGTCATGCACCACGGAGCCCGGCGCCGTCGGGAGCGTCGCCGCCGCGCGGTGTGGACCGGCGGCGAACTGCTGGTCACCGTGGGCGTCGTCCTGCTGCTGCTCGTGGTGCATCAGCTGTGGTGGACCAACCGGGAGGCCCGGGAGGGTGCTCAGCGCAGGGTCGAGGCGCTGGAGCGGGAGTGGGGGCGGGGTGGGGGCGCCGCCTCCGGTACGGCCGCCGGATCCGGGTCCCCGTCAGACGCTCCGTCCGCTGCTGCGAGTCCTCCGCAGTCCGCGGCGGGGCGGGGTGCCCTCGCCACCGCCCCGGGCCCCCCGGACTCCACCGCCCCGGCGCCGGACCTGTCCCAGGCGTACGCCGTCCTCAGCATCCCCCGCCTCCACCTCCGCGTGCCCGTCGCCGAGGGCGTCGGCAAGCAGAGCGTCCTCAACAAGGGGTACGTCGGCCACTACCCCGGCACCGAACAGCCGGGCCGCGCCGGGAACTTCGCGCTCGCCGGGCACCGCAACACCCATGGCGAGCCCTTCCGGTACGTCAACCGCCTCGCGCCCGGGGACACCGTCCGGGTGGAGACGCGGAGCGCGGTCTACACGTACGCCGTGGACAGGACGCTGCGCCAGACCTCGGCCCGCGACTCGGGGGTGATCCGCCCGATCCCGCGCTCGACGGTCCATCCCGCCCACGGCTACACCGCGCCCGGCTACTACCTCACCCTCACCACGTGTACCCCGGAGTACACGTCCCGGTACCGGCTGGTGGTGTGGGGCAAGCTCGTGTCGATGCGGCCGCGTTGACGGCGTCATGGCTCGCGCGGTCCCGTCACGTGGCCGTGCTGACGGCGTCATGGCTCGCGCGGTCCCGTCACGTGGCCGTGCTGACGGCGTCACCGCTCCCGCACTCCCTCCACGCGCCCGCGTTGACGGCGTCACTGCTCCCGCAGCCCCACCACGCTCGCGGCCGCCACCAGCGCCAGTCCCGCCGACACCAGCATCGCGATGTCCGCGCCGTGGGCGAGGCCGCCGCCTGAGGACGTGGCGATCGCGATGGTCAGGGCGACCCCGGCGCAGGAACCGATGTAGCGGAAGGTCTGCTGGGCGCCCGAGCCCATCGCCGCCCGCGCGGCCGGGACGGACTCCACGGCGAGCAGCGGGAGCGCCGCGTTCAGCAGGCCGCTGCCGACGCCGGCGATCACCAGGCCCGGCAGCAGCCGTACCCAGGAACCCGCGTCCAGCGAGCCCAGCATGGTCAGCACGCCCGCCGCGTGCAGCAGGAAGCCGATCGCGAGCTGCCAGCGCGGCGGCACCCGGCCCGCCAGGCGCCGGACCTGGAGGGCCACGGCGAAGGACAGGCCGGACCACAGGAGGAAGAGCCAGGCCGTGGCCATCGCGGAGAGGCCGACCGTCTGCTGGAGCAGCGCCGGGAGGAAGCTGAACAGGCCGATCACCGCGAGGCCCGTGAACAGGCCGCTGGAGGAGGAGGCGAGGAAGCGGCGGTGGCGCAGCAGGCCCAGGTCGATCATCGGGGTGGCCGAGCGGCGTTCCACCGCCGTGAACGCGGCGAGCAGGGCCACGAACGCCAGCAGCAACAGGCCGACCGGTGCCCGCAGCCACCCGTCCCGGCCCAGGGTCAGGGCCGCGACCAGGGCGACCAGGGCGAGCCCGAAGGTCACGGCTCCGGCGAGGTCGGGGCGGCCGCCGCGCGGGGCCCGGGACTCCGACAGAAGGCGGGCGGACAGGGCGGCCACAAGCACGGCGGCGGCGCCGAGAACGCCGTACGACACTCTCCAGTTCGGCATCGCGCCGCTCAGCAGAGGGCCGACCGCGATGCCGCCGCTCACGAACGCGCCCCACACACCGGTCGCGTGCAGACGGCCCCTGGGTGAGGGGAACGCGTGGACGATCAGGCCCAGGCTGCTCGCGAGGAGTGCCGCGCTGGCCGCGCCCTGGGCGATCCGGGCCAGCGTGAACAGCCAGGTGGACGTGGTCAGCGCGCCGAGGGCCGTGGTGAGGCCGAGGGCCAGGGTGCCCGCGACGAAGATCCGGCGGCGGCCGTAGTCGTCGGCGAGGCTGCCGGCGACCAGGAGGAGGGCGGCCAGGCCGAGCGGGGTGCCGTTCAGGAGCCAGGCCTGGGCGGACAGCGGGGTGTGCAGGTCGGCGGCGACATCGGGGAGCGTGACCATGGGCGCGGTGTACGTCATGAGGGCCACGGCGGTGGCGGCGCTGGTCAGGGTGAGCGTGGCGGTGGGGTGCGCGGGAGACGCCTGGGGGGTCTCGGCGGCCTTCACCTCGGGGAGAGTTCGTTCATTGAACCTAGCCATGGCGAGAACCGTAGCAGAGCGAGTTCGGTCATTGAACCCACTGCCCGGAAATGGTTACAGTGGGCGGCATGGCACTGGGCAAGGACTACGCGACACAGGAATGCTCGATCGCCCGCGCGCTGGAGATCGTCGGCGAGCGCTGGACCCTGCTCGTCGTCCGCGACGCCCTCTACGGCGTCCGGCGCTACAACGACTTCCTCGTCCACCTCGGCATCCCACGCGCGGTCCTCGCCGCCCGCCTCCAGATGCTCACGGAGGAGGGCATCCTCGAAAAGCGCCGGTACCAGGAGTCCCCGCCGCGCGACGAGTACGTCGTCACCGACCGCGCCATCGCCCTGTGGCCCACCCTGCGCGCCCTCGGCCGCTGGGGCCGCGAGCACCGGGGCGAGCCCGCGCTGCGCCTCTTCCAGCACGCCGAGTGCGGCACCGAACTCGGCTCCTACGGCGAATGCCCCGCCTGCGCGAAGGTCGTACCGGTCGAGGAGGTGCTGATGCTGCCGGGCCCCGGACTCGATCCCGATCCGGCGGATCCGGTCAGCCGGGCCCTGCTCAAGCCGAAGAGGCTCTTGCAGACCATCGCCGTCGATCAGGTATAACCGGGGGAGGACTCGAAGCGAGAGGGGGAGCGGCCGTGATGCGCAGCTGGACGACACCGCGTCCCGCCGCAGTGCTGCTCTTCCTCCTTCTCGACATCGTCCTGCTCGACACCGGCAGCCTCTCCGCCGCCGTCGCGCTCGCCGCGACCGCGGCGGCCGGTTCCGCGTTCGCCGCCTGCTCGCTGATCGCCTCGCGCTGCGCGCCCGCCGTGCCGCCCACCCGGGTCCGCACCGCCATCCGCGACCGCGCCCGCCGCACGGCCTTCCTCCCGCAACGCGACCCCGACGCCAAGGGCCGCCCCCGCCCCCGGGCACCCGGTCACGCCCTGCCGGCGACCGCCGCGTAGGGGCTCACTCCTGTAGGGACACCCCGCGCGGGTCGTCATGCCGCCATCTCACTCCCGGCACGACGAGACCCCCGGAGGGCTCACCCATGTCCGTCTTCGCAGATCTGGTCCAACAACTCGCCGACCTGCTCCACCCCCTCTTCGGCGCCACCGCGGCCGCCGCCGCGATCGTCCTGTTCACCGCTTTCGTACGACTGCTCGTGCATCCCCTGTCCCGCGCCGCCGCCCGCGGCCAGAAGGCCCGCACCAAACTCCAGCCGAAGATCGCCGAGCTGCGCGGCAAGCACAAGGACAACCCCGAGAAGCTCCAGAAGGCCGTGATGGCCCTGCATGCCGAGGAGAAGGTCTCGCCGCTGTCTGGCTGCCTGCCCGGACTGTTCCAGCTGCCCGCGTTCTTCCTGCTGTACCACCTCTTCTCCAACACGACGATCGGCGGGAAGGCGAACGAACTGCTCAGCCACGAGCTGTTCGCCGCGCCGCTCGGCGGACGCTGGGCGGACGCGCTCGGTCACGGCGGAATGTTCGGGGGAGCGGGGCTCGTGTACGTCTGTCTCTTCGCGTTCGTGGTCGTGGTGGCGACCTTCAACTACCGCCGCACGAAGCGGATGATGGCCGCGAACCCGGTCATGCCGGTGACCGACGGGCAACCGGTGCCCGGGGCGGGCGTGATGAGCAAGGCCATGCCGTTCATGTCCTTCTTCACCCTCTTCACCGTGGCGGTGGTGCCCCTGGCTGCCGCGCTGTACGTGGTGACCAGTTCGACGTGGGCCGCGGTCGAGAGGGCGGCCCTCTACCGCTGACCGGTCCAGTCCGTGAACCGGGTATTGCGGACGGGACGCCCAGCTTGGAGGATCGACCAGTCATCCGATGGCTGCACCCCTCGGAGGACGCCCCGCGATCGAGGGAGATAGTGATCATGAAGCTGCTGCGAGTCGGTACGGCGGGAACGGAGACGCCGGCGCTGCTCGATGCCGACGGGGTCCTGCGGGACCTGTCCGGTGTCGTGGACGACATCGACGGGACGCTGCTCGCCGACGACGCGGCACTCGGCCGGGTCCGCGCGGCCGCGGAGGCCGGGGACCTGCCGGCGCTGGACGCCACAGGGCTTCGCGTCGGGCCGCCGATCGCCCGGATCGGGAAGATCGTCTGCATCGGTCTGAACTACCACGACCACGCGCGCGAGACGGGTGCCGAACCGCCCGCCGAGCCGGTGATCTTCTTCAAGGCCGCGGACACCGTGGTCGGGCCCTGCGACACGGTTCTGGTGCCCCGGAAGTCGGTGAAGACCGACTGGGAGGTCGAGCTGGCGGTCGTGATCGGACGTACGGCCCGGTATCTGGCGTCCGCCGAGGAGGGGCTGGCGCATGTCGCCGGGTACGCGGTGGCGCACGACGTGTCCGAGCGGGAGTTCCAGATCGAGCGTGGCGGGACGTGGGACAAGGGGAAGAACTGCGAGACGTTCAACCCCCTGGGGCCGTGGCTGGTGACGGCCGACGAGGTTCCGGATCCGCAGAGCCTGTCGCTGAAGCTGTGGGTCAACGGCGAGTTGAAGCAGAACGGCACGACCGCCGAGCAGATCTTCCCCATCGGTGAAGTGGTGCGGTACGTCAGCCAGTTCATGACCCTGTACCCGGGTGACGTCATCAACACCGGTACGCCGGCCGGAGTCGCGATGGGGGAGCCCGAGCCCAAGCCGTATCTGCGGGCCGGGGATGTGGTGGAGCTGGAGATCTCAGGGCTCGGGCGTCAGCGGCAGGAGTTCAAAGACGCGTAGACCCTCCGCCGGGTGAGCCGGGGACTGCGCGTTGTTCGGCGGGTGCGGCGCCGTTGTGGCTTGTCGCGCCCACGCGGCGGAGCCGCATATTGACACAGTCCCGCGCCCCTGAAGGCCGTAACTCACCCCAGTAGAGATGCGAGCCTGCGCCAGCCCTCCCTCGGGAGTTCGTAGCGCGGGCCGCCGTCCACGATCTGCAGGGCCACGTGGTCCGCGCCCGCCTCGATGAACTCGTCGATGCGGGTGCGGATCCTGTCGTCGGTGCCCCAGGCGAAGACCGCGTCGACCAGGCGGTCGCTGCCGCCGTCCTTCAGGTCGTCCTCCGTGAAGCCGTTGCGGAGGAAGTTGTTGGTGTAGTTGGGCAGGCCCAGGTAGACGGCCAGGCAGTCGCGGGCCAGGGCGCGGGCCCGCGCGGGGTCGGACTCGAGGACGACCTTCAGCTCCGGGGCCAACAGCGGCCCCTCACCCAGGAGTTCGCGGGACCGTGCCGTCTGGTCGGCGGTGATCAGGTACGGGATCGAGCCGGCCGCGCGGTCCCGGGCCAGCTCGATGGTCCTCGGGCCCAGGGCGGCCAGGACGCGGCCGTCGGCCGGGACTCCCGCCTTGTCCAGGACATCGAGGTAGGCCACCAGGGCCGAGTACGGGCGCCGGTACTGCTCGGCGAGCTTGGCGTGGCTGACGCCCAGGCCCAGGACGAAGCGGCCGGAGTGGGCGGCGTTCAGGTCGGTGAAACTCGCGGACGCGGCCTCGGCTTCGTGGTCCCAGATGCTCTGGATGCTGGTGCCGACGACAATCCGCGAGGTCGCGTCGAGGAGCGGGGCGGCGTTGGCGGCCGAACTGCTGCCGCCCAGCCAGATCGCGCCGAACCCGAGGTCCTCCAGCTCGGCGGCGGCCTCCGCGCGTTCACCCCGCAGGGACGGGTCCTCCCCGCGCAGACCGCCGCCGTTCCAGATGCCGTACTTTCCGATGGTCTCCTTCATGGCAGGTGCCAACGTGGGAGTGCCCGGCGATAATTCCTGTCCCGCTAAAGGCTCTTGTTCAAGAACTCCTCCAGCGCCTCGACCACGAACCGGTGGTCCTCGAGCTGGGGCAGCCCCGAGACCGTCACCGTGCCGACGACGCCCACGCCCTCCACCGTGATCGGGAAGGAGCCGCCGTGCGCCGCGTACTCGTCCGGGTCCAGACGCGAGGACTCCTCGAAGGTGCTGCCCTTGGCGCGGAAACGGGCGCCGACCAGGTAGGAGGCGGAGCCGTAGCGCTCCACGACCCGGCGCTTGCGGTCGATCCAGGAGTCGTTGTCCGGGGTGGAGCCCGGCAGGGCCGCGTGGAAGAGCTGCTGGCCGCCGCGGCGGATGTCGACGGCCACCGGAGCCTGCCGCTCCCGGGCCAGCTCCACCAGCAGGGAGCCCAGCGCCCACGCGTCCTCGTACGTGAACTGCCGGAAGACCAGGTGGCGTTCCTGCGCCTCCAGTTCCTCCAGGGGCGGGGTGAGTTCCGGCTGGAACTTCGGGGTCAGCCCGGTGTTGTGCGTCACAGCTGCACCGCCACTCCGTCGTGGGCCGAACGGCGCGCCGCCTCCAGTACGTCGAGGGCGGCGGCCGCCTCCAGCGCGGTCACCGGGTTGGTGCCGCCCTCGGTGAGGGCCCTGGTCACGGCCGCATAGTAAGCGGGGTAGTCGCCGGGGAGGGTGGGCACGGGGCTGCCGCCGCCCGTCACGGGGGACTCTCCCGCGCCCAGCCGGCCCCACAGCGACTCGGGCTCCTCTCCCCAGCCGGCCGCCGTGCCGGGGCGCTCGCCCTCCCTCAGGGCCGCCTCCTGCGGGTCCAGGCCGTACTTCACATAGCCCGCCTTGGAGCCCAGCACCCGGAAACGGGGGCCGAGTTGGGCGGTGGTGGCGGAGACGTAGAGGTGGGAGCGGACGCCGCTCGCGTGGGTGATCGCGATGAACGTGTCGTCGTCGATCTCGGCGCTCGGGCGGCGCACGTCCGCCTCGGCGTACACGGAGGCGGCGGGCCCGAACAGGGTCAGAGCCTGGTCGACGACATGGCTGCCGAGGTCGTACAGGAGACCTCCGATCTCTGCGGGGTCGCCGGACTCGCGCCAGCCGCCCTTGGGCTGCGGCCGCCACCGCTCGAAACGGGACTCGAAGCGCCACACGTCGCCCAGTTCGCCCTCGTCGAGGAGGTGGCGCAGGGTCAGGAAGTCGTTGTCCCAGCGCCGGTTCTGGAAGACGGACAGGAGCAGACCGCGGTCCTCGGCGCGGGCGGCGAGCTCGCGCGCCTCGGCCGCGGTGCCGGCGATCGGCTTGTCGACCACGACCGGGAGACCGGCCTCCAGAGCGGCGGTGGCGAGCGGTACGTGCGTCTTGTTGGGGGACGCGATGACGATCAGGTCCAGTTCCGCCGCGCGGACGAACAGCTCGTCGGCGCCCGCGACCGTACGGACGTCCGGGAACTCGGTGCGGGCCTGTTCCTGCCGCTCGGGGTTCGAGGTCACCACCGTGTCGAGGGTGAGGCCCTCGGTGGCGGCGATCAGCGGGGCGTGGAAGACGGAGCCCGCGAGGCCGTAGCCGACGAGGCCCACGCGGAGGTCAGCAGCAGTCATGCCCTCCACTTTCGCAACGGCGTTGCCAAAGTGCAAGCGTGGCGGACAATGGCACGCGTGAACAGGACGAACGGCGGCACCGACCTCCTGGCCCCGCGCAGCCGCAACACCGCGCTCGTGCTCGACCTGCTGCGGGCGGCGGGTGCCGGGGGGATCAGCCGACTGGAACTCGCCGAGCGGACCGGGCTGACCCCGCAGGCCGTCAGCAAGATCACCGGGCGGCTGCGGGAGGAGGGCCTCGCGGTGGAGGCGGGACACCGGGCCTCGACCGGCGGCAAGCCACGCACCGTCCTGCGGCTGGTGCCCGGAGCGGGCCACGCGGTGGGCGTCCACCTGGACCGGGACGCGCTGCGGGCGGTGCTGGTGGATCTCGCCGGCACGGTGGTGGGCGAGCGGCGCGCCGCGCTGGACCTGGGCGCGGGGGCGGAGGCTGTCGTGTCGGCGGTCGCGGGAGAGATCGAGGCGCTGGCGCGGGGGGCGCGGGCAGGAGGGGGTGGGGCGGAGGACGCCGGTTCAGGTGCGGGCGGCGACGGGCTCCCGGGTCCGGCGTCCGCGCCGGTGAACGGGGCTCGGGGGCGAGGCCGGACGGGGGCCCCTTCCACTGTCGGCAGCAACGGGTCGGCCGCAACCGGGCCCGCCGCCAGGGGTGCCGTCGCTCCGCAGGCCTCCACTTCGCGTCCCGCTGCTGGTGCGCCACCTGCCCCCGCGCCCCTCCCCACCGTCGCCTCCTTGCCCTCTCTCCCCTCCCTCCTCGGCGTCGGCGTCGCCCTCCCCGGACCCCTCGATCACACCCGGGGCGTGCTGCACCGCGTCACCGGCTTCCCCGAGTGGGACGGCTTCCCCCTGCGGGACGCGCTCGCGCGGCGGCTCGGGGTGCCTGTCGCGGTCGACAAGGACACCAACGCGGCCGCGCTCGGGCTCGCCGTCGCGGGGGAGCGCGGATCCTTCGCGTATCTGCATCTCGGTACGGGCCTCGGCGCCGGTCTCGTCATCGGCGGGGCCGTGCACCGGGGTGCGCGGACCGGGGCCGGGGAGTTCGGACACCAGGTCGTCCAGCTCGACGGACCGCCTTGCGGCTGCGGCGACCGGGGCTGCGTCGAGGCGCTGTGCCTTGCGGCGGTGGCCCGAGGCGACCTCGACGAAGCGGCCCGGGTCCTCGGCATCGCGGCCGGCAACCTCGTCGCCCTGCTCGACATCGACCTGGTCCTGCTGGGCGGCCGTACCGTCGACACCGCCCCGGACGCGTTCCTGCGCGGGGTCGAAGCCGTCCTCGACGAACGCGCCCGGCGCACCGGCGAGGAGACGGTCCCGGTCCGCGCCGCGGCCGGCGAGGTCGCCGAAGGCGCGGCGCAGCTCGTACTGGCCCCGCTCTTCGGCCGGTCCGACGCCTGACGTCCGCTGATCGAGGGGACTTCCCGGGCCGTACGGAGCGGCATCCCCCGTCGGCCGCGTCCGCCCGGCACGGTCATGTGTTCATGCGACGGTATGTATACGGTTCCACGTCCGCCCTCCTCGGCCTCGCGGCGGCGGCCGCCCTGCTCTCCGCGCCCCCCGCGGCAGCCGGCCCGGGTCCCGCCGACCACTCCTGCGCCCCCAACGGCCGCGCCTTCCCCCTCACCACCCGCATCCACGGCGGCCCCGCCGCTTACGAGCCGGGCGGGGGCTTCAAGACCTGGTACCTGGATCTGATCAACACCACCCCGCAGACCTGTGACGGGATCCACCCGGTCGTCGTCCTCGTCGACGAGCGGCACGCCCTGAAGCCCGCGCAGCCCCGCCTGGAGTTCTACGACGGCCCCCGCACCCGCGCCGTCCGGTTCGAGAGCACCGACGAGGACGAACTGGTCGGGGCGTTCGGCGGTGCCGGGCTCACCGTCGGCCCCGGGCAGACCCGCACCGTGAAGGTACGGCTCGCGGTCGCCGCGGACGCCGTACCGAACGAGGTCACCGTCAACGCGGCCGTCGTCCAGCGGCACGGCGACGACGGCGACTGGGTGGGGCAGTCCAACGACTACCGCTTCGGCATCGGCCCCACTGGGGGCACCAGGCCCGACGCCACCCCCACCACCACCGCGACCACCACCCCCACTCCCACTCCCACTCCCACACCCACCCTCAGCAGGGAGGAAGGCTTCGCCTTCACGGACGCGGCCGAGGAACTCGCCAGCACCGGCCCCGCCGTGGCCGCCGCCGCCCTCGCGACCGTCGCCCTCCTCCTGGTCACGGCGGGCGCGATCCTCCGGTCCCGCGGTCGCCGCTGACCCCAGAGCTTCCGGCACCTGTCCCCGGCCGGCCATTCCCCCAAGATCGGGCCACTGTCTAGGCTGGGGCCGACGCAGCACGGCGTACACGCGTACGGCAGGAGATCCCGCACATGGCAGACCGCAAGCCCATCGATTCGTGGCTCACCGACATGGACGGTGTACTCATCCACGAGGGCGTACCGATCCCCGGCGCCGACGCCTTCCTCAAGAAGCTCCGTGAGTCCGGCAAGCCCTTCCTGGTGCTGACCAACAACTCCATCTACACCCCGCGCGACCTGCACGCCCGCCTGCGCCGCATGGGCCTGGACGTCCCGATCGAGAACATCTGGACCTCCGCCCTGGCCACCGCGCAGTTCCTGGACGACCAGCGGCCCGAGGGGACGGCGTACGTCATCGGCGAGGCGGGCCTGACCACCGCCCTGCACGACATCGGCTACATCCTCACCGACCACGAGCCGGACTACGTCGTCCTCGGCGAGACCCGCACCTACTCCTTCGAGGCCATGACGAAGGCGGTCCGGCTCATCAACGACGGCGCCCGTTTCATCTGCACCAACCCCGACGAGACCGGCCCCTCCGCCGAGGGCGCGCTGCCGGCTACCGGCGCCGTCGCCGCCCTGATCACCAAGGCGACCGGCAAGCAGCCGTACTTCGCGGGCAAGCCCAACCCGCTCATGATGCGCACCGGGCTCAACACCATCGGCGCGCACTCCGAGACCAGCGCGATGATCGGCGACCGCATGGACACCGACGTGCTGGCCGGCATGGAGGCCGGCATGCAGACGTTCCTGGTGCTCACCGGCCTGACCCGGCCCGAGCAGGTCGAGGACTTCCCGTACCGGCCTTCGAAGGTCGTGGACTCCATCGCGGACCTCGTGGACCGGATCTGAGACGGCTCCGGGACTGACCCGAACGGAGTAACGCGGCACCCCCTCGGGATGCGGGCCCCGGCCCGCCGGGAGACTCTCCAGACATCTGGAGGTTCACGATGGGTTCCCTACGCCTCACTCTCTGTACCGCGGTCCTGGCAGTCGCCGCCTTCGCCCCCGCCGCACAGGCTGGGGACGGGCGCGGCGTCTCGGTGACCCCGTCGACCCCCGCCGCCGGCGCCGACCTCACGCTGCGGGTGACCGGCTGCACCGGCAGGACGGCCACCGCCGCCTCGGCCGCGTTCGTCGCGGACGCCCGACTGACGGGGACCGGCGGCGGTCTCGCCGGCGAGACCCGGGTCCGCTCCTCGATCGAGCCCGGCCCCTACGACGTGAAGATCACCTGCGCCGACACCGAGGTGCAGGGCAGGATCACCGTCGCGGCGGCCGGGGGCGGCACAGCCCTGGCGTCCCCCGCCGCCCCCGTCGACGCGGGCGGCGGCTGGACCGCCACCCACCTCTCCGCCATGGAGCCCCAGGTCATCGAACCCGGCACCGGGCACGCCGTGACGGGACTGGTGCTCGCCGGGGTCGCGGCGGTGGCCGTGGTGCTGCGCCGCAGCCGCCGGAGCCGCGGGGCGGAGTAGAGGCGATGTCCGACCGTTTCTCCGACCCGGAGGGCGGCCGCGCCCCTCACGGAAGCATCTCCGGGACCGGACGGCTGCTGGCCTGCGTGACCTGGGCGACGCTGCTGCTCGGGCTGTGGATGTGGGGACGCGAGGTCACCGACGTACGCCACGCCAGGTCCGCGCCGGTCACCGATGACATGGCCGCGGTCGGGCGCCTGCACCCCGCGGCCGCCGAACTGCCGCCCGACGCACGGCCGTTGCCGGAAGCGCTGCCACAGCGCCTCGACATCCCGGCCCTCGGGGTGCAGGCACCCGTGGTGGCCCGCGGGCTCGACGCCCGGGGTGCCCCGGACCCGCCGCCCTTCTCCCAGCCCGGCGTCGTCGGCTGGTACGCGGCCGGCGTGAAACCCGGGGCCGCCGGGACCGCGCTGATGGTGGGACACGTCGACACCGAGACCCGGCCCGCCGTCTTCCACCGGATCAGCGCGCTCAGGCCGGGGGAGACGGTCTGGGTGCTCCGCGACGACGGCCGGGTCGCCGAGTTCACCGTCGACGATGTGCGCACCCTCACCCGCGAGCACTTCGACGCCCACCAGGCCTACGGCCCGCGCGAGCCGGGCCGCGCCGAACTGCGCCTGATCACCTGCGGCGGCACCTTCGACCGGGCGAGCCGCGGTTACTCCGCGAACGTCGTCGTCTCGGCGTATCTGACGGGCGGCCGGTAGAACTCGGGGGCAACCCTCGGTGGCCGCCGGATGTCTGAGTGGCTGGCGGGGCGAGACACGCTCCGCGGGGAGGGACACCAGGATGATCAACCGCCGACGCAGGGCCGGGGCCGTGCTGACCGCCGTCGCGGCCGTCGTCGCCGCATGGCTGCCCGTGACGTCCGCGCAGGCCGCGGACGGTCCGGTCGTGCACATCAAGATGCGGCAGGACAAGATCGCGTTACCCATGCCACCGAGCGAGGTTCCGTCGCAGGTGAGCTGGCTGCTCCACAACGACGGGCCCGGTGTCGCGAAGGACGTCACCATCAGCATGGACCTGACCGACGTCAAGAGCTGGCTCATGGTCGACCGCAAGCCTGCTGACGACGTCTACACCGGGTCCACCCTCGCGGAGGTTGCCGAGGGCGACACCTCCGGCGGCATCGTGCACATCAACCCGAAGCCCGGCACCCCGGTCGGCACCACCGGCACGGTGATCATGAAGGGCACGTCGTCCAACGGCACGGTCGTCTCCACCCCCGTCGAACTGACCGTGGATTCCCCCAAGTTGACGGTGAACAATCTGGCCGACCGGAAGGGCGACAAGCCGGGGACCACCATCGAGACGCCGGTCACCATCAGCAACACCGGTTCCGTGCCCGCCGACGGGGTCCAGCTGAAGGTGCTCACCACCCGCGGCCTCGCGTACGCCGACCGGTTCTCCAACTGCGCCTACTCCACGGTCTCCGCGGACCCGTACGGCGGCCCCTCCGAGCAGGCGCTGTGCACCTTCGACACGGTCGTCGAGCCCGGCAAGAGCTACCGGCTGGACCAGCCGCTGGACCTGGAGGTGAATCAGCAGGCCCTCTACGAGTTCGTCCGCCGCGAGGCCCTGCCCCTGTCGGGCGCCGAGGTGCCGTCGGGGAGCGGTCCGAAGCTCTCCCTGGTCGCCGCCGGGGCCGCGGACACCTCCGGCACGAAGATCGGCAGGCAGTACGTGCTGGCCGACAACTCCGCCGACATGGCCGCGGGCGGCGACACCGCCGAGGGCGCGCCGGGCGACCTGGTGCACGTGGACCTCTCGTTGAGCAACGAGGGCCCGGCCCGCATGGACAACAACGTCAGCGACGACCAGCCGGCGCTGCTGTTCACCGTCCCCACCGGCACCAGGGCCGTGGAGATCCCCAAGCCGTGCAGCGTGTGGCTCCCCGACGCGCAGGCCGGCAACGGCGAGCAGACCCCCGGCGAGCCGCAGTACGTCTGCAACCCTCTGGAGACCGGGTTCGAGGTCGGGGACACCCGTACCTTCCGCTTCGGCCTGAAGATCCGTGAGGGTGCCGAGACCACCACCGGTGCGGCCAAGGCGACCACGGCGTACGACAACAAACTGGAGTTCGACGACAACCAGGCCAACAACACCGCGCCCGTCACGGTCGAGGTCGAGGAGGCCGGCGGCGCCACCGCCTCGCCCTCCGCGTCCCCCGCCGCCACGGGCGACGACGGCAACGACGTCAAGACCCAGACGGCCGCCGACGCGGCCGTGACCGGCTCGCTCGCCAGCACGGGCAGCAGCAGTGCGCTGCCCGTCGCCGGCGCGGTGGGCGCGGGCGCGCTGCTGATCGGTGGCGCGCTGGTGTTCTTCGTACGGCGCAGGAAGGCCTGACGCGAGAAGGACTCACGGAACCTGGCCCGGTCGGCGACCCGCTCCCCCCGAAGCCGCCGACCGGGCTGGTCCTCGACCGCACGCGCTCGGGCTGCGGGAGTAACCCGGCGACGGCGCGGGAGGCCTGGAGGCTCGGTGGTGATGACTGCGGCCAGGGGCTGGGGCCGTATCCCTATGAGAAGACTCTAGAACGGATGAGCGCCCGGGCCTAGAGGCTTATGGACGCCAAGTGCCGTGCCGTGTGGCTCTCCGTCACACGCCCTGGTGGTCCAGGGTTCTACGCGGGTCCGTCAGCGCTTCCGTCGGTCCGGCGGCGCAGATCGGCATCCTCCGCGACACCCTCGATGACCGCGCTCGCCACCCGGTCCAGGGGCAGCCGACGCCGCCGCGCGTACTGCCGCAGCGCCACGAACGCCTCGTCGGCGGGGACGCTCCAGCGCTCGGCGAGCATCCCCTTGGCCTGCTCGATGCGGACCCTGCTGGACAGGGCCTCCTGCAACTGCCCGGACAACGTGCGGTACCGGGCGTAGGTGTGACGGTTCTGCAGACCGAGGGCGGCGGCGTCGGCCAGCGCCTGGGCGACCTGCACCTCGGAGGTGACCTCGTCGGCCGGACTCGTGTCGGGCAGCGTGGGGACGAACACGTTGAGGGCGCCCAGCAGGGTCTCACGGCGGCGCAGCGGGACCGCGAACGTCGTCACGATGTCGTGCCTGAGGGCCCGTTCGGTGAAGTCGGGCCAGCGGGCGGCCGCGTGGGCGACCCGTATGGAGACCGGCGGTACGGCCTTTCCCGAGCCGTAGCTGTCCAGACAGGGCCCACCGCCGTGCTGCGCCTCCAGCAGATCCAGCGCCACCCGCTCGTGCCGGCTGCTCGCGGCCAGCGACACCGACCGGCCGCCGTCGATGAGCATCACCCCGGCCGCCCGTGCGTCGAGCAGCTCCACACAGTGGTCGGAGACCCGTTGTAAGTACCGGGTGGCCTCGAAGTCCTCGACGAGGGTGTCCGCCGCCTCCACCAGTGCCGAGGCCAGCCGGATCTCCCTGGTGGCGTACCGCATCGCTGAGCACTCCCCTTCATCGACGAGCGCCCCCGTACGGGCGCGCACCTACCCCGACCTTCGAGGCTGTAACAGCTCCTGGACAAGGCTCCGGCGAGCTCGTGGGCGGCGCGCCCGGTGTGTCACGATTGAGACTTGCCACAGTGCACCCAGGGGGGAATTGGATGTACGTCAGCAGGGGGGCCAGGAGGGCGGCCCGCGCACGGGCGTCCGCGGCGGTGCTGGGGGCGGCACTGCTGCTCGCCGCGTGTTCGTCGTCGGAGGATCCGAAGAAGGAGGGCGACGGCGACAAGGCCGGTGCCGAAATCACCCAGCAGCCCAAGGAGGCCGACCCGTTCTGGGTCAACCCGGACGGCACCGCCGCCAAGCAGGTCGCGGCGTACGAGAAGAGCGGCAAGGACGACGAGGCCGGACAGATCCGCAAGATCGCCCAGCAGCCCACGGGGGAGTGGATCGGCCCGGAGAACCCGGAGCAGGAGGCACGCGGCTTCACCGAGGCCGCGGACAAGACCGGCCGTACGGCCCTCCTGGTCCTCTACAACATCCCGCACCGCGACTGCGGCCAGTACTCCCAGGGCGGCGCCGCCGACGGCAACGCCTACCGGACCTGGATCGACGGCGTGGCCGCGGGCATCGGCGACCGCTCGGCGACGGTGATCCTCGAACCGGACGCCGTCCTGCACCTGGTCGACGGCTGCACCAAGGACGAGTTCCACGAGGAGCGCTACGACCTGCTCAGCGGCGCCGTCGAGAAGCTCAAGTCCCTGAAGAACACGAAGGTCTACCTGGACGCGGGCAACGCGGGCTGGGGCCACCCCGACCAGATATTCCAACCCCTCCGGTGGGCCGGCATCGCCAAGGCCGACGGCTTCTCGGTGAACGTCTCCAACTTCTACTCCACCAAGGACTCCATCACCTACGGCAAGCAGCTCTCCGCCAAGGTCGGCGACAAACACTTCGTCATCGACACCAGCCGCAACGGCAACGGCCCGTACAAGGACGGCGACGAGAACGAGCGCTGGTGCAACCCACCGGGCAGGGCGCTGGGGGAGACGCCGACGATAAAGACGGCGGACCCGCTGGTGGACGCCTACCTGTGGGTCAAGCGCCCGGGTGAGTCGGACGGCGAGTGCAAGGGCGGCCCGAAGGCGGGTCAGTGGTGGCCGACCTACGCCTTGAAGCTGGCGGAGGGTTCAACGCCCTAGGGGCGCGGGGCTGTATCGATTTGCGGCTCCGCCGCGTGGGCGCGACCAGCCACAACGCTCCCGCACCCGAAAAGCAAAGGTGCGGGAGCGTTTCAGTGCTAAGGAACTCGAACCCACTGAGCCTTCGACGGCGTCCCCTGATCGTCATCGACGAACAGCATGTACCACCCCGACTGCACCAGATTCTTGTTCTCCGGCACCGTCACCTTCACCTTGTCCCCGGACACCGTGAACTTCAGCTCGACGGACCGCTGATCCACATCGGTCACATGAGTGGACGCACTGG
The DNA here is from genome assembly GCF_040607335.1 of Streptomyces sp. NPDC005303. NCBI lineage: Bacteria > Bacillati > Actinomycetota > Actinomycetes > Kitasatosporales > Streptomycetaceae > Streptomyces > Streptomyces sp. NPDC005303. Next base: position 380,290 of record NZ_JBEXGM010000002.1, on the reverse strand, counting down.
GCCGGATCAACCGCACCTTCTTGATCACGGAGGCCTGCGGAGAGGTGAACGTCCCCGAAGCCCCCCGAGCGATCGTCTGCGGCCCCCCGGACAGCGAAGGCCGGGAGTCCCGGTACAGATAGGGCGGCGTATAGATCTCGATCCGCTGCTCGAAGACACCCGGCTTCGTGTTCGCCTTGTCCCCGTACAACGAGTCCGATCCGAAGAACATCACCCGCCCGTCCGGCAGCAGCAGCGACCCGGAGTGGTAGTTGCGCCCCACCAGCGGATCGGCCACCGACTCGAACGTGTTGGTGTCCGGGTGGTACAGCCGGGCCTGATGGATGTTGGAGTCACCGCGCCCGCGATAGTCCTCCGACCCCCCGGACACCAGCACGCTGTCGTCGGGAAGGATCGACGCCTGCGGATACCGCGTCCCCTTCTCCAGCGTCGGCCCGTCCACGAACTTCGGGCTGTCCGCCTTCATGTCCACGATCCGCGTCCGGTTGCTGGACAGCTTGGACTCGCCGACCCCGCCGCCCCCGATCACCATGAACTTCTCGTCCTGTGCCGGAGGCAGCAGCACGGTCCCGGAGGTCTCCATCTCGTTCGGGTCGCTGAGCCCGGGGATCTTCGTGAACTTGTTGCTGTCCACGTCCCAGATGCCAGGATCACGCCCCACATTGTCCGGCCCGTACCCCGCGTTCGACCCCGAGTAGAAGACCTTGCCGTTCTGCATGAGGAACAGCGCGGGGTAGGTCGGGAACTGACGGACCTTCGAGAGGTACGTCCACTTCTTGGTCTTCGGGTCGAACACCTCGTTCTTGCCGGGGACCAGCTGCCCGATGTCGTCGAGACCGGAGACACTGAGGATCTTCCCGTCGCTCAGGGTGGTGAGCGTCGGATACCAGCGGGCCTCCTTCATCGGGTCGACCTTGATGTACTTCTCGGCGACCGGATCGAACTCGAAGGCGTCCCGGATTCCCTGGAAGTCCTTCTTGTCGAGCGCGAGCTTCTGCGCGATGCCGTACGTGTTGCGCGCGTCCGTCCCGGTCAGACCCTGGATCCGGTAGTTGTCCTGTGTACCGGTCTCGTACTTGGCGCCGCTCTTCTGCGCCTCGACATAGATACGCCCGAGGCCGGGGTCGTTGCGCAGGAACTTCCCGGTCGCCTTGTCGAAGACCTTCGTGGCCCGCTCGACGACGACCGGGTCCCTGGACACGAACGTCTTGCCGTTCTCCTTGCCGGTGAACCTGGTGCCCGCCGGCAAGGTGATCGGCCGGTCCGGGTTCTCGTTGTGGACGATCATCAGGCCGCCGGCCTTGGTGACGTCACCCTTGAGCTTCTCGTACCGCTTGGTGCCGCCGGCGATCAGCAGGTTGCCGTTCGCCAACTGTGTGTGCCCCGTGCAGAACAGGTCCTTGGGTGTCGGCACCTTCTTGATCGTGCCCTTGACCGGATCCCAGATCCGGGTGTCGAACCTCTTGGCGTCGAAGTTGTCCTGGTTGTTGCCCGAACCCGCCACCAGCAGCACCTTTCCGGTGCGCAGCAGCGCCGCGTGGATGGTGTTCTGCCGGTACTTCTCGGGGAACTGGACGATCTCCCACTTGCCGTTCTCGGCTTTGTACTCGGGCTTGTTGATCTGGTACTGGTGGTATTTCGCCGTCCCGAAGCGGTACAGCCACGGGCCGTTCATCCCGGCCAGCGCGAGCACCACCGCCGTACCGATCGCGAGCCGACGGGCGCGGCGGCGGCCTGCACGGTCGTTCATTCCTTACGTCCCCCAAGTCCACCGAGGGCGATCTGCATGGTCTGGTCGTTGCCCCCGTGGTCCCCGCTGTCCGCGGAGCCCGGCTTCGAGGCGGCGGCCCAGGTCGGCTTGTGGGCCGGGGCGTGCTGGGCCGGAGTGTGCTGGCCCGGCAGCGGCTGCGGCTGGTACTGCGCCGGAACCTGAGCCGGGGTCACCGGCCCGTGGGGCGCCTCGGCGGCCGCGGCGGGCTTCTTCCTCGCCTGTCGCAGCATGTGCCGCCAGGTGAAGATCGGTGTCGCGGTGATCAGCATGGCGAAGGTCGCCCAGATGATCATCGCGGGGTGCGAGTGCCCGAGGGCGACACCGGCACCGATCGAGCCACCGAAGATCGCGATGAAGTACCAGTGGTAGCGGAAGGTCGCGAACCACCGGTCGGGGCTCGCGGAGTCGCCCTTAGGCGTGACCACGAACTTGCTCTTGCGCCGCAGCAGCGAGTCGACCAGCGCCTTCGCGTACAGCGGGGCGGACAGCGCCGACATCACCATGCCCGCCACACCGCCGGAGCCCTCGGGCTCGTGCGGGGAGACGTTGTGGCGGCGGTTCCAGACGTACAGGCCGATCTGGAGCGCGGAGGCGTTGCCGTAGAGCATCAGCCACACGGTCGGGTCGATGTTCACACCCGAGGCGCCCAGGCCCAGGAACAGCGCGCAGCTCATGGCCGCGAGGATCCAGTTGAGGGCGGACATCGGGTAGAAGATGATCATCATCGTGTAGTTGAAGAGCTTGCTCGGCGGCAGCGAGTACCAGCCCTTCCAGTACTGCTTGAGGATCGTCTCGTACGTCCCGCGCGACCAGCGCATCTGCTGGGTGAAGAAGTCCGTCCAGGCGCTCGGGCCCTCACCGACCGCGAGCACGTCCGGGGTGTAGACCGAGCGCCACTTGCGGCCCGTCGCCGGGTTCTTGTGGCGGTGGATCTCGAAGCCGGTGGCCATGTCCTCGGTGATCGAGTCGTACAGCCCGCCGACCTGCTTGAGCGCCTTGATCCGTACGGCGTTGGAGGTGCCCACGAACATCGGGGCGCCGTACTTGTTGCCGGCGCGCTGGATCAGCGCGTGGAAGAGGAACTGCTGGGACTCGGCGGCCTTGGTGACGAAGTTGTCGTAGTTGCCGTAGACCTGCGGGCCGATCACGAAGCCGACGTCCGGGTCGCGGAAGAAGCCGAGCATCCGCTCCAGGTAGTTGGGCAGCGGCACGTGGTCGGTGTCCACGGAGGCGAAGAAGTCGTACTGGTCGCCGTGCGCGTCCAGCCAGGCGTTGTAGTTGCCGTGCTTGGTCTTGGCGCGGTGCGGGCCCTTGGGCTGGTTCCACTTCTCGATGCCCTTGCGGGAGAAGTGGTGCACGCCGAGCCGGGCGCACACCTCCTTGACCGCCGGGTCGTCGCCCTCGTCCAGGAGCCAGACGTGCATGAGGCCGCGGTGGCGGATCCGCACCGCGGCTTCCAGGGTCTTCGTCACCATCTCCAACGGCTCCTTGCCGGGCACGAAGGAGGTGAGGAAGGCGACTCTGGTGCCGGTCTCGGGAACCACCGGGATCGGGTCGCGGGCGACCAGGGTGGCGTGTGCGTTGGACAGGACGTTCATGCAGCGGAAGAACTCGATCAGGCCGATCGAGACGAGCATGACGATGTCCAGGGCCGGCAGCCACGAGAAGGCCGGGTAGTCGCGCTCGGTCCAGTGCTCGGGCTGGAGCAGCCAGGCCAGCAGGACCAGCGAGAGCAGCGGGGCCGCGGCGAGCATCAGGGCGACCCGGATGCGGTGCGGCTCCTGTGAGATCAGCGAGCGGTACTGCACCTTGTAGGGCTGGCCCGGGTCGGGCTGTGTGAGGGGACCGGCCAGTCTGCTGTAGTGCTCGTAGTCGTACTTCGGAAGTGTCTTCTTTATCCGGCCCAGTGTGCCGGTCCGATGTGAAGGCAGCCTGAGCTGTGTGGTGTCGGACGGGTCGAAGTTCTGCCGGGCGCCCGTCGGCGTCGACGTCATGAGTCATCCCCCCACACGCGGACGAGCCGCGTGTCGTCGTTTCCTTACGGCTGCTCAGGTCCCCCTCGACCTTCACAGACGCATCAGTGGTGGGCCGCAGTCACCACAATCTTCATAGCACTAGACAGGTAACGGCGGCCTTCCGGTTGCAGACGCCCCCCTCGGCATCCTCCGAAGCGGGGCCCCTTTCCCCGCAACACCGGCAACCGGCTCCTTGCCCCCCAAGTGCCGCGTATACGCAGCATCTTGAAAACCAGGGTTCTACGGTGCGCATCATGATCGCAAGATGCGAAACGCGGTGTTTACCGGGCATACGCGTTCATTGTGGCTCCTGTGGGGGCCTTGTGGAGTCGTTGCGGACATTTATACGGTCATCGGGTCCGCCCGGTTCACACCCCTTCATGCAGAAAGGCCCCCCGTCTGAGCGAGGGACCTTCCGTGTCTGTGCGCCGCCAGGGACTCGAACCCCGGACCCGCTCTGATGCCGCATCTCCTGGGGGATGACCCCCAGACCCCCAGCCGCCTGCGCCGAAACATGTCGGGCCCCCCGCTTTAACGGGAGGCCCGACATCGTCTGTGCGCCGCCAGGGACTCGAACCCCGGACCCGCTGATTAAGAGTCAGCTGCTCTAACCAACTGAGCTAGCGGCGCGTGCTGACCTGCGCAACTTTACCCGAAGCCGGAGGGTGCTCCGGACCGCCGTCCGGGCCGCCGTACATCATTCGGACCGTCAGCATGCGCGTCGGAGCGACAGTTGAGAAACTGGCGAATGTGCACAGTTGCGGACATTTCTATCTGGAGTGTGAGGGGCGTCGCATGGAGACTCCGGTGTTCGAGGAGATCGATCCCGCGAGCGACTGCGACTGCCCCGGTTGCGTCCACTGGCGGCGCGTCCTCCCCCGGTCGACCGGCGCCCACCCCGCCGCCACCCGGGCCATGATCCTCGCCGCCGTGGCCTCCACCGCCCTCGGCACCTTCCACACGGCCCCTGTCTTCGCCGCCCCCCACATCCCGGCCCGTGCGGGCGCCCCGGTGGGTGACGAGCCCGACACCCCGCAGGGCCACAAGGCCCCGCTGCACGGCCCCGGCGGCAGACCGGCGGCCGTCAAGGCGTCGACCACCACCCGCGCCGACATCATCCGGCGGGCCAAGGAGTGGGTCACCGCGAAGGTGCCCTACAGCATGTCCGCGTACTGGAGCGACGGCTACCGGCAGGACTGCTCGGGCTTCGTGTCCATGGCCTGGAACCTGCCGGGCAACGAGTGGACCGGCAGCCTGGCCCAGTACGGGATCAGGATCGCCAAGGACGAGCTACAGCCCGGCGACATCCTGCTCTTCCACAACCCTGACAACCCCGAGCAGGGCTCCCACGTCGTCATCTTCGGCGGCTGGACGGACTACACGCACACCTATTACCTCGCCTACGAGGAGGCCCGCCCGTACGCCCGCCAGCAGGCCACCCCGTACGCCTACTGGAACAACTCGGACCGGTACGTCGCCTACCGGTACAAAGGGCTCGCGGACGCCGCGGCGGGCGCGGAGCCGGACAACGCCAAGCCGCGGGCGCCCGAGGTGACGCCCTACCCGGGGGCCGCCTACTTCGGTCCCGGGGCCAACAACAAGTACGTCACCCAGCTCGGCCGCATGCTCGTGAAGCGCGGCGCCGGGCGCTATTACACCTCCGGTCCCGGCCCCCGCTGGGCGGACGCGGACCGCAGGGCCACCCGGGCGTTCCAGCACGCGCAGGGCCGGCACGGCGAGGACGCGGACGGGCTGCCCGGCGCGCAGACCTGGAAGCTGCTGGTGACCGGCAGGGGAAGGGACATCGAGCCGACGGGCGGTCGGGCGGGAGCGGCCGGACCGACGGTGCCCTCCTCGCACGGCGTCCCCGGCTACCCGGGGCGCGCGATGTTCCGGCCCGGCGCGACCAACGAGTACGTCACCCAGCTCGGCCGGCAGCTGGTGAAGAAAGGGTTCGGCAAGTACTACACGACCGGGCCGGGGCCGCGCTGGGGCGAGCCGGACCGGCGAGGCGTCGAGGCCTTCCAGCGCTCCCAGGGCTGGCGGGGCGGCGCGGCGGACGGTTTCCCGGGGCCGGAGACCTGGCGTCGGCTGTTCTCGTAGCCGGGCGGCGTGTGGCCGGCCGGCTCTCCACCAGCCGGCCCGTCATCACCCCACCCGTCATCACCCCACCCGGCTCGTCATCACCCGGCCGTCATCACCCGGCTCCTCACCACCCGGCCGTCATCACCTGGCCCGTCATCACCTGACCTGTCATCACCTGTTGTGACGCATCTGGCGCGGAGGCTGGAGGCACTCATGAGCACGACCACTTCACACACCCCCGAGTCCGAGGGGCCGCCCCGGTCCGCACGGCTCATCCAGAACGAGGCGACCACCGAGATCCCGGTCCATCTGCTCTTCCGTGACGACCCGGACCCGGTCGCGGTACCGCTGAAGCCCGCGGTGGTGGCACGCAGGCAGGGCACCGGAGAACAACCCCGCCTGCGCGGGCCCGCCCAGATCACCCCGCGTCCGGTACCCGACGTCGACCCCGAGCTGGCCGAGCGTCCCGCGCGGGTGCTGCCGGGCTCGGTGGGCGTCCTCGCCGGCGTCTGCGGACTGGCCGGGTGCGCGGCCACCTCGTGGTGGGCCGGCCTGCTGCCGCCGCTCGCCCTGGCGGCGCTCAGGGTCCCGGAGTCCGCGGGCGCGGGCCTCGGTCCGGCGCAGTGGGCGGCGTACGCCGGAGCCGGTGCCCTCGCCCTGTTCGGCTTCGGCGGACTGGCCCGTGGCCGCACCGGGCGCGCCTGGGTGCTCGGGCTGTTCGGCCGCTACCGGGGGACCGTCCGGCGCACCGGCCTGATGTGGGTCAACCCGCTGCTGCTGCGCCGCCGGGTCGACGTACGGCTGCGGCACTGGCGCGGCGAGCCGATGCCGGCCGCCGACGCGAGCGGGGTCGCGCTCCGGGTCGTGGTCCTGGTGGTGTGGCGGGTGCGGGACACCGCTCGGGCCACGCTCGGCGTCGACGATCACGAGACATATCTGCGCGAGTGCGTGGAGGCCGCGCTCGCCAGGGTCCCGGTGGAGGCGCCGGGCTCCGGCCGCGGTTCGGCCGACGCGGCGGGGGAGGCGCTGACCCGGCTGGTGGCCGCGGAGACCGCGCCCGTCGGCGTCGAGGTGTTCTCGGTCCAGCCGCTGCGTGTCGAGTACGCCCCCGAGGTCGCCGCCGCGATGCACCGGCGCCGGATCGCCGCGCTGGACGCCCAGCACCGGGCGACCGTGCTGAACTCGGTCGTGGACTCCGTGGAGGACACCGTGACCCGGCTGACCATGCGGGGCCTGGTGGAACTGGACGACTACGAACGCAAGGCGCTGGTGAAGGACTTGACGGTGGCGTTCTGCGCGGGGCGGCAGGAAGCGGGCTCGTGATTGGTATGGACATGTTCAAGTAGCGGTCATAGTCTGGTACTTGGTCTAGACCTGCAAGCTCACTGAACTTCCCCCACGTTCCCAGGAGCAGCAGCATGCGCAGAAGGGCCAAGTGGTACGCCACCGCACTCGGACTCACCACCGCCGGCACCCTCGTCCTGTCCACCGGGGGCGCCAGCGGCCACGGCTACACCGACCTCCCCATCAGCAGGCAGAAGCTCTGCCAGAACGGCACCGTGACGAACTGCGGCGACATCCAGTGGGAGCCGCAGAGCGTCGAGGGCCCCAAGGGCTTCCCGGCCGGCGGACCCGCCGACGGCCAGATATGCAACGGCGGCGTGAGCCGCTTCAGCCAGCTCAGCGCGCCGCGGACCCCGTCGGGCGCCGCTTGGCCGGCGACCAAGGTGACGGGCGGCCAGAGCTACACCTTCCGCTGGCAGTTCACCGCCATGCACGCCACGACCGACTTCAAGTACTACGTCACCAAGGCGGGCTGGAACCAGAACCACAACCTGGCCCGCTCCGACCTCAACCTCACCCCGTTCCTGACCGTCCCCTACAACGGTCAGCGACCCCCCTCCACCCTCTCGCACAGCGGCACCCTGCCGTCCGGGCTCAGCGGACGGCATGTGATCGTCGCGGTGTGGACGATCGCCGACACGACGAACGCGTTCTACGCCTGCTCGGACGTCACGTTCTGAGCATTGCTTGAGACAGTCCGGTCTTCCCCCGGGGTAGGTTCCCCCACACGATCAAGCGATCGGTGCCTGACCTCGGGGGATCTGTCATGGACGCCATCTTCTACCTCATTCCCTGCCTGATCATGGCCGTGACCCTGTCCGGCGCGTACGTCATGGTGCGGCGCTGGCTGCGGATGCGCAGAGCCTGGACGAGCGGCCTCACCGCCGAGGCGCGGTGCCTGCGGGTGTACGCCGTGGCGCACGGCGGCGGCGACAGCCGGGTGCACACGAGCCTGCGCCATGTGTACGAGTTCAGGGCCCGCGACGGCCGGATCGTCCGCTTCGAGGAGGAGGGCGGCCCGGGGACCACGCTCGAGGGGGACGTCGTCATCGTGCGCTACGCCGAGGGCCCGCGCATCGTGGCCACGGCCCGCCCCGGTGGCGGCGGGCTCGGCTGCGCCGCCTTCACGGTGGTGGCCTTCGCTGGGGTGGCCGTCCTGTTCTGCGTCGGCTTCATGGTCACCGTCGCCACGATGTCCTAGACCTCCACATCTGACGGTTCGTCAATTACCGTACGCCCCCATGGACTCCAGGAGGCGTACGGTCGCGGAGCTCGTCGCCGGGCGGTGGGGCGACGACCGGCCCGGGCTGTGGTTCGAGGGGCGCTCGCTCACCCACCACGAGGTGGCGGCGGGCGCCGCCGTCCGGGCGGCACTGCTCACCGACCTGCTGCCGGGCGCCGGGGCCCACATCGGTCTGTTGCTCGACAACACACCGGAGTACCCCTTGTGGTTGAGCGCCGCCGCCCTCGCCCGCGCGGCCGTCGCCGGCGTCAACCCCACCCGCCGGGGCCCCGAGCTGGCCCGCGACATCCTGCACACCGAATGCCGTCTGCTGATCACCGAGGGGGCCCACCTGCCGTTGCTGCGCGGCCTCGACCTCCCCGGCGTCCGCCTGCTGGTGACCGGCACCGAGGAGTACGACACCCTGCTCGCGCCCTACGCCGGCGTCGAACCGGACGCCTCCCGCGCCGCCCCCGACGACCGGCTGCTCCTCTACTTCACCTCCGGCTCGACCGGCGCCCCCAAGGCCGCGCTCTGCTCCCAGGGCCGGCTGGCCGCCGCCGGGCGCTCGCTGGCCGACCAGTTCCGGCTCGGCCCCGACGGCGTGCACTACGTCTGCATGCCGATGTTCCACGGCAACGCGGTGATCGCCGACTGGGCGCCCGCGCTGGCGAGCGGGGCCGGGGTCGCGCTCAGGCGGCGGTTCTCGGCCTCGGGGTTCCTGGCGGACGTGCGGGCGTACGGGGCGACGTACTTCACCTATGTCGGCCGGGCGATCCAGTACGTCCTCGCCACCGAGGCGCGCGAGGACGACCGGGACAACCCGCTGCGGCTCGGCTTCGGCACGGAGGCGGGGGCGGTGGACGCGGCGGCCTTCGAACGGCGGTTCGGGGTGCGGTTGGTCGAGGGGTACGGGTCCTCCGAGGGCGGCGCGGCGATCCAGTGGTCGCCCGGGACTCCGCGGGGCGCGGTCGGTCGGGCGGGGCCCGGGCTCGTCGTACTCGATCAGGAGACGGGTCAGGAGTGTCCGCACGGTTCGACCCGGCCGGGCGGCTGCTGAACGGGGACGAGGCGATAGGGGAGCTGGTGAACAGGGCCCCGAACCCCTTCGAGGGGTACTGGCGCAACCCCGAGGCGGAGGCCGAGCGCCGCCGGGGAGGCTGGTACTGGACCGGTGACCTCTTCTACCGGGACGCCGACGGCCACCTCTACTTCGCGGGCCGTACGGATGACAGGCTCCGCGTCGACAGCGAGAACCTGGCCGCGGCGGTGATCGAGAACATCCTCGCGCGCTACGAGGGGGCGGTGGCCGTCGCCGTGTACGCGGTGCCGGATCCGGTCACCGGGGACCAGGTGATGGCGACCGTCGCGGGGAGCTTCGACCCGGTGACCTTCGCGGACTTCCTGGAAGCCCAGCCCGATCTCGGCACGAAGATGGCACCCCGGTTCGTGCGGGTGGTGGAGCGGATGCCGGTCACGGCCACGAACAAGATCCACCGGGCGCGGCTCAGGAAGGAGGGCGTGCGGTGCACGGACCCGGTGTGGTGGCGACCACCGGGCTCACGGACATACCAGCCCCTGGAAAACGCCGAAGGACCCCCCGCTCCCACGAGAGGTCCTTCACCGGTGCGCCGCCAGGGACTCGAACCCCGGACCCGCTGATGCTGCATCCTCTGGGGAGGTGACATCAGCGGCTGCGCCGCGGGCCCCAGACCCCCAGCCGCCGTCTCGGCACCCTGAAACGCCGAAGGACCCCCCGCTCCCACGAGAGGTCCTTCACCGGTGCGCCGCCAGGGACTCGAACCCCGGACCCGCTGATTAAGAGTCAGCTGCTCTAACCAACTGAGCTAGCGGCGCATGACTCTCGCCCTCCGCCTTCGGCGGCTGGCGACAGGAAAAATACTACCTGGTCCCGGGGGGTGCTTCTGACCACCCGGGGAGGGGTCCTCTCAGATGGCCAGGGACAGCAGCACCGGGGCTGCGCTCCTGTTCAGGCGGTCCGTCGCCTGGCGCAGCCGGTGGGCCTGGTCGATCGGGAGGGACAGCGCGAGGCAGCCCACCGACGACCCCGCCGTGATCGGCACCGCCGCGCACACCGTGCCCACCGCGTACTCCTGGAGGTCGAGGTGCGGGACCGTGGGCGGCTGGGCCTCCAGACGGGAGAGCAGCAGCTTGTCGCTGGTGATGGTCCGCGAGGTGAGCCGGGTCATGCGGTGCCGGGAGAGGTGGTCGCGGCGGCCGTTGTGGTCGAGCTGGCTGAGCAGGCTCTTGCCGAGCGCGGTGGCGTGGGCGGAGGAGCGGAAGTCCACCCACTCGTTGACCGCCGGGGTCGCGGGACCGTCGGCGTACTGGGCGATGGTCACCTCGCCGTCGACGTAGTGGCTGATGTATACGGCCGCGCCGATCGAGTCGCGCAGTTCGTCGAGGGTGCGCTGGAGCTTGTCGCGCAGGGCCTCGTCACGGTCATGGGTGGAGCTCAGCCTGGTCAGGGCGTCTCCGGTCACGTACGCGCCATCGGCGACCTGCTCGACGTACCCTTCGCGGCGCAGCATCCTCAGGAGCGTGGTCAGTCGCTCCGGGGCGAGGCCGGTGGTACGGGCGAGCTCGGCGTCGGTGACTCCGGCGGTGTGCCGCGCCACGGTCTCCAGGACGCGCAGTGCGTCCTGGGCCGAGTGGTACGGCGCGGTCGGTTCGTGCTTCAGCGCCACGGTGTTCCCCCTGCGCTCGCTCGGTCGCACTACTACTGGGCCGTAATCCAGACAGCGATCCCCTCCACGATAACCGGCAAAAGGCTTGTAGTGAGCGGCTGTTGACGAGATTCCGTCCCCGGGCCGGGCCCCCTCAGCAGGGGCGCCGTACTCTGGCATATGCCAGAGACATGACCCGGGTCCGGGACCTCGGAGATTGAACACTGTTCACTTCTTGTGATCAGAGAACCGCGCTCAGAAATTCCCGGGTGCGGTCCTGCGCCGGGTCGCTGAAGATCTTCTCCGGCGGGCCCGACTCGATGATGCGGCCCGAGTCGAACATCAGGACCTGGTCGGAGATGTCCCGGGCGAAGTTCATCTCGTGGGTCACGCAGAGCATGGTGATGTCGGTGGTGCGGGCGATGTCCCGCAGCACGTCGAGCACGCCCGCGACCAGCTCCGGGTCGAGCGCCGAGGTCACCTCGTCCAGCAGCAGCACCCGCGGCCGCATGGCCAGTGCCCGCGCGATCGCCACCCGCTGCTGCTGCCCGCCGGACAGCTGGGTCGGCCGGGCGCCGGCCTTGTCGGCGAGCCCGACCAGGTCGAGCAGCTCACGCGCGCGTGCCTCCGCCTCGTCCTTGGACATGCCGAGCACGGTGACGGGCGCCTCGGTGATGTTGCGCAGGACCGTCATGTTCGGGAACAGGTTGAACTGCTGGAAGACCATCCCGATCTTCTTGCGCACCTCGCGCAGCTGCTTCTCCGGCGCCGGGAACAGCTTCTCGCCGTCCACGGTGACCGTGCCCTCGTCGGGCTTGGTCAGCGTCATCAGCATCCGCAGGATCGTGGTCTTGCCGGACCCGGAGGGACCGATCAGCGTCACGTGCTTGCCGGAGTCGACGGAGAAGCTCAGCCGGTCCAGGACCGTGTTCGACCCGAAGCGCTTGGTCACGTCCTCGAAGCGGATCAGCTCACTGCCGTCGACCGGCGGGTTGGTGTGCGCGTCGGTTTCTTTCGTCAGGGGAGTGTCAGCGGACAAGACGTCGCTCCAGGGATCGCAGAAGAAGGGAGGCCAGATAGGAGATGACGATGAAGGCCACGCCGATCACGGTCAGCGGCTCGGTGAACTGGAAGTGCTCCTGCGCGAACAGCCGCGCCTCGCCGAGCATCTCCAGGACCGTGATCACCATCAGCATCGGTGTGTCCTTGAGCATCGAGATCACGTAGTTGCCGAGGGCCGGCACGACCCGGCGGATCGCCTGCGGCAGGATCACCACCTGCCAGGTCCTGATCCGCGGCAGGTTCAGCGCGGTCGCCGCCTCCCACTGGCCGGCGGGCACCGCCTCGATACCGGCCCGGTAGACCTGCATGGTGTACGTCGAGTAGTGCAGCCCGATCCCGATGACACCGGTGGCCAGCGCCGAGAGGGTCACACCCCACTCGGGCAGCACATAGAAGAGGAAGAACAGCTGGACCAGCAGCGGGGTGTTGCGCACGAACTCCGTGACCACTCCGACCGGCCAGCGCACGAACCGCGAGGGCGCGCGCATCAGCAGCGCCCACACCAGCCCGAGGACGAAAGAGATCAGCGAGCCGAGCGCGAGGGCCTGCAGGGTGACCAGCAGACCGTCCCAGAACTGCGGCATGAAGTCGCCCACGGCGCTCCAGTCCCACTCCATCAGACACCACCTACGACCGGCTCGGGCACCTTCACCTCACGGGTGGGCGCCTTGCCGACCCCCGCCTTCAGCTTCTTCTCCAGGCCCCGCATCAACCGCGTGAGCAGGAAGGCGATCACGAAGTAGATGAGCAGCAGATACGTGTAGATCCCGGCGCTCTCCTGGAGCGCGAGCCGCACCAGGTTGCCGCTGAAGGCGAGGTCGCCCATGCCCATCACGGACACCAGCGCGGTGCCCTTGAGCAGCTCGATCAGCAGGTTGGAGAACGGCGGAATCATCTCCGGCACCGCCTGCGGCAGCAGGATCAGCCTGAGCCGCTGCCAGGGCGTGAAGCTCAGCGCGATGCCGCCCTCCTGCTGGGCCGGGTCGACCGCCTTGAGCGCCCCGCGCACGATCTCGGAGCCGTACGCCCCGTAGGTCAGGCCGAGCGCGAGCGTGCCCGCCCACATCGGCACGAGCTGCCAGCCGAAGGCCGGGGGCAGCACGAAGAACACCCAGAAGATCATCACCAGCGCGGAGGTGCCGCGGAACACCTCGGTGTAGAGGCCCGCGAGGAAGCGGACGATCCACAGCCGGTGGGTGCGCGCGACGCCGACCACGAAGGACACGGCGGCGGCGAGCAGTGAGCTGAACACCAGCAGCTGGACGGTCGTCCAGATGCCCCTGAGGACCAGTTCCCAGAGTCCGGTTGTCATCCGCCGCAGAGCTCCTTCGCGGTCAGGTCCGTCATCTCGGCCCGGGTGAACCCGAAGGGCTTGAGGATCCGGAGCAGTTCCCCGCTCTTCTTCAGCTTCCGCAACTCGACGTTGAAGGCGTCCCGCAGGTTCGTCTCGGTGCGGCGGAACGCGAAGGCCCCGCCGTCGGTGTGCGGCTTGCCGCCCACGATCGGCGGGAAGGCCTTCGTGGCCTCCGCCTTGGCCGATTTCTTCACCACCTCACGGGTGGTGAGCGCGGTCCCGGCGAACACGTCGACGCGCCCCGCCTCCACCGCGTTCAGCCCCGCGACCTGGTCGGGAACGATCAGGATGTCGCTCTCCTTGTAGCCCGCCTCGACGGCGTACTGGATCTCCGCGTAACCGGTGCCGGTGGCGAACTTCGCCTTCTTCTCGACGACGTCCTTGTAGTTGTGAAGACCTTTTGGATTTCCCTTGCGCACGATGAAGGAATCGAGCATCTGATAGTCGGGATCTGCGAAGATCACCTGCTCGCAACGTTCCGGGGTGACATACATCCCGGCCGCGACGACATCGAACTGCTGTGAATTCAGCCCGGGAATGAGCGAGCCGAACTCGGTGGGCACCGGCTGCACCCGGTCCACGCCGAGCCGCTTGAATATCACCTTCGCGAGTTCCGGCGCCTCGCCGGTCAGGTCGCCGTTCTTGTCGATGTATCCGAAGGGAATCTCACCGGCGATTCCCAGCCGTACGACACCTGCCGCGCGCAGTCGGTCGAGCAGTTCACCGCCGCCCGTGGTGGAGGCGGTGGCCACGCGTGAGCAGCCCGCGGCGCCCAGGGCACCGAGCGCCGCCACCCCCGCGAGCAGCGATCGGCGGGTGGTCCCGGATATGTGTTCGCCATGTTCCAGTGGTGGAGCCATGGCGGCGCGGCTACCCGACCGGATGCGAGTTATGCGGATCGATTCGAGCCCCGTTCCGCGGCGAGGCCCTCTTGACCGGCGGGGGACCATGGAGTGCATGACTGACCGCTACATCGAAGTCTCGCTGGTCAAGCGGGGGATAACCGCGAGGGCAAAGCTGCTCGACGATCGTGCGCCGATCACCTGCGCGGCCGTATGGGACGCCCTCCCGCTCGCCGGTGACGTCTATCACGCGAAGTACGCACGCAACGAGATCTACGCACTGTTCCCGCCTTTCGCGGAAACAGAGCCACCCCTGGAAAACCCGACAGTCACCCCGATTCCCGGAGATCTCTGCTATTTCTCCTTCGCGGGCACCGAGCTCGGCACGAAGTCCTACGGCTACGACCGCGAGGTCCGCGCGGGCACGACCGTCGTCGACCTGGCCCTGTTCTACGAACGCAACAACCTGCTCCTGAACGCAGACGTGGGCTGGGTGCCGGGGATCGTGTGGGGCCAGGTGGTGGAGGGCCTGGACGCCCTGGCCGAGGGCTGCAACGACCTGTGGCGCTCGGGCGCCCTCGGCGAGAGCCTTCGTTTCAGCCGGGCCTAGCGCTCACCCCGCGTGGGCCGCGGCGGGCGGCCGGATGCCCGCCGCGCCCGCCTCGTACAGGGCGTGGGCCGCCCGCAGCACCAGGTCGTCCCGGTGTCGGGCCGCCACGATCTGGAGTCCCACCGGCAGCCCGTCGCCGTCCGTGCCGACGGGCACGCTCGCCGCCGGCTGCTGCGTCATGTTGAAGGGGTACGTGAACGGCGTCCACCCCGTCCAGCGGTGATGCCCCGAGCCCTTCGGCACCTCCGTGCCCGCCTCGAACGCGGTGATCGGCAGGGCCGGGGTGACCAGCAGGTCGTAGGAGTCGTGGAAACGGCCCATCCGGCGCCCGAGTTCCATGCGCACGTCCACCGCGGCCAGGTAGTCGAGCGCGCTCATGCGGGCGCCGAGGCCGCAGATCTCCCGGAGCCCCGGGTCCAGCGACTCCCGCTGGTGCGGCCCGAGATGCTGGGTCACCCGGGCCGCCCCGCTGAACCACAGGGTGTGGAAGGCGTCCACGGGATCGGTGAAGTCGGGGTCGGTCTCGGTGACGTACGCGCCGAGTCCGGCCAGGCGTTCCACGGCACGGCGGACCGCGGCCGCGACCCCCGGCTGCACGGCCACCTGGCCGCCGAGGGACGGTGAATAGGCGACCCGCAGCCCGCGCACCCCGCCCGACAGGGTCGCCGAGTACGGGCCCGCCGCCGGGCCCAGCGCCGACCAGTCGCGGGAGTCCGGCACCCCGATGACGTCGAGCAGCAGCGCCGCGTCGGCCGCGTCGCGGGTCATCGGGCCCACGTGGGCGAGGGTGCCGAAGGCGCTCGCCGGGTAGAGCGGCACCCGCCCGTACGTCGGCTTGAGGGCGAAGATCCCGCAGAACGCGGCCGGGATACGGACACTGCCCCCGCCGTCCGTACCGAGCGCCAGCGGCCCCGCGCCGAGCGCCGCGGCCGCCGCGGCGCCCCCGCTGGAGCCGCCCGCGGTGCGCGTCGGGTCGTACGGATTGCGGGTCACGCCCGACAGCGGGGAGTCCGTGACGCCCTTCCAGCCGAACTCGGGGGTCGTGGTCTTGCCGAGGAAGACCGCGCCCTGCTCGCGCAGCCGGGCGACGGACGGCGCGTCCTCGTCCCAGGTGCCGCTGTCCCGGATCGTCCTGGAGCCCTTCAGCGTCGGTGCGCCGCGCTGCAACAGGATGTCCTTCACCGTGACCGGGACGCCGTCCACCGCGCCGGACGGCTCCCCCCGTCGCCAGCGGTCGGCCGAGGCGCGGGCCTGCGCCAGGGCCTCCTCGCCGGTCAGCCGCACGAACGCGTTCACCTCCGGCTGGATGCGCTCGGCCCGCTCAAGGGCCGCCCGGGTGGCTTCGACGGGGCTGAACTCTCCCTTGCGGTAGCCCTCGACGAGGTGTACGGCGGTCAGGTCCGAGAGGTCCTGCATGTGCTGCCCCTCTGTTCGACGATCAGTGCCCCGGTACATACCCGCGTTGTTTGTCGACCACGTTCGTCAGTGCTCTGCCCGCCTCCCAGCGCTCGTACAACTCCACGAACTGTGTGCCGAGTTCATCGCGCCAGCCGATCGTGTCGCCGCTCATGTGCGGGGACACGATCAGCCCCGGGACCTGCCACAACGGGCTCTCGGGCGGCAGCGGTTCGGTGTCGAACACGTCCAGAGCGGCCCCGGCGATCCACCGCTTGGACACCGCCTCCACCAGCGCGTCCTCGACGACCAGTTGGCCGCGCCCGATGTTGATGAACCGTGCGGAGGGCTGCATCATCCCCAAGCGGCGGGCGTCGAACATGCCGTGTGTCTCCGCGGTGAGCGGGGCGGCCGAGATCACCCAGTCCGCGCGGGCCATCAGCCGGTCGAGGTCGTCGGGGCCGTGGATCCCGGTGCGGGGACGGCGGCCGACCAGGGCGGTCGTGATGCCGAGCGCCTTGAGGGTGCTCACGATCGCCCGGCCGATGGGCCCGGAACCGACCACGCACGCGCGCGTGCCGGCCACCCTCTGGGACTCCCGGTGCCGCCACACGCCCTCGCGTTGCAGCTCCAGCGTCCGGGGCAGATCCTTGGCCATCGTCAGGACCAGCGCGGCGACGTACTCGGCGATCGGCTGGTCGAAGACCCCGCGGGCGTTGGTCACCACCGTGTCGGAGACAGCGAGTTCGGGGCACATCAGGTGGTCCACGCCCGCGCTCGCGGTGTGCACCCAGCGCGGCCGCGGGCCCTCGCCCGGCCAGGCGTCCCGCACCGCGGTCGAGGTGAAGTCCCAGACCAGCAGCACGTCGGCGGACGGCAGCCGCTCGGCGAGCGTGCTCGCGTCCGTGTGCACGATCCGGGCCCGGCCGGTGAGTCTCCCGAGGCGCGGCAGGGGGTCGGCGTCAAGGACCAGAAGGGTGGGGACGGACATCGAGGCACCGTTTCTACGGATTATCGCGGAGCTGCCGGGCGTCTGACGTGGGCGGGAACACCGGCGGCAACCCCGGTGTGACGTGAGCGTGACATGGGCGGATTGACCACGCTCGCACCCGAACCTACCTTCGTCAACACGGGCGTTGCGCACGTTCCGCTGTCCCCCCGTCTCTCACCGTGAGGCCGGTCTCTGCCATGGACGTTTCCTTTCTGGGTGGTCCGCGCCCCCAGCGCGGTGTCGGTGTCGTCGCCCCCTTCGACTTCGCGCTCGACCGCGAGCTGTGGCGCTGGGTCCCCGACGACATCTCGCTCCATCTGACCCGTACCCCGTACGTCCCCGTCGAGGTCAGCCTCGACCTGGCCCGGCTGGTCAGCGAGCACGAGACCCTGCACGAGGCGGTGCGCACGCTCAACGCCGTCGCGCCCGAGACCGTCGCCTACGCCTGCACCTCCGGCAGCTTCGTCGGCGGGATCGCAGGGGAACGCGCCATGTGCGCCGCCATGACCAGGGCGGGCGCGGTCCCCTCCCTGACGACGTCCGGCGCCCTCCTGGACGCCCTCACCGAGCTCGACGTCCGCCGGGTGGCCCTGGTGACGCCGTACACGGTGTCGGTGACCAGGTCGCTGGAGGAGTACGTCGCCGAGGCGGGCGTCTCGGTCACCGGGTGCGCCTACATGGGCCTGACCCGGCACATCTGGAAGGTGCCCTACCGGCAGGTCTCCGAGATGGCCCACAAGGCCGTAGGGGCCGACGCCCAGGCGCTGTTCATCAGCTGCACCAACCTGCCGACGTACGACGTCATCCCGCAACTGGAGGCGGAACTGCGCATACCGGTGATCTCGGCCAACCAGGTGACCATGTGGGCGGCGTTGCGCCGACTGGGTACCCGAGCCGTGGGACCGTACCAGGCGCTGATCGACCCGGCGGCGAGGTCCGGTCCCGTGCGCCCGGAGATTCCGGGTCTGCCGGAAGTCCGGGAACTGCCGGACGGAGAACAGCAGCAGGAAGGCTGGACATGACCACACTCGGATTCCTCTACCCGGGCCACTCCGCCGAGGACGACTATCCGCGCATCGAGCAGCTCCTGGGCAGCGACATCCGCCTGGACGTGGTCCACACCGACATCGGCACCGACGCCCACCGCGTGGACGCCCTCCTGGAGATGGGCTCCGCCGAGCGGCTCGCCGCGGGCGTCGAGGAGCTGCGCATGTCGGGTGCCGAGTCCGTCGTCTGGGCCTGCACCAGCGGCAGTTTCGTGCGCGGCTGGGAGGGTGCCCAGGAGCAGGTCCGGACCCTGGCCGTGACGGCCGGTATGCCCGCCTCCTCGACCTCCTTCGCCTTCGTGCACGCGGCGAAGGAGATCGCGGCCGGGCGGGTGGCGGTCGCGGCGACCTACCCGGACGACGTGGCGGCCCTGTTCGCCCAGTTCCTGCGGTCGGGCGGGGTCGAGGTCCTCCAGGTACGCGGCGCCGGGATCATCACCGCCGCGGAGGTCGGCACCTGGGGCGAGGAGGAGGTCTTCGCGCTGGCCCGGGAGGCCGACTCGCCGGACGCCGAGGCGGTGCTCCTCCCGGATACAGCCCTCCACACGGCCTCCCACATCCCCGCCCTGGAGAAGGAGCTCGGCAAACCGGTCCTCACCGCGAACCAGGTCACCGTCTGGGAGGCCCTGAGGCTGACGGACCGCCGCGTGAACGCGCCGGCGATGGGGGCGCTGTTCACGAGGGAGCCGATCGTCCAGGTGTGAGACGCGGCTGTTCAGGGGCTCAACGTCGACGGTTCTGGGCGGCCTCGGCGGTGAGTTCCGTGTGCATGGCGCGGAGTCGCCGGTGCTGACGGTTTCCGTATAGGACGAGCCAGCCCAGGAGGACCGCGGTGAACAGGCCCGTGCCGAGGGTCCGCGGCAGGCTCGCGGTCAGGGCCGTCAGCACCACGACCGCGCAGAACAGGACAGCGAGGACGACCTGGGCAGCGACCCGGTGGCGTGTGCGACGCAGACGCTGCTCGACCAGGTCGCGCATGGCCTGCCGCTCCTGCGGCGCCGTGGGGACCTCGCCCCGGCGCAGCTGCCGGTCCAGCGACACGAGGCCGTCCACGGAGCCTCCGGCGGCTCGCTTATCCCGGCGCCGCACGGCGAGCATGACGCCGACCCCGCCGACCGAGGCGGACACCACGTACAGCAGGGCCGAGGCGATCGAGCGCTCGGGGGACAGCAGCAGGACCACGACGCACGCGACCAGGAGGGACAGGGCGACCTGGACCCACAGGTGCTTGCCGAGAAAGGAGTTGACGCGTTCCACGGCCTGCCTCGCGTCACAGCCGGTCGCGGCGGCGGACTGCGCGCAACCGCATCGTCAGGCCGACGGCCAGCAGCACCAGGGCCACCGCGCAGTAGGCCCACGAGCCGGTGCCGCGCACGGCGTCGACGGCGGACAGGACCACCCACAGGGCGGCGACGACACTCAGCGCGGTCCACGCGATGTCGGCGATACGGATGGACAACTGGGCGCGCTGTCTGGTGCCGGGTTCCAGCGGTCCGAGGTCCGACGGCCGCGACGGGTTCTTTTGCGTCATGGGCGATCCCTCCGATTTGTGGGGTTGTGCGCGCCGGGTACCCGGGGGCTTCCCGGGCAAGCGGTCAACTGCCGTACGGGATACGGAAGATGGGGCTCCGGGAGACGAGGCGACCGCGCCCGGGAATAACCGGGGACACTCTCCTGTTGTGGCCACGAAGACAGCGCACGGCTCATGAGCAGGAGGCACCCCACCGTGGCGGAAGACGAGATCCGAGGTACTGCACAGGGCACCGCCCCCGTACCTCTCTCGGTACTCGACCTGGTCACCGTCGGCGCCGGACGCACGGCCTCCGACGCCCTGCGCACCAGCGTCGACATCGCCAGGCTCACCGAGTCCCGCGGCTTCCACCGCTACTGGATCGCCGAGCACCACTCCATGCCGGGCGTGGCGTCCTCCTCGCCCGCGGTGATCCTCGCCCACCTCGCCGCCCACACCACCCGCATCCGGCTCGGCTCGGGCGGCGTCATGCTCCCCAACCACGCCCCGCTGGTGATCGCGGAGCAGTTCGGCACGCTGGAGGCGATGGCCCCGGGCCGCATCGACCTGGGCCTCGGCCGGGCCCCGGGCACGGACGGCGCCACCGCCGCCGCCCTGCGCCGCAGCGACGGCCTGCGTGAGGGCGCCGACGACTTCCCCGATCAGCTCATGGAGCTCACCCGCTTCCTGGACGACGACTTCCCCGACGGCCACCCCTACCGCCGCATCCACGCGGTACCCGGCCCCGTCCAGGCGACCTCACCCGGCGGTGTCCAGTCCCCGCACCGCCCGCCGCTCTGGCTGCTCGGCTCCTCCGGCTTCAGCGCCCAGCTGGCCGGCTCCCTCGGCCTGCCCTTCGCCTTCGCGCACCACTTCTCGGCGCAGAACACCATCCCGGCCCTTGACCTGTACCGCGAGTCCTTCCGGCCCTCCGCCGTCCTCGACGAGCCCTACGCCCTCATCGGCGTCTCCGCCCTCGCCACCGACGACGAGAGGGAGGCCCGCCGCCAGGTCCGGGCCGCCGCGCTCAACATGATCCGGCTGCGCACCGGCCGCCCCGGCCTGGTCCCCACCCCCGAGGAGGCGGAGGCCTACGAGTTCAGCCCCATGGAGGAGGAGTTCGCCAACTCCTGGAACGCCAACGTGATCCACGGCACCGCCGACGAGGTCCGCTCCGGCCTCGACGACCTCCACAAGCGCACCGGAGCCGACGAGCTGATGATCACGGGCAACGCCCACAGCGGTGACGTACGCCTGCGCTCCTACGAACTCGTCGCGGACGCCTACGGACTCCCCACGGCCTCCCAGGTCTCCTAGGCCTTCACGCCCATCAGCCCGGAGATACGATCCGGCGACACCGGCCGCGAGTACAGCCACCCCTGGCCGGTGTCGCAGCCGATGCGGCGCAGGCGGCTGGCCTGGGCCGAGGTCTCGACGCACTCCGCGGTGACGGTGAGACCCAGGCGGTGGGCCAGCTGGATCATCGCCTCCACGACGACCTCGTCGGCCGGGTTCGGGGGGACGCCCTCACCCTCGTACTGGAAGCCCCGTACGAAGGAGCCGTCCAGTTTCAGGACGGAGACCGGCAGGCGGCTGAGGTAGGCGAGGTTCGAGTAGCCCGTACCGAAGTCGTCGATCGCGATGCCGACACCCATGTCGCTGAGCGCCTGGAGTGCCTGGAGCGGGCGGCCCGCCGAGCCCATCACCGCCGACTCGGTGAGTTCGAGCTGGAGCAGGTGCGGGGCCAGACCCGTCTCCGCGAGGGTCTGCGCCACGTCCGCGACCAGGTCGGAGTCCCAGACCTGACGGACCGCCACATTGACGCTGACGAAGATCGGCGGCTCGTCCGGGTGGTCCAGCTGCCACTGCCGGGCCTGGCGGCAGGCGGTGGCGAGGATCCAGCGGCCGAGCGGGACGATCGAGCCGTCCTCCTCGGCCAGTGCGATGAACCGATTCGGCGTCAGCAGGCCGAACTGCGGGTGGTTCCAGCGCACCAGCGCCTCGACCCCGCGCAGTCGGCCGTCCTCCATGCCCACCAACGGCTGGTAGTCCAGCTTGAACTCGCCGCGCTCGATGGCCGGGCGCAGCGTGGAGGCGAGGGCCTGACGGGTCATACGGTGGGCGTTGCGCTCGGGGTCGAACAGCGTCCAGCGGTCCCGGCCGTCGGCCTTGGCCCAGTACAGCGTGGTGTCGGCGGCCTGCATCAGGCCCGTCGCCGAGGTGCCCGCGGCCCGGCGTTCGACAACCCCGATCGACGCCGACACCGACATCCGGTGGCCGGAGAGGTCGAAGGGCGCCTGGATCGCCTTCAGCAGGGACTCCGCGAGGTCGGCGAGCTGCTCCGTGCCGGTGGAGTCCTCGACGAGCAGTGCGAACTCGTCGCCGCCCAGTCGCGCGACCAGGGGAGCGGTCGCCCGGCCCTGGCCGGCCTCGTCCGCGCAGCGCGTCAGGCGCTCGGCCACGGCGGCGAGCAGCCGGTCGCCGACCCGGTGGCCGAGGGTGTCGTTGACGGCCTGGAACCCGTCCAGGTCCAGATAGCACAGCCCGATCCGGCCCGTACCGCCCTGCTCGTACGACTCCGGCTCCAGCGCGGCCGTCAGCCGCTCGAAGAACAGTGTGCGGTTGGGCAGCCGGGTCACCGGGTCGTGCATCTGCAAGTGCCGAAGCCTGGCCTGCAGTTCACGGCGGGCGGTGATGTCGGCGACGGAGAGCAGGACACCGGGTGAGCCCTGCGAGTCGGCGGCCAGCGGGGTGACCGTGATCTGCGCCCACATGGAGTGCCCGTCGGGATGCTTGAGCCTGCGCTTGCAGCGCAGCTTGGCCTGCCGGCCGCGCAGCACCTCGCGGTAGGCGTGCCAGGTGCGCGTGTCCGAGGCCAGGTCCACCAGGTCGGCGGCCGGGGTCCCGGTCAGCTCCTCGGGCGCGGCGCCGAGCAGCTCGCCGAAGGCGGGGTTGGCGTCGACGACCGTGCCCTCGCGGTCCACCACGGCCATGGCCAGCGGCGCTGCCGCGAAGGCCGCCCGATGCGACGGGGGATCGGGACGAAAAGGCGTCGCGATGTCACTCTCTGTAACGGCTGACCCGTCGAGGTCTGCCGCGGCCGTCGGCCCTTCGGACGTTCCGCTCACCGCTAGCTCCCGCAGTGCACTCGATCGCTGTCCGCGCAGGAAAGTGTGCCGATCATAGAGGCTGCCCCCAGGCCCTTCCAGCCATTGCCCGGTCTCGGGGACCGGCAACCCCTTCTGGCAGATCGTTTCTGCCCGCAGCTGGACGGGTTCTTCAGGCTCGGGACCGGTTGTGACGTTCCGTGAGTGATTCGGGGTGTCGGCAGACCCGGCAGGTCACGCGGACTCACTCGTCCGGTGCAGATAAACAGGGCGTACCCCCACAAACTCACACAGGCTGGGTGCGGTGTCCCGTGAACCGTTTCCGGAGGTCCCGTTGCCGCGCCCGTTTCCGCGCACTCTCCCGCGCCCCCGACTGCGCAGCACCGCCGCCGTGTTCACCACCATGGCGGCCCTCGCCGCCACCTCTCTCATCACCGGCCCCTCGGTCGCCGGCCCCTTCTCCTCGGCGCCCTGCACCCTGGAACGCACCGACGCCCATCACTCGGAGGGCCTGGACACCTGGAACGCCGCCTATCCGCGCCCGGCCCGCGCCCTCGACGCGGTGATGGTCTTCCTGTCCTTCCCGGACGCCCGGCCGATGACCACCCCCGCCCAGCTGACCGCCGATCATTTCCCGGCCACCACCCGCTTCTTCGAGCGCACCTCCTACGGCCGCTTCACGCTGCGCCCGCACCCGCTGCGGCACTGGATCCGGATGCCGCGCCCGTCGACGGCGTACGCCATACAACGCGACTGGAGTGCCGCTGACCGGGGCACCTATCTGCGTGACGCGCTCGCCGTGGCCGACGGGCAGGTCGACTTCTCGCGCTACGACGTCGTCTACCTCGTCGCCGATCCGGACGCGCCCGGCGTCGACTCGGACGCCACGAAGGTCGTCAACCTGGACGTCCCGCTGCACGCCGACGGCACGGACATCCGCCGGGTCGTCACGGTCTTCGAGAAGCATCCGCCGGACCGTCTGGTGCTGGCCCACGAGACCGGGCACGTCTTCGACCTGCCGGATCTGTACCACCGGCCGATGGACGGCAAGGGCGACTGGGACACCTACGTCGGCGACTGGGACCTCATGGGCAGCCAGTTCGGTCTGGCCCCCGACCTGTTCGCCTGGCACAAGTGGAAGCTGGGCTGGCTGGAGCGGCGGCAGGTGGTGTGTGTCCGGGGGCCGAAACCGGTGCGGCTGACGCTGGAGCCGGTGGCGGCCGGTCCCGGCCGGGCGGGGATCTTCGGGCTCGGGCACGGCACGAAACTCGCGGTCGTGCGCACCGGGTACGACAGCGCGCTCGCCTTCGAGGCCCGCGAGGCGGTGGGCAACGACGTGGCGGTCTGCCGGCAGGGCGTGCTGGTCTACCGCGTCCACAGCGGCGCGGCGTCCGGCGGCGGCCCCATCCAGGTGATCGACGCCCACCCCGGCACCGAGGCCTGCTGGGAGAACTCCGTCTATCCCCCCCTCGCGGACGCCCCCGTACAGGTGGGCGAGGACTTCAGGGTGCCGGGGGAGGACGTACGGGTGAAGGTGACGGGCCGGACGACCACGGGGGCGTGGGACGTGGAGATCGCGGTCGGGTGACGCGAGGGGCACGACGAAGGCCCCCCGCTTCCGCGAGAGGCCTTCGGTGTCTGTGCGCCGCCAGGGACTCGAACCCCGGACCCGCTGATGCTGCGTCTTCCCGGGGGCAACCCTCGGACCCCCGGCCGCCCCTGCCTGCTCGTGCGTGCGGAGGAGTCTGTCTTACGACGAAGGCCCCCCGCTTCCGCGAGAGGCCTTCGGTGTCTGTGCGCCGCCAGGGACTCGAACCCCGGACCCGCTGATGCTGCGTCTTTCCGGGGGCAACCCCCGGACCCCCGGCCGCCCCTGCCTGCTCGTGCGTGCGGAGGAGTCTGTCTCACGACGAAGGCCCCCCGCTTCCGCGAGAGGCCTTCGGTGTCTGTGCGCCGCCAGGGACTCGAACCCCGGACCCGCTGATTAAGAGTCAGCTGCTCTAACCAACTGAGCTAGCGGCGCCTGCTGACGTCGTAGACCTTAGCATCCTGATCGGCCGGGGGAAAAATCGATATCCGCACGGCGGTGCGGGCCGCGCGTACGGCCGCCCAGAGCAGGATTTCCGGGCCCGGCAGCCACGGCCGGCGGGTGTCGGGAGCGACCAGCCAGCGCGCGGTGAGCGCGGATTTCGCGGCGCTGAGCGGGGGCGGGACGGTCACCGCGTCGCCGGTGCCGTGGCACAGCAGGGGTGGGATCGCGGCCGTACGGCCGAACTCCTCCCAGCGCAGCAGGGACGGCAGCCGCTGTGCCGTGCCCGGTGCCGCGAACAGCAGCATCCGGCCCCGGAGTGTCGCCACCGGCCCCGAACCCGGTCCCTCGTCCCACAGTCGGTCGAGCATCCGGCGCCCGAAGATCGCGGGGGTGCTGACCACGTCGAAGGCGGTGCCGCAGGGCAGGACGACCGGGGCGGCGGGGCGCTCCTCCCAGAACGACAGGGTGCTGCGCGGATACGTTCCTGCCGAGGCGAGCCAGGCGGCCCCGTCCGAGGTGACGCCGGAGACGTCGAAGCGGTCGGAGAAGGGTTCGTCGCGAGTGCTCATGCACATACATCTACCGGGCGTGAGCGGACGGTTCCTCAGGGTTGCGGGAAACCGGGACAGGCGGGTGCGGTGGGGGGTATCTTGCCCGTCCGGCATATGCCAGGAAGTCTTTACGGCGGCCACTGGGACGGGTGGGGCGCCTGTGCCTCAGACGGGGTCGGCGTGCCCCGCCCCGCCCTCCGCGCCGCGCAGCAGATCCCGGCCGAACTCGACCATCTTCTTCGCGTAGTCCTCGGTCCACTCGGCGCGCTCGGCGATGTCCGCCGTCGTGAGCCGGTCGAAGCGCCGGGGGTCGGCCAGCTGGGCCGCCGCCATCGCCTGGAACTCCACGGCACGGTCCGCCGCCGCGCGAAAGGCGTGCGCCAGCTCGGTGGACCGGGTCAGCAGCGCGCGCGGGTCGTCGATCGACTCCAGGTCGAAGAAGTGCTCCGGGTCGTCGGCCACCTGCGCGGGCTCGAACAGCAGGGGCGCGGGGCGTAGCCGCGGCTCGTTTCGACGCGGCGTGGGCTCCGCCATGTCTTCATCCTCCTCGTACCTCGTCCGTACCGTCGGCCCGCCTGTGGAGGGCCACCGTCCATTGTCCCGCGCCCGTGCAAGAGGGCGGGGCACCCGCAGCGGTACCAAGGTCTACGGCCCACGCGATGTTCCCGCTCACGGTTTCGTGGCGGCGGCTTCCGTCACGGCCGCCACGGCACCCGGTGTTCCGCCAGCCGCGCCAGCACCGCGTGGTTGGCCTCCCAGCCGTCCGGGAACTTCACCAGGGTCCCCAGCTGGACCGGTTCCGTGGACGGGTAGTCGTCCAGGAGGTCGCTCACGCCCGCCCGGCACACCACCACGCACGCGTGGCGGTGGCGGGAGGCGAGGACGCACAGGCGGCCCGTCTCCAGATGGAAGGCGGTGGCGTCGGGGCGGCCGGAGAGCGGGTGGAGGACGACCGTGACGTCGTACTCGCGGCCCTGGAGACGGTTCGCCGTGTCGACGGTGACGTCCGCGACACCGAGGTCGGCAAGGGCCGCACGGACCGCCGCCGCCTGGTCCCGGTGTGCCGTGCCCACGGCGATACGGTCGGCCGTCAGCGGCGCGGGCTCCGGCGAGCGCTCCGACGTGGCCGCCCCGCCCCGGTCCAGCAGCCGCCGTACGACCGCCGCGACCGCGCGCACCGCCTCCGGGTCCGTGCGCGGAGTGTGCCGTGCGGGCAGCTCCAGCAGGCCCCAGCCGGACTCGGCCGCCGCGTCGATCACCCGGTCGGGGCCCGAGCCGTCCGAAGGGACACCGAAGGTGAGGCGCCGGTCGCCGTGGTCCGTGCCGCTGCGGAAGGGCGTGTACGGGTAGAAGGCGTCCGAGACCAGGGGCGCGGCCGAGGCGGGGAGCCGCCAGGACACCGGCAGCCGGTGCTGGGGCAGTTCGGGGTTGTGGGCCAGCAGGGTCGTCACCGCAGAGGCCGAGGGGTCGTACGACAGCCCCGCCCACTGCTCGCTCCCCACGATCGCGAACGGATCCAGCTGTCCGGGGTCGCCCACGAACAGCGCCCGCTCGAACAGCCCCGCCACCGCCAGCAGGGAGTCCGAGCGCATCTGGTACGCCTCGTCCACGATCGCGTGCGCCCACGGTTCGTCGACCTTCACATGCCCCCACTTGGCGGCCGTGGAGATGACGACGGGCAGCCCGGTCAGATCACCGGCCTTCGCCGACTTGCGGACCTGGGGCAGGTCGTCCAGCGCCTTGTCGTACGGGTCGGCGTCACTGCTGTGCAGCCGCCCGACCGGTAGCTCGGGGTTCTTCTCGGCGAGCCTGAGGACCAGGTCGTCCACCTGGGCGTTCGTCTGCGCGACCACCATCAACGGGCGTCCCGCGTCGGCCAGTTCCAGTGCCGCCCGGACGACCAGGGTGGACTTGCCGGCGCCGGGCGGGGAGTCCACGACGACTCCGCGGTGGGTGCCGTGCAGGGTGTCGTGAAGGATCGCGTCGGTGGCCCGCGCGGCCTCGGCACCGGGGTCGAAGGCCCGGGGGCCCCTGGCCTGGGTGGTCACAGGACGTCCTCCGGGGTCAGGGGATCGGCACTCTCCTGCACGGCCTCACCGGGCGGCCCCCCGTGCGTCCACGGCGTGTCCTCCGGGTCGGGCAGCTTCGCGCCGCCGCGCTGCTCGTGCTCGAAGAGCGTGAAGCACACCCGGTCGCCCTTCTCGGGCACGGACCCGGTCTCCGGCTCCTTGCCGCGGCCCATCTTGTCGAGGATCTTCAGGACGATCAGTGCGCCCTCCTCCTCGGATGCCACGAACTCGGCCGACTGCGGCTTGCCGCCCAGCGAGCGGTACACCTTGGCCCGCTCGCCCAGATGCGGCCGGTCGTCGGTGCGTACGGTCACCAGCGGGCGCGGGCTCGGCCGCTTGCCCTCGCTGTACGTCATCACGACGTCCGTGACCTCCCCGGCGAACGCCTCCCCGGACAGCCGCCGCCCCGCCATCACCAGCGGGTCGTCGAGCGCCTCCTGCGCCTCCAGACGGGCCTGTTCACGCTCGCGTGCGGCGAGTTTGTTCGCGGCGGTGACCGCGTCGTCGCGGCGCGGCTGCGGGGGCTCGCCCGCCACGACCCGGTCGCGGTGGCTCGTGAACGACCACCGGTCGCGCGTCCACCGCTCCTCTACATGGGCTCCCTCGGGCAGCGCCCGCAGCAGGTCCACGCCCCGCCACACCGCGTCCCAGGTGGGGCGGGTGCGGCTGACCACGAGCGCGCGGATCTCCTGCTCGGCGGCGGCGAGTGCGCCGAGCCGGTCGTCCGCCTCCAGACCGTCCTCGGCGGCGGCAAGGGCGGTCCGTGCGCGGTCGTAGCGCTCCAGGGCGGGGGCGAGCAGTCTGTTGTCGAACGCCGGGTCGGTGGCGGGACCGGCGGGCGGGTGCAGCAGCTGGCCGCGGTCGTCCCGCGCGAGCTCTGCCTCCAGGGCGGCCTCGGCGCCCGAACGGCCCTCGGGCGGGTCGATCCAGGCGAGCAGCGCGCCCAGGTGCTGGTCCTCCAGCGTGGACTGGCCGGTGGACCAGTGCCGGGCCAGCACGTCCGTCATCGCCAGCAGCAGCGAGGAGCCCGGCACCCGGGCCCGCTCCCCGAAGTGGGTCAGCCACCGGCCCAGCAACGGCACCCGGGGCGGGGCCGGATACGGGGTCTCCGGGTCCTGTTCCGCCGTACGCCGAAAGCGCATCGACCGCCCGAGCAGCCGTACGAGATCGACGCCCGCGCGGCTCGGCAGGATCAGCTGCGGGGCGTCCGCGCACAGTTCGACCTCGACCTTGACCCGCTTTCCGGTCTCCGGATCGGTCTCATTGCGCTCGGCGGCCTCCACCGACTCGGCGTACCCGTCGACGTACGGCAGCACGATGTCCGCCAGCTCGGCCAGGAACGCGAACCTGAGGTCCCGGTCCCGGGGCTGCGGTACGACCAGGAGGTGCGGGGCGTCCCGGTCGGTGCCCACGAGCGCGCCGAGCGGGGCACCGGCCTCGCCCGCGGTGGTGAGCGGGACGAGGACGAGGGGCTGTTCGGAGAGGTGCCGGTGCCGGACGGTCGCGGCGGGCTGGGCGCGGCCGGTGCTGACGGCCTCCAGGCGGGCGAGGGTGGCGATCAGTGACATGCGCTCACCCCCAGGGCCTCCGCGCGCAGTTCCGCCGCTCTGCGCAGGGCCGCCACCGCCGGATCGTCCGGATCACCGGCCTCGCCGCGAGCGGCCGCCAAGACCTCCTCGACCGTCGTCAGGCCGCCCAGTTCCGCGCGGACCGAGCGGCCCAGCGAGGTCACCGCGCCGGCCGCGCGGGAGCGGTCCCGGCAGTGGAAGGCCAGTTCGCACGCGGACAGGCACTCGGGCGCGTAGGTCGCCGGGACCGACTCGACCGCGGCCGTCAGTTCGGCGGCGGGCAGGTCGGGGGCGAAACAGGTGCCGTCGGGGAGGGCGTCGGCGATGTCCTGGATGCGGGTGAGCCGGGCCAGCTGGCGGGCGGTGACCGCGCGCTGCTTGCGGATGTCGACGGCCGAGGCGGTGGGCAGGTTGGAGAAGTCCTTGGGGCAGACCAGCAGGACCCGGTGGCGGACCTTCGGGGCCGGTTCCAGGCGAGCGGCGACCTCCTCCAGCGCGAGAACGTACACCGCGGCCTGGCGGGCGGCCGCGCCCACCTTCGACGGGTCCGCCGAACCGTCCAGCATCGGGAAGGACTTGATCTCCACGACCGTCCAACTGCCGTCCGGATGCACGACCACGGCGTCCGGCTCCAGGAAGGCGGCGGAGCCTGCGACGTCGAGCGCGAGCATGGGGTGGTCGAGCAGCGTCCACCCCTGTGTCCCGGAGGCTTCGCGCAGGGCGAGAGCCGTACGCGCGGTACGGCCCTCGGGGCCGATCGCGGTGAGGTCGGGCACCTGGGCCTCGGCGGGCGGCTCGGCCCCCCGGTCCAGCCGTTCGTGCACCAGCCGCAGCAGCTCTGCGCCGCCGTCCGCCTTGACCTTGGCCTCGAAGGCGTTGCCCCGCGTCAGGGCGAACTGTGACTGCCCGAAGGCGGACGGCGAACCCAGCGCGCTCGCCAGCGCCGTCTTGTTCACCCCGGCGCCGTCGAGGATCGCGCGCCGCTTGCAGCCGGGGTTCGCGGCGAGCGCCGCCAGGGCGCGCGCGTCCATTGCCTTGGCCGGTACCTCGGGTCCGCGCAGCTCAGCGAGCCGCTGCCGGAGCGCCGTCCCCCGCGTCCGTGGGAGCGGCACTCGGCTCGGCTCCGCTTGCGAAGCGTGACTCGCGCTGCCGTGGAATGTGCTCACCCGGGGAAGTCTGGCATCCGCCACTGACAATTGAGGGCTCTGCTGAGGGCTCTGTGTCCCGAGAGGCGACGGAGACGGGGGCTATCCGGGCCCGTACGCCCGCCGTGGCCCGATCCGCGGCCCGGCTGACGTACGGGGCGAGCAGGAACCCGAGCCCCATCACCGCCGCGCCCGCGGCCGCGTCGAGGAAGTAGTGGTTCGCGGTGCCCATCACCACGATCGTGGTGATCAGCGGGTAGGCGACGGCCGCGATCCTCGTCGTACGCGTCCTGCCGTAATGCCACAGCATCACGCCGCACCACAGCGCCCAGCCGACGTGCAGGCTCGGCATCGCCGCGTACTGGTTCGTCATACCGCCCATGCCCCGGGGCGCGCTCGCCTCGCCGCCCCACCAGCCGTACGAGCTGTACTGGGCCATGGTGTCGACGAAGCCGTGGCTCGCCGAGAGGAGGCGGGGCGGGCAGGTCGGCAGCAGTGTGAAGCCGATCAGACCCATGAACGTGGACGTCATCAGCCAGGTGCGCGCCGCGCGGTAGTGCACGGCGCGGGAGCGGAAGAGCCAGATCAGAACGGCCGGCGTGACCAGGTAGTGCAGCGAGGCGTACCAGAAGTCGGCCGGTACGCCGATCCAGGCCTGGCTGGTGAACAGCCGGTTGAGCGGATGCTCGGCGTTGAGGTACAGAAACTTCTCGACCTTGAGGATCGCCAGGCCGTGGTCGACGGCGCCCGTGACATCACCCCGGGCGAGGAGCCGGCCGGCGCTGTAGCAGGCGTACACCAACAGGATCAGGGGCAGCTCGGTCCACCAGCGCAGCCGCGTCTCCGGGACTGCCTCGGTGCCTGGTGTCTCGGTCAGCGGCATCCGATCCTGTCCCCCTTCGTTTCGCGCGGCGTCCGGCGGTCGTCGTCCGGTCGTGCCACTTTACGGCGTATGTGCGGGCCCTTGTGGAGTGCCCCCACGCAGCGCCTTCGGCCCTCAAAGACGCTGGGATCGCCCGTCGGGTTGCCCTCCCCCAGCGTGCGCGATGATGGAGAGGTTCCGCCTCCGCTTTTCCCCGGAAAGGTTTCTCCATGGCACCGCGCATCCTGCTGGCCCGGCACGGACAGACCGAGTGGTCGCTGTCCGGCAAGCACACCGGCAGGACCGACGTGCCGCTCCTGGAGGAGGGCCGGCGGGGCGCCAAGCTGCTCGGCGAGCGGCTGAACCGGGCCCCGTACGACGGCCTTCCGGGGGTGGAGATACGCACCAGCCCGCTGGCACGCGCGCGTGAGACCTGCGAACTCGCCGGGTTCGGTGACCGGGCGGCCACCTGGGACATGCTCATGGAGTGGGACTACGGCGCGTACGAGGGCATGACCCCCGACGAGATCCAGGCGGTGCGGCCGGGGTGGCTGATCTGGCGGGACGGCGTCCCCGAGGGGGAGTCCCTGGCGGAGATCACGTCCCGCGCGGACGAGGTCGTCGCGTGGGCGCGTGCCGCGGACCGGGATGTGCTCGTGTTCGCCCATGGGCACATCCTGCGGTCCATCGGGGCGCGGTGGCTGGGGTTGCCGCTCGACTTCGCGGCGCGGGTGCGGCTGAATCCGACGTCCTTGTCCGTGCTCGGGTGGGCCTACGGGGAACCGGCGATCGAGAGCTGGAACGACTTGGGGCATCTGGGGTAGGTGCCCGACCGTCGGCCGGTGCGGGCTTGTCGCGCGGTTCCCCGCGCCCCTGAGGTGGTGGAGTCAGCTCTTTCAGGGACGCGACCGGCCACGAGAACCCGCGGCCGAGCGATTACGCGATCCTCGGCAATGACGCGTGGCGTTCCAGGAACGCCGACACCCCCGAAGCCCGCCGGTGGGGCAACAGCACCCTCGCCGTCGCCGCCAGCATCGTCTGGATGCGGGACGACTGGACCTCGCCCAACAGCTCCAGCACCCGCAGCCCCGCCGCCGCACCCTCGTCCGGGCGGCCGCCGCGGGCCAGGTCGTCGGCGAGTTCGGCCGTGTACAGCGCGATGTTGCGGGTGAAGTGCGGGTCCTGGAGATCCGCCGCGCGGCGCGCGTGCCGGGCGGCCCGGCGCCAGTCGCCGAGCGTGGACCAGCACTGTGCCTCCAGGCCCTCCAGTTCGGCCTCGCCGTAGAAGCTCATCCACTCGGGGTCGGCGTCCGAGAGGCCTCGTTCGAAGTAGGCCTGCGCGCGGACCAGAGCCTGCTCGCACCCGGTGCGGTCGGCGAGCCCCGCCCAGCCGCCCGCCTCGCGCAGCGCGAGCAGCGACATGAGCCGGGCCGAACCCAGGGGCCGGGCGACCCGCTGCGCGGCCTGTGCGGCCCGCACCGCCTCCCGTGGCCGTCCCGCGTCGCGCGCGAGGAAGGCGGTGTTGCAGAACGCGTGCGCCTCCAGGGCGTCGTCACCGGTCACCCGGGCGGTCGCGAGCGCCTCCGCATAGTGCGAGCGGGCGTCGTCGAATCGTCCGGAGTCGTGCGCGAGCCAGCCCACCGAGATGGCGAGTTCACCCGCGCCCGCGTGCAGCCGGTCGGCGGTGGTCTGCCGGGTCGCGCCGGCGTCCAGCAACGCGTAGGCGGCGCGCAGTGGAGCCGCCGCGCGCTGGTACAGGCCGTCCGCGCCGTGCCGGTCGTCCAGCAACCGGATCCTGCGCACGGCCTCTTCCAGGGCACCCGCCTCGCCCGCCCCGGCTCGCCGGACCGGCCGTCCGGCGGCCTCGGCGTCGAGGGCGAGCCCCAAGGGGCCCAGTGAGGCGGCGGCGACCGTGGCGCCCCCGCCGGTCATGAATGCGCGACGCAGCACGTCGCTCTCCTCGTAGTTGTCGTACGTCTCGTCAGGGTCTTGCGTGTCATACGGCTCGTACGTCCCCGCTGTCTCACCCGTGGTGCGCGTCCGGCGTCCGCGTACGGATGCGCGGGAGGCGAAGCCCAGGTCGGTGAGCGTGCGGCCGGGGAACATGTGCAGGAACACCCGTTCGTACGCGTAGTTGGGGCAGCGGATCTCGCCCGCCTCGACGCGGCCCACATAGCGTGCGTCGCAGCTGACGCTCTCGCCGATCTCGCGCGCGGCCCGTCGCACCGCCGCGGCGAACTCGGCCGGCGAGCGCTGTCCGCGCAGGCGCCGGAACGCGAGGTTCGGCTGCGGTGGTGTGGGGGACTGGGACGAAATCACGATCGACGACGCCATGGCCGGGTCCTCTCGTGCGAACCGTCGAACCATGCCGGAGGTGGGGCGAGTTGACTGGTTTGTCAGTGTGACGCCCTGTTTCCGGCGGGCAAGAACGTACCTGTTGTGTCCGGGTCGCCATGCGTGGTTTGGCTACAAACCGGATATCTCATCCACGATCCGCCATGAACTGCCATCCTTTGCGGCGGACTTCGGCCGTAGCCGTTGACGCCGGCGCGCGTTGAACCTCTCGGAGTCGGATGAGGGTTCCTTGGTGGAGGCCGCGATGGAGATCAGCCAGAGCGTCGAACCTTGTACGCCGGTGTCGTGCGACGTGGTCACGGTGCCGACGAGACACGGCCTGGAGGCCGTCGACATCCTGCGGCGGGGGGTGGGGGAGGGGGTCGGACCGGTGCTGCACGACGACGGTGGCCAGACCTTGGGGTTCCTGGTGCCACCAGGGACAGCGGCGGGTTGGGACGTGCCGGGGAGCACCTGCACGGAGACGGACGGCCGGGGGCTGCGGCTGACTCCGGAGCCACCCGTGGAGGGTGCTGACTGGTTGCTGCCGCCCGGGGAAGCGGACCTGGCGACGGACCCCGCGGTCCTGCGGGCGGCACTGGACGAGGCAGCGAGACTGATCAGGGCCGCGGACAACTGCCGGTGACCGGTGCCCGCGCAAGCGCGAGCACCGACTGCCCCGGATAATGGCGGAGTGGGAAAGTCCAGAAGGTCCGCCGAAGCCGTCGTAGAACCAGTGGACGGCGGCCTCGCCGAGCTCATCCCCGACCGCGAGCGCACACACGCGTGGACGCTGCTCATCGACGGCGCACCGCAGTCCCACGTCGACCTGGACGACCCCCGACACCTCTCCTTCGAGTACCAGCGCCGACTCGGCCATGTCATCGACCTCGCCGCCCCGGCCGGCAGACCGGTGCACGCCGTACACCTCGGCGGAGGCGCGTTCTCCCTCGCCCGGTACCTCGCGGCCACCCGCCCGCGCTCCACGCAGCAGGTCGTCGAGCGGGACGCGGCCCTCGTCCAACTGGTCCGACGGAAGCTCCCCTTGGAGCCGACCGCCCGGATACGGGTGCGGTCCCTCGACGCCCGCGCAGGACTCGCCAAGGTCGCAGACGGATGGGCCGACCTCGTCATCGCCGATGTGTTCAGCGGAGCCAGGACCCCGGCCCACCTCACCTCGACGGAGTTCCTCGACGAGGTCCGAAGGGCGCTCAAGCCGGGCGGTCTCTACGCCGCCAACCTCGCCGACGGACCGCCGCTCGCCCATCTCCGCGGCCAGATCGCCACCGCCGCCGCCCGCTTTTCCGAACTCGCCCTGGTCGCCGACCCGACGGTCCTGCGCGGCAAACGCTTCGGCAACGCCGTCCTGGTCGCCTCCGACACCCCCTTGCCGGTCGCGGAACTGACCCGCCGCGCCGCCTCCGATCCGCACCCGGGCCGCGTCGAACACGGCAGGGCACTCCTCGACTTCACCGGCGGGGCCGTGCCCGTGACGGACGCCGAGGCGGTGGCCTCCCCGGCACCGCCGCCCTCCGTGTTCCGCTGACTCAGTACGTTCCGATCTCCACCCGCGGCGGGCCGTCGTGCCAGGTGCAGAACACCGACACCCGGTCCGCGCCCGAGGAGAACTCCACCCGGATCCACGACTCCGTCTTCCACACCTGCATCGACCAGCCCGTGCCCGGTGTCGCGGACACCAGGGTCGCCGACGTCTCGCCGAGGTCGAAGACCGCACGGCCGCCGTCGGTGTCGTAACTCCTGATCCGGCCGGAGGCGGTGGGAGACGGGCTCTTCGACGGGGTCGGTCTCGCGGTCGCGGGGCTCGGTGTCGGTGCGGGGCTCTTCGTCGGGGCCGTGCGCCCGGTCCGTGTCGGGGTCGGTGACGTCAACGGTTTCGACTCCTGGGTCGTCGCCTCGGCCGCCGTGATGGGCAGGGCGCGGGGCGGGTCGTAGGCCGTGCCCGCCATGACCGTGTGGACACCCCACCACGACAACGTGACCGCCGCGCCGGTGGCGAGCAACCAGGCCAGTACGTGTACGAGTCCTCTGCGCATCGCCCGCCATACTGCCTCACGCGTCTCACAGGCCGCACACGGACTGAGTTATCCACAGGCCCCGACCGTGCCCGCCCGAATCGCGTACGGTGCGGCGCATGGCAAGTGTGCTCGTGGTCGAGGACGACCAGTTCGTTCGCTCGGCGCTCATCCGGCACCTGACCGACGCGGCACACACCGTGCGCAGCGTCGGCACGGCGCTGGAGGCGCTGCGCGAGGTCGCCCATTTCCGTTTCGACGTGGTGATCCTGGACCTCGGTCTGCCCGATCTCGACGGGTCCGAGGCCCTGAAGATGCTGCGCGGGATCACGGACGTCCCGGTCATCATCGCCACCGCGCGGGACGACGAGACCGAGATCGTCCGGCTGTTGAACGCCGGGGCGGACGACTACCTCACCAAGCCCTTCTCGGTCGAGCACCTCTCCGCCCGCATGTCCGCCGTCCTACGACGGTCCCGGGCCGCGGGAGGTGACGCGCCGCCCGAGGCCGTGCTGCGCGTCGGCGGCCTGAGCGTCGACCCGCTGCGCCGCCAGGCCGAACTGGACGGCGTCCGACTCGACCTCACCCGCCGGGAGTTCGACCTGCTCGCCTTCCTGGCCGCCCGGCCCGGTGTGGTCGTGCCCCGCAAGGAACTCCTCGCGGAGGTCTGGCAGCAGTCCTACGGCGACGACCAGACGATCGACGTCCATCTGTCGTGGCTCAGGCGCAAGTTGGGCGAGACGGCCGCGCAGCCCCACTATCTGCACACCCTGCGGGGCGTCGGCGTGAAGCTGGAACCACCGGGCGGGGGGCTGCCGCTGTGAGGTGGGCCCTGGTCAAGGTCTGTCTGGCGGTCACCACCATGGTCGTGGTCGCCTTCGCGGTCCCGCTCGGCCTCGTCATCAAGGAGATGGCCCGGGACCGCGCGTTCTCCAACGCCGAGCGGGAAGCGGCCGCCGTCGCCCCGGCCCTGTCCATCACCACGGACCGCGACCAGCTGGAGCGGGTCGTCGCCTCCGCGGGCTCCGACTCCGGGATGGCCGTCCACATACCGGCGGGCGGCGGCCAGCGGGCCGTGGACATCGGCCGGCAGCGGGCCGCCGCCGACGACATCGCGACCGTGCGCGAACTGGGCCGCGCCTCCACCACCGAGGTGCCCGGCGGCTCCACCCTGCTCCAGCCGGTCGCGCTCAGCTCCGGCGCGATAGCCGTCGTCGAGGTGTACGTCCCCGAGTCCGAGGTGAGCAACGGCGTCGCGACCGCCTGGGCGGTGCTCGCGGGCGTCGGCATCGCGCTCGTCGTCGGCTCGGTCGCGGTCGCCGACCGGCTCGGGATACGGATGGTGCAGCCCGCGCAGAAACTCGTCGAGGGTGCCCACGAGCTGGGGGAGGGGAAGCTGGGCGCGCGGGTGCCGGAGGAAGGGCCGACCGAACTGCGGCTTGCGGCGGTCGCGTTCAACTCCATGGCCGACCAGGTCGTCCAACTGCTGGCGAACGAGAGGGAGCTGGCCGCCGATCTGTCCCACCGGCTGCGCACCCCGCTGACCGTGCTGCGGCTGAACGCGGCCTCGCTCGGGGACGGTCCGGCCGCCGAGCAGACCCGGGCGGCGGTCGCGCAGCTGGAGCGCGAGGTCGACACCATCATCCGTACCGCCCGGGAGGCCAAGCCGCAGACCGCGGCCGCCGGGCCCGGCGCCGGGTGCGACGCGGCCGAGGTGGTGCGGGAGCGGATGGGGTTCTGGTCGGCGCTCGCGGAGGACGAGGGCCGCAAATGGCGAGTGGCCGGCACCGAGCGGCCGGTGCGCATACCTGTGGCCCGGGCGGATCTCGCGGCCGCCCTCGACGCCCTGCTCGGCAACGTCTTCCGGCACACCCCGGAGGGCACGGCCTTCGCGGTCGACGTGCACAACGGCGAGGACGCGGTGATCGTGCTCGTCTCCGACGCGGGCCCCGGCATCCGCGACCCGGAGGCCGCCATGGCACGCGGGCGGGGGTCGGGCAGCGCCGGGTCGACCGGGCTCGGGCTCGACATCGTGCGGCGGCTCGCCGAGGCGACGGGCGGGGACGTACGGATCGGTTCTTCGGTGCTCGGCGGTACCGAGGTGCGGGTCTGGATCCAGCTGGACGGGCGGGAACCGGTGCGCCGGGGACACCGGGTGCGCAGGCGCCGGACGGGGAGACTGGTCTCGACCTTTAACCGGCCCCGATCCCTTCCTTAAGCGCGCCCTAAGTTCCTCAACGCCCGTCCTGATCAGGCCATTTGCCCGTTTCCGGATCGCTAGCGTGCCTCGCCATGAGCATTCATCGGCGCAGAGTGAGTGGCAGGAACAAGGTGATCGGCGGGGTGGTCGCCGCCGCCGTGGTGGGGACCGGCGCGGTCCTGTTGAGCGGTACCGCCCAGGCGGCCGGCGTCGGCGCCGCGTACACGAGGACGAGTGCCTGGTCGACCGGGTACACCGCGCAGTACGTCGTCACGAACAACAGCGGTGCGGCGGAGAAGGACTGGAAGCTGGAGTTCGACCTGCCGGGCGGGTCCACGCTCGCCTCCCTGTGGAACGGGGAGTCCAGTGTGACCGGGCGGCATGTCCTGGTGAAGCCGCCCCGGTGGGACACCGACGGTCTCGCCCCGGGAGAGTCGGTCACCGTCGGGTTCGTGGTCGACGGCACGGGCGACCCCACAGGCTGCCTCGTCGACAACGGCGACTGCTCCACCGGCGACAGCGGCACCCCCACACCCGAACCCACGTCCACCGCTTCACCCACCCCCACACCCACTTCCACAACCACCCCCGCCAAGAGCGCCCGCTTCGCCCCCTACGTCGACACCTCCCTCTACCCCGCCTTCGACCTCCTCGCGAGCACGGCGGCCACCGGCGTGCAGGACTACAACCTCGCCTTCGTCACCGACGGCGGCGGCTGCACCCCCAAGTGGGGCGGCGTCACCGACCTGGCGAGCGACGCCGTGGCCGCGCAGATCGGCGCGCTGCGGGCGAAGGGCGGGGACGTCCGGGTCTCCTTCGGCGGCGCCTCCGGCTCC
Source organism: Streptomyces sp. NPDC005303 (assembly GCF_040607335.1). Taxonomy (NCBI): domain Bacteria; kingdom Bacillati; phylum Actinomycetota; class Actinomycetes; order Kitasatosporales; family Streptomycetaceae; genus Streptomyces; species Streptomyces sp. NPDC005303. The sequence continues at coordinate 341,619 of NZ_JBEXGM010000002.1, read as the reverse complement.
GAGCTGGCCACGACCTGCTCCTCGGCGGACGCGCTGGCGGCGGCGTACGGCAAGGTCGTGGACGCGTACGGCCTCACCAAGGTCGACTTCGACGTGGAGGGCGGGGCGCTGCCGAACACGGCCGCGAACACCCGCCGGGCGCAGGCGATCGCGAGGCTCCAGGACCGGCACCCGGGCCTGGACGTCTCCTACACCCTCCCGGTGATGCCCGAGGGCCTCACCCAGGACGGCGTGGACCTGCTCGCGAACGCCAAGTCCAATGGCGTGAGGATCGACACCGTCAACATCATGGCGATGGACTACGGGGCCTCGTACAGTGCGGACATGGGCACCTACGCCGAGCAGGCGGCCACCGCCACCCAGGCGCAGGTCAAGGGGGTCCTCGGGCTGTCCGACAGCGCGGCCTGGAAGACGGTCGGCGTGACGCCGATGATCGGGGTCAACGACGTGGCCTCGGAGATCTTCGAGGTCGACGACGCCTCCCAGCTCGTGAACTTCGCCAAGGCGAAGGGACTCGGCGGGCTGTCGATGTGGTCCGCCACCCGGGACAAGCAGTGCCCCGGGGGCGCGAAGCCCTCGGCCGACGCGAGCTGCAGCTCGGTCGTCCAGGACGCGTTCGCCTTCTCGAAGGCCTTCGCCGCCTACAACTGAACCCGCCCACCGCCGACGGGGCTCCTGGGTCACCGGTAGGCAGGGATGTCGGTCACGTTTCGACAAATCGCGCCGGAAGCTATTGACGCATGACCTGACATAACGCTGTCATTGCGCCAACGTGTTCGGTCAAGTTGGTTTCTGGTCGGTTTCGACTGGTCTCCAAAACCCTCCGTGCCCGAACCCCTGCCTTCAGGAGCCGTACATGCGTGACCTCTCGTCCTCTCTCCCGTCGCCCAGCCGCCGTGGTCTGCTCAAGGGTGTGGGCGGTGCCGCCCTGCTCGGGGCCGGTATCCCCCTGCTGTCCGCCTGTGGCGGCAGCGGCAGCTCCTCGGACCCCAAGACCGTCACGCTGGGCTCCAACCAGTCGGACGCCGTGCCGAAGAAGGCGTACGGGGAGATCTACACGGCGTTCACGAAGCAGTCGGGGATATCCGTCAAGGTCAACACCAAGGACCACAACACGTTCCAGGAGCAGATCAACTCGTATCTGCAGGGCACGCCGGACGACGTGTTCAACTGGTTCGCCGGGTACCGCATGCAGTTCTTCGCGGCCAAGGGGCTGGCCTCGCCGGTGGACGACGTGTGGGAGAAGATCGGCGGCAACTTCCCGGACGCGATGAAGAAGCTGTCCAAGGGCGCCGACGGCAAGTACTACTTCGTGCCGCTGGTCACCTACCCGTGGGCGATCTTCTACCGCAAGAGCGTCTTCAAGCAGCACGGCTACGAGGTCCCCACCACGTGGGACGCCTTCGTGAGCCTGTGCAAGCAGATGAAGAAGGACGGCCTGGTCCCGATCGCGTTCGGTGACAAGGACGCCTGGCCGGCGATGGGCACCTTCGACCAGATCAACTTCCGCACCAACGGCTACGACTTCCACGTCGAGCTGATGGCGGGCAAGGCCTCCTGGACCGACGCCAAGGTCAAGACCGTCTTCGACCACTGGGCCGAGATCCTTCCCTACCACCAGGACGGCTTCATGGGCCGCACCTGGCAGGACGCCGCCCAGACCCTGGTGGCGAAGAAGGCGGGCATGTACGTGCTGGGCTCCTTCGTGGCGCAGCAGTTCAGCAACAAGGCCGACCTGGACGACCTGGACTTCTTCGCCTTCCCGGAGATCAACTCCGCGTACGGCCAGGACACCGTCGAGGCGCCGACCGACGGCTTCATGGTGAGCAAGTCGCCGAAGAACAAGGCGGGCGTCACCAAGCTGATGCAGTACCTGGGCACGCCGGAGGCAGAGCAGATCTACCTCAAGTCCGACACCAGCGTGGTGGCCGCCTCCAACAAGGCCGACACCTCCTCCTACACGCCGCTGCAGAAGAAGGCGTACGACATGATCTCGAACGCCAAGAGCCTGACCCAGTTCATGGACCGTGACTCGCGTCCCGACTTCACCTCGACGGTGATGCAGCCCTCGCTGCAGAAGTTCCTCCAGAACCCCAAGGGCGTCGACAGTCTGCTGTCCTCGATCGAACGCCAGAAGAAGACGATCTTCGCGTCCTCCTGAGCTGAGCGGCTGAATGACTACCGACACGAACACGAAGAGCCCGGAGGCGGCCGCGGTGCCGCCTTCGGGCCCTGCGCCTGCGAACAAGCGGGTCCCGCGGGGGCACAAGCGCCTGCTGACCCGCCGTGACCGGCTCACGCTCGGCTTCATGGCCGGCGTGCCCACGGTCCTGCACGTGGCCCTGGTCTGGGTCACCGCCCTGGCCTCGATCGCCCTGGCCTTCACCAGCTGGGACGGTATCGGCTTCGACTCCATCAAGTGGGTGGGGCTGGACAACTTCAAGCAGTTGTTCACCGACAACCCGCAGTTCTGGCCCGCGGTCGAGCACAACATCATCTGGTTCGTCGTGCTCATCCTGATCCCGACGCCGTTCGGCCTGTTCCTGGCCGTCCAGCTGGACAAGAACATCCGCTTCTCCCGCGTCTACCAGACCGCGTTCTTCCTGCCGGTCGTGGTCTCGCTGGCAGTGACCGGATTCGTGTGGCAGCTGGTCTACAACCCCGACACCGGGCTGATCAACAGCCTGATCGGGGCGAACAAGCCGGGCCACTACATCGACTGGATCGGCGATCCGAAGCTGAACCTGTGGGCGGTGCTGATCGCCGCGTCCTGGCGGCACACCGGCTACATGATGATCCTGTACCTGGCCGGCCTCAAGGGCGTCGACCCCTCCCTCAGGGAGGCGTCCTCGCTGGACGGCGCGAACGAGTGGCAGACGTTCAAGAACGTCATCTTCCCCACCCTGCGCCCCACCAACACGGTCGTCCTGGTGGTCACGATCATCGAGGCGCTGCGCGCCTTCGACCTGGTCTTCGTCTTCAACAAGGGTGCCCAGGGCACCGAATTGCTGTCGATCCTGATCACCAACAACATCATCGGCGAGTCCAGCCGGATCGGTTACGGCTCGGCGATCGCCGTGGTCCTGCTGGTCATCTCCCTCGCGGTCATCATCCCGTACCTGATCGCGACCTTCCGGAAGGAGCGGCGCGCATGAGCACCACCGTCGCCACCGGCGCGCCGGCCAAGCAGCGCACGCCTGTCCGCCCCGCCCGGATCCTGCTGCACGTCTTCCTCGCCGGCACCGCGCTGGCCTGGCTGGCGCCGCTGCTGTGGGCGGTCCTCGCCGCCCTCAGGCCCTACTCGGAGACCAGCAACAAGGGCTATGTCTCCTGGCCGGACACGCTGAACTTCGACAACTTCAAGAACGCGTTCCAGCAGTCCGACATGATGCACTACTTCGGCAACACGCTGATCATCGCGGTGCCGGCCGTGCTGATCACCCTGCTGTTGTCGTCGATGGTCGCCTTCTACGTCAGCCGCTTCGACTTCCGCCTCAACATCGCCCTGCTGCTGGTGTTCACCGCCGGCAACCTGCTCCCGCAGCAGGTCATCATCACCCCGCTGTACCGCATGTACCTGCTCATCGACCTGCCCGGCATCACGGTGAGCGGCAAGCTGTACGACTCCGCGCTGGGCCTGGTGCTGATCCATGTGGCGTTCCAGTCCGGGTTCTGCGCCTTCGTGCTCAGCAACTACATGCGGATGCTGCCGCACGAGCTGACGGAGGCCGCCCTGGTCGACGGTGCCTCGGTGTGGCGGATGTACTGGCAGATCGTGCTGCCGCTGTGCAAGCCCGCGATGGCCGCGCTGGGCACGTTGTTGTCCATCTGGATCTACAACGACTTCTTCTGGGCGATCGTGCTGATCTCCACCGGCGAGAACATGCCGATCACCTCGGCGCTGAACAACCTCTCCGGCCAGTTCTTCACCGACCCCAACCTGGTCGCCGCCGGCGCCCTGCTCACCGCGATCCCCACCCTGGTCGTGTACTTCGTGCTCCAGCGGCAGTTCGTCAGCGGACTGACCCTCGGCGCCAACAAGGGCTGACCGCCCTCACCTGAGAGAGAACCACCGTGCCCCACCCCTTCACCACGCTCGCCTCCGTGCCCGTGGACCCCGTCAGGGCCCGCGTCCACGAGGAGGGCTGGCAGTCCTGGAGCCCCAGCGGCGCGTACACCCTCGGTGACAAGCCGTACCGCCCGACGAACGACAACTGGGCGACGGTCTGCTACCGGCCGGGCGTCACCGTCCCCGAGGGCGCCTTCCAGGGCGAGGGCCTGCTGGCGCTGGATCCGGGGGACGGATCGCCGGTACGGCTGTGGGCGGCGCCGGACCCGCTGCGGGAGGTGCCGTCGATCCGTCTGATCGTCGAAGGCTCCGTGGCGGAGGTCCTGGCCGACGGCCCGGTGAAGGAGTTCACGGGCACCGACATCCAGTCGGTACTGGCCGAGTGGGCCGCCGGACTCGGGGTCGAGACGCCCCGTCCGGCGCCCACCGTCTGGTGCTCCTGGTACGAGTACTTCACCGAGGTCACCGAGGACGACATCCACGAGAACCTCCGTGCGATGGACACCCTCGACCTGCCCGTCGACGTCGTCCAGATCGACGACGGCTACCAGAAGGCCCTCGGCGACTGGCTCACCCTCTCCGGCCGCTTCCGCTCCCGCGCGGGCATCGCTGACGCGATCCGGGCGCGGGGCCGCCGGGCCGGCATCTGGACGGCCCCCTTCCTGGTCGACCCGGCCAGTGACCTGGCCGCCCAGCACCCCGACTGGCTGGTCGAGGACCTCGACGGAGGCTTCCTGCACGCCGGCCGCAACTGGGGCCACGACCTGTGCGTCCTGGACACCACCCACCCCGAAGCGGCCCAGTACCTGGGGTCGGTCTTCAGGACCCTGGTGTCCGAGGGCTACGACTACTTCAAGGTCGACTTCCTGTACGCGGGGGCGCTGGCAGGCGTACGGCACTCCTCCGCGGACCCGCTCACGGCGTACCGCTCGGGCATCGAGCTGATCCGTGAGGCCATCGGCGAGGAGGCATACCTGCTCGGCTGCGGCGCGCCCCTCCTGCCCTCCATCGGCCTGTTCGACGCGATGCGCGTCAGCCCCGACACGGCCCCGCACCGCCGCCCCGAGGCCGACGACTACAGCCAGCCGGGCCAGGACCCGGCCGAGTTCACCGGCGCCGCACGCCAGTGGCAGCACGGCCGGCTCTGGGTCAACGACCCCGACTGCCTGATGGCCCGCCCCGCCGTGGAGACCCGCGAGCGCTGGGCGGCCCACGTGGCGGCGACGGGCGGCCTGATGGCTTCGAGCGACCGCCTGCTGTCCCTGGACCAGTGGGGCGTGGAGACGACCCGCCGCCTGCTCGGCGGTGACGTCCGATGATCGCGGAGGGCATCGCCTACGGCGGCGACTACAACCCCGAGCAGTGGCCCGAGGAGGTCTGGGCCGAGGACGTACGCCTCATGCGCGAGGCGGGCGTGAACATGGTCAGCGTCAACATCTTCGCGTGGGCGCTCCTCGAACCCAGCGAGGGCGAGTACGACTTCTCGCGCCTCGACCGGATCCTCGCCCTGCTCCACGAGAACGGCATCGCCGCGGACCTCGCCACACCGACGGCGGCCCCGCCGGCCTGGTTCTTCCGTGAGCACCCGGAGGCGCTGCCGGTCGACAAGGACGGCAGGAGACTGTCGTACGGCAGCCGCCAGACGTTCTGCCCGTCGAGCCCCGCCTACCGTGAGGCGGCCCTGCGGATCGCCCGGGTGCTGGGGGAGCGGTACGCCGACCACCCGGCGGTCGTGATGTGGCACGTCCACAACGAGTACGGCTGCCACAACGCGGAGTGCTACTGCGAGGTGAGCGCGGCGGCCTTCCGGCGCTGGCTGCGGGCGAAGTACGACGACCTGGCCGCGCTCAACCACGCCTGGGGCACGACCTTCTGGAGCCAGTGGTACTACGACTGGGACGAGATCATCCCGCCCCGCGCCACCGGTGCCGTGCCCAACCCGACCCATCAGCTGGACTGGCGGCGCTTCTGCAGCGACGAGCTGCTGGCCCTGTGCAAGGCGGAGCGCGAGGTGCTGCGGGAAGCCGCTCCCTCGGTGCCGGCCACCACCAACTTCATGGTGATGTACAACTTCGACGCGCTGGACTACTGGCGCTGGGCACCGGAGCTGGACGTCGTCTCCAACGACCACTATCTGAGGTCGACGGATCCCGAGTCGGAGATCGACATCGCGCTCAGCGGCGACCTGGTGCGTTCGCTGGCGGGCGGCCCGTGGCTGCTGATGGAGCACTCGACCGGCGCGGTGAACTGGCAGCCGGTCAACCGCGCCAAGACAGCGGGGGAGTTGCGTCGCAACGCCCTCGCGCACGTCGCCCGCGGTGCCGACGGCATCGCCTACTTCCAGTGGCGGGCCGCGAAGGCGGGCGCCGAACAGTGGCACTCGGCGATGCTGCCGCACGCGGGCACGGACAGCCAGATCTGGCGAGACGTGGTGGCGTTGGGCGCGGACCTGAAGGCGCTGGCCCAGGTGCGGGGCAGCACCAGCCCCGCCTCGGTCGCCGTGGTCTGGGACTGGAACGCCCGCTGGGCCCTGGAACTCCCCTCCCAGCCCAGCGAGTCGGTCCGCTACCTGGACCTGGTCCGGGCCTGGTACGAGCCGCTCTGGCGCTCCGGCGTGGCCGTGGACTTCGTGCACCCGTCGGCGGACCTGTCGCGGTACCGGCTCGTCCTCGCCCCCGCCCTCTACCTGGTCGACGACGAGGGCGCGGCGAACCTGACCGGCTTCGCGTCGGGCGGCGGCACGCTGGTCGTCGGCTTCCACAGCGGGGCCGTCGACGCCAACTGCCATGTCCGCCTGGGCGGTTACCCGGGCGCCTTCCGTGAGGCACTCGGCGTCAACACGGACGAACTGTTCCCGCTGCTGCCCGGCGAGACCGTGCCCCTGGACGGCGGCGGTACGGCCTCCCTGTGGTCGGAGCGGGTACGGCCGGCCGGCGCGGAGGTCGTGACCTCGTACACCTCGGGTCCGCTGAGCGGAGTCCCGGCGGTCACCCGCCACACCTACGGCGAGGGCGTGGCCTGGTACCTGGCCACCCACCCCGACCCCTCGACACTGGCGGCCCTGCTGGACCGCATCCGCACCGAGGCGGGCGTGACGCCGGTACGGGAGACGCCGGAGGGCGTGGAGACGGTGCTGCGGCGCGGCGACGAGGCGGACTATCTCTTCCTGATCAACCACGGTGAGCGGGCGGCGGAGGTCCAAGTGTCCGCGCGCGCATCGGAGTTGCTGAGCGGCAAGACCGTCGAAGGCGGCCGGGTGACGGTGGCGCCGGGCGACGTGGTGGTCGTACGGGAAGTCCGCTGAGCGACCTCGAAGGAACTGCCGCGGTGGAACGCGGCGGGGCGCGGCACCCCCCTCGGATGCCGCGCCCCTTCCCCGTCCCCCGTCTCCGCGGTGGCTAAGGGATGCTGTGGACCTCCGGGAGCGTGCCCGTGCGGGCCGCCCGGCCGTACCAGAGGGCACTGGACTTGGGTGTCCGCTCCAGCGTCGTGTAGTCCACGTAGACCGCGCCGAAGCGCTTCTCGTAGCCGTACGCCCACTCGAAGTTGTCCAGCAGGGACCACAGGTAGTAGCCGCGGACGTCCGCGCCGTCGGTGATCGCGCGGCGGACCGCGGCGAGGTGGCCGTGCAGATAGGAGACCCGCTCGGGGTCGTGGACGCGGCCGTCGGGGTCGGGCTTGTCGTCGTAGGCCGCACCGTTCTCGGTGATGTACAGCGGCAGACCCGGCGCCTCGCGCGTGTAGCGCATGATCAGGTCGTGCAGGCCCGTCGGGTCGATCGTCCAGCCCATCTCGGTGCGCTCGCCCGGCGTCTGGTGGAACGTGACGTCGTCCGCGCCCGGCCACGGGGAGTGTGCGCTGCTGCCGTGACCATCGGCGCGCGGCCCGCTGGTCTCCGGGTCGGCGGCCGAGACCAGCGCGGGCGTGTAGTAGTTGAGGCCCAGCGCGTCGAGCGGCTGGTTGATCAGCGCGAGGTCGCCGTCCTCGACGAACGACCAGTCCGTGATCAGCTCCGTCGCCGTGAACAGCGTCTGCGGATAGGCACCGTGCAGGATCGGCCCGTGGAAGACCCCGTTGGCCAGGTCGTCTATCTTCTGCGCCGCCGCCAGGTCCGCCGGGTCCTGCGAGAAGGGCCTGACGACCGAGGAGTTGAGGGCGAGCGCCACCGAGTTGCGGGCCGGCATCGAGGCGCGCAGGGCCGACGTGCCGAGCCCGTGCGCCAGGTTCAGCGTGTGCGCCGCCTTCAGCGAGGCCGCGGGGTCGGTACGGCCGGGCGCGTGCACCCCGGACGCGTAGCCCAGGAAGGCCGCGCACCACGGCTCGTTGAGGGTGATCCACTGCTCCACCCGGTCGCCGAGCGCCTCCCCGACGATCTGCGCGTACTCCGCGAACCGGTACGCCGTGTCACGCTCCGGCCAGCCGCCCGCGTCCTCCAGCTCCTGGGGCAGGTCCCAGTGGTAGAGCGTCACGGCCGGCTTGATGCCGTGCGCGAGGAGCTCGTCCACCAGCCGGCGGTAGAAGTCCAGACCACGCTGGACCGCGGGCCCGCGGCCGGTCGGCTGCACCCGGGACCACGAGATCGAGAAGCGGTACGCCGTCAGGCCCAGGTCGGCCATGAGTGCCACGTCGTCGCGGTAGCGGTGGTAGTGGTCGACAGCGATGTCACCGTGGTCGCCGCCGGCCGTCTTGCCCGGGGTGTGGCTGAAGGTGTCCCAGATGGAGGGCGTACGGCCGTCCTCCCGCACCGCCCCCTCGATCTGGTAGGCGGAGGTCGCGGCTCCCCACAGGAAGGTGGGGGGGAAGGTCACCGGGGTCGCCGGCGATTCGGGTTCAGGCATGGAAGCGCTCCCATTGGGGGTCGTTGAACAGACCGACTGATGGAGGGGGGAGGGGAGGGGCAGGGGCCGAAGCGGCGGCGGCCCGGCCCCAGGAGCCGTGGAAGAGAAGCCGTACGACGGGCGTCAGCCCTTGATCGCGCCCTGCATGATGCCGCCCACGATCTGCTTGCCGAACAGGATGAAGGCGATCAGCAGCGGCAGCGTGCCGAGCAGCGCGCCCGCCATGATCACGGCCTGGTCGGGGACATAGCCGGTGCCGAGCGAGTTGAGCGCCACCTGCACGGTCGGGTTCTGCTGGTTCAGGGCGATGATCGGCCACAGGAAGTCGTTCCAGGCGAACACGAAGGTCAGCAGCCCGAGCACGGCCATCGCAGGCCGCGCCGCCGGGAAGACCACGTGCCACACCACCCGGATGCTGCTCGCCCCGTCCACCCGGGCCGCCTCGATCAGCTCGGTGGGCAACGCCTGTACCAGGTACTGCCGCATGAAGAAGGTGCCGAAGGCCGTCACCAGGGTCGGCAGGATCACCGTCTGGAGCTGGTTCGACCAGCCGAGGTCCGCCATCCACAGATACAGCGGTACGACCGCCAGCTGCGGCGGGATCATCATCGTGCCGATCGTCAGCAGCAGCAGGAAGCCCGAGAACCTGAACCGCAGCTTGGCGAAGGCGAAGCCGGCGAGCGTGGAGAACAGCACCGTGCTGATCGTGATGGCGCCCGCCACGATCACGCTGTTCAGCATCGCGGTGCCGAGACCTGCCTCGTCCCACGCGGTCTGCATGTTCTTGAACAGGTTCCCGCCGAACCACAGCGGCGGCGGCGTCTCCGCGAGCCTGCGGTCGGTCCGCGAGGCCGCGATCGCGGTCCACACCAGGGGGGCCAGCGAGACCAGCGCGAAGACCGCCAGGACGAGGTAGGTGACCGGGCCCGCGTGCAGCTGCTTGCCCGCGCCCATCACCCGACGGGACCGGCGCCCCTCCTTACGGGCCTGAGGCAACGTCAGTTCACTGGTGGTCATTGGGACTTCCTCAGACGTCGGGTGACCAGCAGATTGATCGCGGCGATGATCAACAGGATCAGGAACATCGACCAGGCGATCGCGGACGCCTTGCCGAGGTTGCCGATGATCCAGCCCTGGTCGTACATGTACAGGCCGAGCGTCTGGTACTGGTGCTCGGAGCCGCCCTTGGAACCGCTCACCCCGCCGAACAGCAGGGGCTCACCGAAGAGCTGGGTCGCGCCGATGGTGGAGACGACCACCGTGAACAGGATGGTCGGCCTCAGCTGCGGGACCGTCACATGGAGGAACTGCTGCCAGCGGTTGGCCCCGTCGATCGCCGCCGACTCGTACAGGTCGGCCGGGATCGCCTGCATCGCCGCGAGATAGATCAGCGCGTTGTAGCCGGTCCATCGCCAGATCACGATCGAGGACACCGCGAACTGCGAACCCCAGTCGGACTCACGCCAGTTGATCGGGTCGATCCCGACGAAGTCGAGCAGCCAGTTGACCATGCCGCCGTCCCACGAGTACAGCAGCGTGAAGACGAGGGTCGCCGCCGCCACCGAAGTGGCGTACGGGGTCAGCATCACGACCCGCCACACGGTCGAGCCGCGCAGCCGGTAGTTGAGCATATGGGCGAGCCCGATCGCCGCCATGAGCTGCGGCACGGTCGAGATCAGACCGATGGTGAAGGTGTTCTTGAGGGCGTTCCAGAAGAAGTCCGAGCTGAGCAGGTTCTTGTAGTTGTCCAGGCCCGCCCAGGTCTGGGTGTCCAGCGAGGACAGCTGCACGTCGTGCAGCGAGTACCAGGCCGTGTACAGGAGCGGAACGAGCGAGAACGCCCCGAAGATGACGAAGAAGGGGGCGATGAACACGTACGGAGACGCCTTCATGTCCCAGCGGTACAGCCGGCTGCGCCAGGGGCCCTTGCCCTCGGGCGGCGTACCGCGACCGTCAGCGCCCCGGGCCGCGCCCGGCTGGGAGCCGGGCGCGGCCTCGACGCTCGACGCGGGATGCGCGAGTGCCTGCTTGGGGCTTGTCACTGGCCGAGCACGTCCTTGATCTCGTTCGTGGCAGCGTCCCAGCCCTGCTCGGGCGACTTGCCCTTCTGCTCGACCTGGAGGATGCCGATGTCGGTCAGCGCGGTGTTGATCGGCTGGTCCTTGACGCCGAAGACCTGGGCCGGGATCGTCTTCGCCGAGTCGGAGAAGATCTGGGTGATCGGCGCGTTGCTGAAGAACTCCGTGGTGGCGGCGGCCGGCTTCAGGGTCGAGTACGCCGACGGGGTCGAGGGGAAGCTGGCCTGCTTGGCGAAGACCTTCGCCTGCTGCTCGGGCGCGGTCAGCCACTTCGCCAGCGCGATGGCCTCCTTCTGGTGCTTGCCCGCAGTCGGCACGCCGATGAAGGAACCGCCCCAGTTGCCCGCGGTCGGCGCGGCAGCCACGTCCCACTTGCCCTTGCCGGCCTCACCGGACTTCTCCTGGATGTAACCGATCATCCAGGCGGGGCAGGCCACCGTGGCGAAGGAGGCGTTCGCGTAGCCCTGGTCCCACGGCTTGTCGAACTGCTTGAGCTTCGCCGACATGTTGCTGGTGGCCACGGACATCGCGACGTCCCAGGCGTTCTTCACGCCGTTGGACTTGTCCCAGACGACCTTGCCGCTCTTGTCGTAGTAGCGCTCGCTCTCACCGTTGAGGACCGCGTTGTAGACGGAGGAGGCCGAGTCCACGAACTTGGTGCCGCTCGGCGCCTTCTTCATGTACTGCTTGCCGAGGTCGACGTACTTGTTCCAGTCGCCCTTCCACTGCGCGGCGAGCTTGGTGCGGTCGGTCTCCAGACCGGCCTTCTGGAACAGGTCCTTGCGGTAGCAGATCGCCATCGGGCCGATGTCGGTGCCGAGTCCGATGAGCTTGCCGTCCTCGGTGGTGGCCTGGGCGTTCTTCCAGTCCAGCCACTGCGACTTGTCGACGTCCTTGCCGAGGTCGACGAACTTGGAGCCCTGCGTCTGCACGGCCTCGGTGATGTTGCCGACCTCGATGGCCTGGATGTCGTCGGTGCCGGAGCCGGCCTGCAGCCGGGTGAGGACCTTCGGCCAGTAGACGTCGGTGCGGGTGGTGACGTTCTCCTTGATGGTGATGTCGGGGTGCAGCTTCGTGTACTCGTCGTAGAGACCGGCCTGCTTGTAGCCGAAGACTCCGAAGGTGCCGACGGTCAGCGTGGTCTTGCCGCCGCCGGAGTTGTTGCCCGAGCCCGACGAGTCGCCGTCGTCCGAGTCGCCGGCACAGCCTGCCAGCACTCCCGTGGTCAGTGCGGCGACGGCCGCCAGGGCCAACAGCCGGTGGGACCGGCGGGTAGTCGTGCGCATTTCGTCCTCCTGTTGCCTGACGTGCCGACCCCCCGGCCAACTGCGTTGTTGGACCCGTTAGTTCATGCTGCGGCTCGGGCGGGGAACGTGCGGGATGTTTATGTGTCAGGTACCGTGGGAGCGCTCCCACCGGTGATGTGTTGAAGGTTCGCGGGTCGGAGCGAGGGTGTCAAGGGAGTGAGCGAGGAGAGATGCCTTCAGTTATCAGCCTGTTAACTGGAACCACTCGGCCCGCCCGGCGCCCGCGCACGAAGCGGTCGGGTGCGGGGCCACCGGCCCCCGTGACCGTCACGCCCGCACGCGGGACTGTTAAATTCCAGGCCAGCTTAGATACACGGTGGGAAGGCGGAGCCCATGGCAAGCCACGGAGCGCGGAGCCGGAGCGGTGGCCGGCCCACCCTCGAGGAGGTCGCCGCGCGCGCCGGCGTGGGCCGGGGCACCGTTTCCCGGGTGATCAACGGCTCGCCCCGGGTCAGTGACGCCACCCGCGCGGCGGTCGAGGCGGCGGTTGCGGAGCTCGGGTACGTCCCGAACACCGCCGCGCGCGCCCTGGCGGCCAACCGCACGGACGCGATCGCGCTGGTCGTGCCCGAGCCGGAGACACGGTTCTTCGCCGAGCCGTACTTCTCGGACATGCTCAAGGGCGTCGGCGCGGAGATCTCGGAGACCGAGATGCAGCTCCTGCTGATCTTCGCGGGTAGCGACCGCGAACGCCGTCGGCTGGCCCAGTACCTGGCCGCGCACCGGGTGGACGGCGTGCTGCTGGTGTCGGTCCACGCCGACGACCCGCTTCCCGACCTGCTGGCCCAGCTGGAGATCCCGGCGGTGATCAGCGGCCCGCGCTCGGCCGCCGAGACACTGCCCTCCGTGGACTCCGACAACTACGGCGGCGGCCGCTCGGCCGTGGAACACCTGCTGGCCGGCGGCCGCCGCACGATCGCGCACATCACGGGCCGACTCGACGTCTACGGCGCCCAGCGGCGCGTCGACGGCTACCGGGACGCGCTGCGCGACGCGGGCCACGAGGTGGACGAACGGCTGATCGAGGCCGGTGACTTCACGGAGGAGGGCGGCCGCCGGGCGATGACCAGGCTGCTGGCCCGCCGCCCCGACCTCGACGCGGTCTTCGCCGGCTCGGACGTCATGGCGGCCGGCGCCCGCCAGGTGCTGCGCGAGGAGGGCCTCGGCATCCCCTCGGACGTGGCCCTGGTCGGCTACGACGACTCGGCGATAGCCCGCCACATGGACCCGCCCCTCACCAGCGTCCGCCAGCCCATCGAGGAGATGGGCCGTCACATGATCGACCTCCTCCTCTCGGAGATCGCCGACCGCCGCCCGGCGGTGTCCCGGGGCCTTGAACGCCGCCAGGTGGTCCTGGCCACGGAACTGGTGACGCGGGCGTCCTCCTGACCACTTCGGCGGAGCCCACCAGCCGCACCAGCATCAAGAGGTTGAACGCAAGGATCACGCGCATCAGCAGCCGCGCCCGGGGCGAATCCGCCGGGACGCCCGACCCCGGTGAAGGCCATGACCGCCCATCCCCTGCTGGACGTTGACGCGATCAGCGAGACCGAGCCGTACCTGCGGAGCGTCGGCGAGGTGTTCCGTTCCTTCCGCGAACAGGACTCCGGCTGTCTCTCCCACGGCGTCCGGCTCCCCGACGGCAGCCGCTGGTTCGTGAAGGAGGCCACCACCGACCGGGCCCAGCGCTCCCTCGACCGCGCCTGGGCCTTCCACGGGACGGTCCGGCATCCGGCGATCGTCCCCCAGGTGCACCGGATCGCCGTCGGGGTCCGCCGTACGGCCGTCGTCATGCCGTGGCACGACGGCGAGATCCTCTACGACCCCACGGCCCGCGCCCGCTTCCGTGCCCTGCCCCTCGCCCGCGTCCACCATGCCCTGGACCGGGTCCTGGACGCCCACCTCGCCGTCGAGACCGCGGGCCAGGTCGCCGTGGACCTCTACGACGGTGCCTTCCTCTACGACTTCGACGCCCATGAGCTCCGCCTCATCGACCTCGACGACTACCGCCCGGGCCCGTTCGTCCTGGCCGAGGACCGCCTCCCCGGCTCCACCCGCTTCATGGCGCCCGAGGAGTGGCGGCGCGGTGCCACGATCGACACCCGCACCACCGTCCACGTCCTGGGCCGCACCGCCCGCCTCCTCCTGGACGCCGGGCCGGGCGAGGACGCCTTCCGCGGTACGGCCGCACAGCTCGCGGTCGTGGCACGGGCCACGCGTCCCGAGCCGGGCGAACGGTTCGGGGGCGTACGGGAGTTGGTGGAGGCGTGGCGGGCGGTGTCGTAGCGCGGGGGCTCAGACGGTCTTGAAGTAGTGGCCGGCCTCCAGGTCCGGGATCAGCGCGGGCTGCTCCGGCCGCCAGCCGAGCAGCTTTTGGGTGAGCTCGGCCGAGGCCCGCATGTCGATGGCGGCGAAGCGGCCGAGCCAGCCGAAGTGGTCCGTCGCCTCCTCGGGGGCCACGCTCGCGACCGGCACACCGAGTCCCCGCCCGATCGTCTTGGCGATCTCACGGAACGCCACCCCCTCGTCCCCGATCGCGTGCAGCCGTACGCCCGCCGGTGCCGCCTCCAGCGCGAGCCGGAACAACCGGGCCGCGTCCAGCCGGTGGACGGCCGCCCAGCGGTTGAAGCCGCCGCCCACCATGGCGGAGACGCCCTTCTCGCGCGCGAAGTCGATGAACATGGGCACGAAGCCGGCGTCGCCCTCGCCGTGCACGCTCGGGGGAAGCCGCAGCACCGCCGAGCGCACCCCGCGCTCGGCGAGCGCGAGCGCCGCGACCTCCGAGCCGAGCCGGTGATGGCCGGGGGAGGCGGGGTCGGCCGGGTCCTCCTCGGTGCCGACGTGTCCCGGCGCGGTCAGCAGTCCCGAGGTGACCACGAAGGGCTTGCCGGTGCCTTCGAGCACCTGGCCGACGGCCTCGATCGCCCTCAGGTCGGCCTCGCCCGAGGCGCCCAGGTCGGTGAAGTCATGGATGAAGGCCAGGTGGGCGACCCCGTCGGCCGCCTCGGCACCCCGGCGCAGACTGTCGAGGTCGGTCAGGTCCCCGCGGTGCACCTCCGCCCCCGCGGCCTTCAGTGCCTGCACGGACCGGTCCGAACGGGCCAGGCCCACGACCTCGTGCCCGGCGCCGAGCAGCTCACGGGTGACGGCGGAACCGATGAAGCCGGTCGCACCGGTGACGAATACACGCATGGTGATCCTTCGCTGTGACGAGTGTTGTGGCTCTTCCAGCGTGCGAAGGCGGGGCCACGGCCGTCCAAAGCCTGTTTCGCATGACGCAATACGGAACAGGCATGACCGCAGGTGGAATGGGTTTTGGGTGGGAATCGGCTGGGGACACGGGCGTACGCTGCAGGCATGACCGACCTCGATCTCCGGCTGGTCCGGTACTTCACCGCCGTCGCCGAGCACCGGCACTTCGGGCGGGCCGCCGACGCGCTGCACATCACGCAGCCGTCGCTGAGCCGGCAGATCCGGCGCCTTGAGCAGCAGCTGGGCGCGCGGCTGCTGGAGCGGACCCCGCAGGGGAGCAGGCTCACCGAGGCCGGGGAGGTCTTCCTGCCCCGGGCGAAGGCGCTGCTGCGTTCGGCGGCCCAGGCGGCGAGCCTCACCCTGGCGGCCGCCGAACCGAGCCGGATCACCGTGGGGTACACGGCGGGGATCATCGTCACCCCAGCGGTGCGTGCGCTGGGCGAGCGCTTCCCGGACGCGGACGTCAGGACCGCGCACATCGGCTGGGGCGAGCGGATGACGGCCCTGCCCGAGCGCAAGGCCGACGTCCTGGTGACCCGGCTGCCCTTCCCGGTCGACGGGGCACAAGTGACGGTCCTCTACGGCGAACCCCGGGCACTGGTGCTCCCGGTCACTCATCGCCTCGCGGGCAAGGAGTCCGTCACCCTCGACGACATCGCCGACGAGCCGCTGGTCCGGGTGGCCGACGAGACCTGGAACGCGTACTGGCGCATCGACCCGCGTCCGGACGGCCGCCCGGCTCCCGACGGGCCCCTGGCCGACGCCCTGGAGGACAAGTTCGAACTCGTCGCCTCCGGACAGGCCCTGCTCATCTCGGCGTTGCCCCGGGCCGGAACTCTCCGCCCCGACGTCACCGCGATCCCGCTGCACGGCGTGGAGCCGGCCCATGTGGTCCTCGCGACCCGCACCGAGGACCGGAGTCGGCTGGTCGCGGCCTTCCGCGAGATCGCGCAGGCCGTCCTCAAGGCGCCCGGCTTCTGAAACGACCTCAGCCGGTGACCTTGTTTCCAAGGCCACCGGCTGAGGTGATTGGGGTGAGTGACGGGACTTGAACCCGCGGCCACCTGGACCACAACCAGGTGCTCTACCAACTGAGCTACACCCACCATGTTCGGCTGTTCGGATCTCTCCGACCGGCCGAGAAAAAGTGTACAGGGTCTGAAGGGGTGCTCGCGCCCGGCTTTTACCGGGCGGGCAGCACGTGCTTCGCGGCGATCGTCTTCGCGGTGTCGGAGTCGGGTCCGGGCTGCGGGACGAAGATCGCCTCGCGGTAGTAGCGCAGCTCCGCGATGGACTCGCGGATGTCGGCGAGGGCGCGGTGGTTGCCGTTCTTGTCCGGGCTGTTGAAGTAGGCCCGCGGGTACCAGCGCCGGGCGAGCTCCTTGACGGAGCTGACGTCCACGATGCGGTAGTGGAGGTAGTCCTCCAGGGTGGGCATGTCCCTCAGCAGGAAACCGCGGTCCGTGCCGACGGAGTTGCCGCACAGCGGGGCCTTGCCGGGTTCCTTGACGTGCTCACGCACGTAGGCGAGGACCTGCTCCTCGGCGTCGGCGAGGGTCGTGCCGCCGGACAGCTCCTCGAGCAGCCCGGACGCGGTGTGCATCTGACGCACCACCTCCGGCATCGTCTCCAGCGCCTGGTCCGGCGGGCGGATGACGATGTCCACACCGTCGCCGAGCACATTGAGCTCGGAGTCGGTGACGAGGGCGGCAACCTCGATGAGCGCGTCGTCGGACAGCGAGAGGCCGGTCATCTCGCAGTCGATCCACACCATGCGATCGTTCATGCGAACACCCTACGGCTGACGTCTGCTTTTGTGGCGCCCCCGTCGGTGCCGGGCACCTGGAACGCCGGGCGGGCCCTGACTGGCCGCGCCCGGCGTCGGGACGTCACGCTCCGCTGCGCTGCCCCGGCAGGCTCGCCCGGCCTCCTCCGACGTACAGCTCGCGGCCGTTGTCGGAGTGCGGGCCCACGGGGGCGGGCGTGCGGCGGGTCTGGAGCGGTACCGGGCCGCTCTCCGGGTGCAGCGGCACGGGCGCGCTGGGCGCGGGGCCCGCCGGGCTGCCCATCGGACCGTCGCTGTCCACGGGCTTGTCGCCCTGCGGGCGGCGGGCCCGGTACGCGGCCCGGTAGGCGGCCGGGGACGACCCCAGCTGCCGCCGGAAGTGCCCGCGCAGCGCCACCGGTGAGCGGAAGCCGCAGCGCCCCGCGACCTCGTCCACCGAGTAGTCCGACGTCTCCAGCAGCCGCTGCGCCTGCAGCACCCGCTGGGTGATCAGCCACTGGAGAGGGGCCGAGCCCGTCAGCGAGCGGAACCGACGGTCGAACGTACGACGGCTCATGTACGCCCGTGCCGCCAGCGTCTCCACGTCGAACTGCTCGTGGAGGTGCTCCAGCGCCCAGGCGACGACCTCGGCGAGCGGGTCGGCGCCGATCTCCTCTGGTAAAGACCTGTCGAGGTAGCGCTCCTGGCCGCCCGAGCGGCGCGGTGGGACCACCAGCCGGCGGGCCAGCGCGCCGGCCGCCTCGTTGCCGTGGTCCGTCCGCACGATGTGGAGACAGAGGTCGATTCCGGCCGCGGTTCCGGCCGAGGTCAGTACGTCTCCGTCGTCGACGAAGAGTTCGCGCGGATCCACGTGCACCGACGGATAGCGCTTGGCCAGCGTCGGCGCGTACATCCAGTGTGTGGTCGCGGGGCGGCCGTCCAGCAGGCCCGCCGCGGCCAGCACGAAGGCGCCGGTGCACAGTCCTACTATGCGGGCGCCTTCCTCGTGCGCCCGGCGCAGAGCGTCGAGCGCCTCCTCCGGCGGCGGTGAAGTGATCGAACGCCAGGCCGGTACGACGACCGTGCCCGCGCGTGAGATCGCTTCCAGGCCATGCGGTGCGGTGAGTTCCAGGCCCCCTGTGGTCCGCAGTGGGCCTTCCTCGCCGCCACACACCAAAAGGCGGTAGCGCGGCACGCCGGCGTCCTGGCGGTCAATCCCGAACACCGACAAAGGTATGGAACTCTCGAAGATGGGGCCGCCGCTGAACAGCAGCACCGCGACGATCTCCTTGCGGCGTCGCCCGGAAAGCTTCCGGGCCGCGGCTTCCGGCGCGGCAGTGGAGTCGTGGCTCATCCTGCTAAGCCCCCCTCGGTGGTCGCGGCGCCCCTAACTTGTCGGGCATGTCGCTCCAGCACGTTTCCCCTCGGTCCTGCACGAGTCCCCCGCCGTAAGACGTCAAGATCGAATCTACTGTGTCCCGTGGTGTCGGCGTGACCAGTTCGTCATCCGGCACATTGTCGACATGGCAACTTGGCGTAAAGCATTCGATCACGAAGCGTTGCACTCGTGGGCCGTGCAGGGAAGTGCGCCTTGTGGCAGTGGCTAATCCACGTAGGGTGCACGGGGCCCTGGAGACCCTATCCGCGCAGGTGGAACGGGGGTTGAGGGGTGGTTGGACCAAGGGACACGCCCAACGCGGAAGTTGGCTGAAAAGAATCGTCCCGGTGCATGGAAACCGGTCAGCCGACCGGTGTATTTCCCCCGGTGTGGCGACCGCCTCGATGGGCCCCCGTGCCACTCCTGTGGTGGCGGCCGCGACGGGGCGTCCGCTCCTCGGCACGCAGCCGGGCCGCGCCGCGCTCCGACTGGCGCAGGAGAATACGGCAGACGGCCGTGACGGCGGCGAGACCGAGGGCGGTGCCCGTCGCGCCGGCCAGTGAGGTGCCGTACCAGACGAGCACCACGGGGACGAGGACGCAGCTGAACGCCGCCCATCGGACCACGTGCGTGGTGGAGTCCTCGGAGGGCGGTCGGTGTCCGGTCATCGCGTGCTCCCTGGGGCGTCTCCCTGCGGCGTGGCTCACGGGTTCAACGCGTGTTCGACCCTTCGGTCACTGGGTCGAGGGGCCGTCCGGGGGCTCTCCCGTGGCCAGGGGCCGCCGGGGCGCCGACTGCATCCCGTGCGAACCGCCTGTACAGCGCAGCAACCATTGCGTTACGGGCACCCCCTCGTGCATGCTCCCTGGAACCCCCACGGACCGGGGGGCGGGCTCTGGGCTAAGGAGGCGTGGCGCCGTACCCTTGGGGGTATGGGGTTGGGAAGATGATTCCCGGACACAGCTCCGCCGCACACGGTCGTCCCTCCCACACAAGGATCACAACGCCGAGACAGCCATGGCCGGTCACGAATTCTTCGAACCTGCGGACCGCAAGCGGCCCGTCGCCGATCCTACGGCGGCCGAGCCCCTGGCGGCGGAAGAGCCACGCCACTCCTGCGACCCCGCCTTCAAGCACGGCGTCGTGGTCGGCTTCGACGGCTCCACCTCCAGCGAGCGCGCCCTCGCCTACGCGATCGGTATGGCCCATCGCTCCGGCTCGGGCCTGATCATCGTGCATGTCGCCAACCGGCTGCCCACCACCGTGTGGGCCGGCTGTGAGCCACCGGTCTTCGTCGACGTGCCGGACCATCGCACCGAGGTGCTCGGTCTGGAGCTCGCCTGCGCGGACTATCTGGCCGAGGTCCCCTGGATCCTCGTCGAGCGCGGCGGCGACATCTGCCATGAACTCGAGGAGGTCGGGCGGGAGTACGAGGCGGACGCGATCGTCGTCGGCTCCACCCACGGCATCGTCGGGCGCATCTTCGGCTCCGTCGCGGGGCGGCTCGCCAAGCGGGCGAAGCGGCCCGTCATCGTCATTCCGTAACGCGCCGTTCTCCCAGGTGGGATCTGTGAACCTACCCGCGCGTAGGGGTGTTTGTGCCTTTGTGAAGGGCATATAGCGGTCACGGGCTGCCGGTTGGGGCGTGACGGCCACCGGTCGGCCGCGCGGGCCGGGGAGTTGGGCGGCTCCCCGCCAACAGAGACGGACCCCCCGTGCCAGGTGGCATCACGTGGGGGTCCGTTCCGTCGGTGGCCTCTGCGGGGCGCTTACTCCACGGTGACCGACTTCGCGAGGTTCCTGGGCTTGTCGATGTCCCGGCCCAGGGCCAAGGCCGTGTGGTAGGCGAGGAGTTGGAGGGGGATGCCCATCAGGATCGGGTCCAGCTCGTCCTCGTTCTTCGGGACGACGATGGTCTCGTCAGCCTTCTCCTGGTGCTGGTGGGCGACCGCCAGGATCCGGCCGCTGCGGGCCTTGATCTCCTCCAGGGCGGCGCGGTTCTTCTCCAGGAGGTCGTCGTCGGGGACGATCGCCACCGTGGGGAGGGCGGGCTCGATCAGGGCCAGGGGGCCGTGCTTGAGCTCGGAGGCGGGGTAGGCCTCCGCGTGGATGTAGGAGACCTCCTTGAGCTTCAGGGAGGCCTCGCGGGCCACCGGGTAGCCCCGGACGCGGCCGATGAACAGCATCGAGCGGGCCTCGGCGTACTGCTCGGCCAGCTTCCTGATGTGCTCCTCCTGCTCCAGCATCTCGGTGATCTGCGCGGGCAGCCTGCGCAGGCCCTCGATGATCCGCTTGCCGTCGCGGACCGAGAGGTCACGGGTGCGGCCAAGGTGGAGGGCGAGGAGGGCGAAGGCCACCGTCGTGTTGGTGAAGCACTTGGTGGAGACCACGCAGACCTCCGGGCCCGCGTGCACGTAGATGCCGCCGTCCGCCTCGCGGGCGATCGCGGAGCCGACCACGTTGACGACGCCCAGCACCCGCGCGCCCTTGCGCTTGAGCTCCTGGACGGCCGCGAGGACGTCGTAGGTCTCACCGGACTGGGAGACGGCGATGTAGAGGGTGTCGGGGTCGACGACCGCGTTGCGGTAGCGGAACTCCGAGGCGGGCTCGGCGTCCGCGGGGATGCGGGCCAGCTCCTCGATCATCTGGGCGCCGATCATGCCCGCGTGGTACGAGGTGCCGCAGCCGAGGATCTTCACGCGGCGGATCTGGCGGGCCTCGCGGGCGTCCAGGTTCAGGCCGCCCAGGTGCACGGTGGAGAAGCGGTCGTCGATGCGGCCGCGCAGCACGCGGTCCACGGCGTCGGCCTGCTCGTGGATCTCCTTGTGCATGTAGGTGTCGTGGCCGCCCATGTCGTAGGAGGCTGCCTCCCACTCGACGGTGGTGGGCTCGGCCGTCGTACGGGTGCCCTCCGTCGTGTAGGTGCGGAAGTCGTCGGCCTTGAGGGTGGCCATCTCGCCGTCGTCCAGCGTCACGATCTGCCGGGTGTGGGCGACCAGCGCGGCGATGTCCGAGGCGACGAACATCTCCTTCTCGCCGATGCCGAGGACGACCGGGGAGCCGTTGCGGGCCACCACGATGCGGTCGCCGAAGTCGGCGTGCATCACGGCGATGCCGTAGGTGCCCTCGATCACCCGCAGGGTGTCGCGGACCTTGTCCTCCAGCTTCTCCGCCTGGGAGCGCGCGATGAGGTGGACCAGGACCTCGGTGTCGGTCTCGGAGAGGAACTCGACGCCGTCCGCCTCCAGCTTGCGGCGCAGGTCGGAGGCGTTGTCGATGATGCCGTTGTGGACGACGGCGACCTTGCCCTCCGCGTCCAGGTGCGGGTGGGCGTTCACGTCGGAGGGGGCGCCGTGGGTGGCCCAGCGGGTGTGGGCGATGCCGGTGGTGCCCTTGAAGCGGGCCGGGACCTTGGCCTCCAGGTCGCGCACCCGGCCCTTGGCCTTGACCATCTTCAGGCCGGCCGTCTTCGGGGAGTTGACGACGATGCCCGCGGAGTCGTAGCCGCGGTATTCGAGGCGCTGCAGACCCTCCAGGAGCAGCGGGGCGACATCACGCTTCCCGATGTATCCGACGATTCCGCACATATGGATGTGTCCCCTAGCCGTAGACCATGCGGCGCAGCTGCCTCAGTGTCAGCTCAGGCGGCGCCACCGCTCGATATTTCAGATCCGCCGCGATCCGTCCGAAGATCTCCGCGTTCACCAGGCCCTGGGCCTGGAGCTCGCGGTGGCGGCGACGGACGAACTCCTCGGTCGTCTCGTCGAAGAAGGCGAGCACGTCCTGGATCACGCGCAGTGCCTCGCCCCTGCTGAGGGGCGTGGACCGCGTCAGATGATCAACAAGTTCGTCGTGCACCCGGTAGATCCTGGGGTACTGGAGGCCGTTTCGCAAGAATCCTGCCCGATATCGGGCAGGAGGCTATTGATGTTCTTATGAACGTCTGTTCGTAAGCTGTCCATCCTGCGTCTCACACCACGTTGCCCATGGCGACGAGTTTCAGACGTCATGGACATTCCTCGTATGGGCGTACCCGACCAGCTCGCCGAGCGCATGAGCATGGCGGAACAGCACGAGTACCTGCGCGCCAGATTCTCCCGGCGCAACATGATCAGGGGCGGCGCCGTCACGCTGGGCGCCGTCGCGGGTGGCGCGTTCGTGCCGGGCGCCGTCGCCCAGGCCGCCACGCCGACCCAGACCTTCCCCACCACCGAGAGCGTCGACGGCGCCCTCGTCGCCCCCTTCGGCCGTCACCTCGCCTACGGCAACGACCCGCGCACCGAGATGACCGTCTCCTGGCAGGTGCCGGTCGCGGTCAAGAAGCCCTTCATCCGGATCGGCGCCCGCCCCTGGGACCTCTCCCGCAAGATCGAGGCCGAGGTGCGCACCCTCTACACCCCGGCCGGCGTCGGCGCCAGCGGCGACCACACCCAGTACTACCTGCACGCCAAGCTGACCCATCTGCGCCCCGGCCAGACCTACTACTACGGAGTCGGCCACCAGGGCTTCGACCCCGCCCAGCCGCACCTGACCGGGACCCTGGGCACCTTCACCACCGCGCCCGCCCACAAGAAGCCGTTCACCTTCACGGCCTTCGGCGACCAGGGCGTCAGCTACCACGGCCTGGCCAACGACAGCCTCCTCCTCGGCCAGAACCCGGCCTTCCACCTGCACGCAGGCGACATCGCCTACGCCGACCCGGCCGGCGCGGGCAAGACCGCCGACACCGGCTTCGACTCGCGGGTGTGGGACCAGTTCCTCGCCCAGACCGAGTCGGTCGCCAAGTCCGTGCCGTGGATGGTGAGTTATGGCAACCACGACATGGAGGCCTGGTACTCGCCCAACGGCTACGGCGGCGAGGAGGCCCGCTTCACGCTCCCCGACAACGGCCCGGACAAGGCCCATCTGCCGGGCGTGTACTCCTTCGTCTACGGCAACACGGCGATCATCTCGCTCGACCCGAACGACGTCTCCTTCGAGATCCCGGCCAACCTCGGCATCTCCGGTGGCACCCAGACCACGTGGTTCGAGGGGCAGCTGAAGAAGTTCCGCGCCTCGAAGGACGTCGACTTCATCATCGTGTTCTTCCACCACTGCGCCTACTGCACCTCCACCGCGCACGCCTCGGAGGGGGGCGTGCGCCAGGAGTGGGTGCCGCTGTTCGAGAAGTACACCGTGGACCTGGTCATCAACGGCCACAACCACCAGTACGAGCGCACCGACGTCATCAAGGGCGACAAGGTCGCCAAGAAGCTCCCGATCGGCGAGACCGCGTACCCCGAGACCGAGGGGGTCGTCTACGTCACGGCGGGCGCCGCGGGCCGCAGCCTGTACGCGTTCACCGCGCCGGACTCCTACGAGGGGCACCTGAACGAGCGCGACTCCGTCGCCTCCTTCATCAACACCAAGGACGGCAAGGTCAATGAGACCGTCGCCTGGTCCCGGGTGCGCTACCTCAACTACTCCTTCCTGCGCGTCGACGTGGAGCCCGCGTCGAAGGGCCACTACGCCAAGCTGAAGGTGTCGGGCATCGCCGAGACCGGTGACCGCATCGACCACTTCACGGTGGCGCGCAGGGCGAAGTAACGCCTCCCGCAAGGCCGTTGCATCGCCGGCGCATGAGGGTGTCCCGGCGGTCCTCGGCGGGGGCGACCGGAGAAGAAGGCGTTTCCGGTCGTATGTCCGGCGTTCTGTGTACGAGGAC
The DNA here is from genome assembly GCF_040607335.1 of Streptomyces sp. NPDC005303. Lineage (NCBI taxonomy): Bacteria > Bacillati > Actinomycetota > Actinomycetes > Kitasatosporales > Streptomycetaceae > Streptomyces > Streptomyces sp. NPDC005303. The sequence goes on along the minus strand of NZ_JBEXGM010000002.1, from coordinate 317,228 downwards.
GGCGATGGCGGCGGTCCGGGCCGGGTGCGGAAACCTGGCCCGGGCCGCCGCCGCGGCCTGGAGGTGCGCTCAGCCGCCCAGCGCCTCGCCCAGCGCCTCGCCCAGGGAGTCGTCCAGGGCGAAGCGGATCGCGCGGCCGGCTGTTCGCGTCGACAGCATGCGGACCTCGCCGTCGGTGATCCCCACGGCGATGGACGGGTTGTCCTGGCACACCAGCGTGAAGGTCCTGTCCCGGCGGGCGTCGAGGACGAACGCCTGGTCCTCCGGGAAGGGGGCGCCTGCACCCTGCCGGTAGGCACACCGCCGCAGCTGCATGGGGTCTCCCAGGACCCGGTAGCCCGCGATGTCCAGACAGGAAGCCGACGCCATGTGCCGCAGGGCGACGGCCCCGTCCCCGAGGTCGACGACCTGCCACCGCTGGGTCGCGGCTCCGTCGCAGGCGGCCGGTGCGGGGGTGTCGTCCGGCGAGTCGCCGACGGCGGTGACACAGCTCCCCACGGCGGCCGCGCTCTTCAGCGGGACGGTCGCGAGCACGGTGCCCGTACCCCGGGAGACCGAGGGGGAGATCGACGGGGCCCGCGAGGGGGCGGAGGGCGGTGGCCCGTAGGAGTTCACGGCGGCTCCGGACCCGGTGTCGGACAGCAGGTTCAGAGTGACGGCGGTGGCCACGGCCGTCACCACGACGGCGGCGGCCAGGGCGAGCACGGGACGGCGTGGCGCAGGTGCGGCGGGGCCGGGCGGGGCCGGGAAGGCGGGGACATCCGGGGCGTTCTCGGGGGCCGTGGCGCTCTGGGCGGGCCGTGCGGCCGGAACGGGCGCCGTAGGGGGAACCGGGGGTCGGGAGGGCGGCTCGGTCCCGGGGGCCGCGGCTGTCCGTGGTCCCGCCCCTGCCCTGGTCACGAGTCCTCCCCCGACCCGCGAAGCCACTCCGGCCCACGAGCCGGGCCTGGCCCGCGCGGTCCTCTCCGAGGGGGCCGGGCCCGCCCCGTCGGCCGGTCCGGGTCTCGCCGAACGGTACGCCGGGCCGCCCCACACCAGGAGCCGGTCGACGAGCAGGGACCGTAACTCCTGCGGGCCGCCCGACGTGAGCGTGCGCAGCAGCCTGATGTCGTGGGCGCAGAACTCGCAGGTCTGCAGGTGCTGTTCGAGATCGGGCGGGGTCTCGCGATGGGTGCCGCGGGCGATCGCGCCGAGCATGCCGCCGTAGTGCACACAGCGGGCGTCGGCCGTGTGTTCCGCGCGCAGCCGCAGGAAGGTGTCGGCGAGACGGGAGCGGGCCGACTCGGCCAGCGACGCGGCGAAATCCTCCGAGGTGTTCAACACGCGGGCCGCGAAAGCCGGTTCACCTTCCGCCAGACACAGCCAAAGCGCCGCCCGGGACTGGTCGGCCAGCTCCCCGAACGCCCGCAGCAGCGGCGCGTCGTGCTCCACGTGCCGCAGCGTGTCCGCCGTGCCGAAGGCCTCGCCCGCCCACCGGGCCCAGTCCCGGAACCCGGGGCGCAGGAGCCCGGCGCGGTCGTCCCGCAGCCACCCGAAGGCCGTCCGCCGTACGTCGGCCAGGAGGGTTGTGCGCGCGGCGGGCCCCGGTCGGCCGGCGAGCACCGCCACGGCGAGGTCCGCCGCCGCGGCCGACCTGCCGCAGAACGCGCCCGCGTAGGCGTGGACGGCCGTGACGTCCTCCGCCGGGAACCCGGTCGCCGGGTCGTGCGGGGCTTGCTGGGGCGGGTGCTCGGACATCATCGTCTCGTCTCCCCCAAGGAGCGCGTCACGGCAAGATGTGGACCGTAGTGGCACTCACTATGACGACGCTGTGCGGCCCGTGTGCCCGGGAGAGACCGGAAGAGCCGAAAAGAGACGGGGCTCGGGAGGACCGTACTCCCGTGCCCCGCCTGGCAGTTGGACCGTACTACCGGCCCGCGATGGGGTTGTTCAGTGTGCCGACCAGCTGGAGTGCGCCCGACGGGTCCGCCAGGTCCACCATCTGCTTGTTGTTGCGCAGCTGGAGGCGATTGAGGCAGGAGAGGGCGAACTCGGGCGCGAACATGTCGTACTGCGCGAACTTGTCGGCCAGTTCCGGCACCGAGCGCTGGTAGTCGCGGGTGACCTCGGCGACCGTGCGCCAGAAGTCGTCCTCCTCCAGGATGCCCTCGGCGGCGAGGTTCGCGGCGAGGAAGCGGAAGAAGCAGTCGAAGACGTCCGTGAAGATCGACAGCAGCTTCTTGTCGTCGGGGACCTCCACGCGCAGCCGCTCGACCGCCGGCGGCAGCACCGCGTCCTGGTCCATGACGGCGATCTCCTCTGCGATGTCCTTGTAGATCGCCCGCTCGACCACGCCGTCCTTGAGGACCAGGATGACGTTCTCGCCGTGCGGCATGTACACCAGGTCGTAGGCGTAGAAGCTGTGCAGGAGCGGGGTGTAGTAGGCGCGGAGGTAGCGGCGCAGCCAGTCGGTCGGGGTGAGCCCGGAGCGCTCGATGAGGGCGCCCGCGAAGGACCGGCCCTCGTGGTCGACGTGGACCAGGGAGGCCATCGTCGCGAGTGACTCGCCGTCCTGGAGGGACGGGACCGGGCTCTCGCGCCACAGCGCGGCCAGCATCTTGCGGTACGCCGAGTAGCGGTCCGTGGCGGCCTCGTACTCCAGGTGCCGGTAGCCGACGGCGGCCCGCTCGCGGATGATCGAAAGGCCCGTCGACTTCAGCACCGGGTCGCCCTCGATCAGCCCGGCGAGCCAGTCGTTGATGGCCGGGGTCGCCTCCATGTACGCGGCCGAAAGCCCGCGCATGAAGCCCATGTTGAGGACGGACAGGGCCGTCTTCACATAGTGCTTCTCGGGGTGGGACCTGTTGAAGAAGGTCCGGATGGACTGCTGGGCCAGGTACTCGTCGTCGCCCTCGCCGAGGCAGACCAGCAGATCGCGGGCGACCTCGGCGGCGAAGGTGACGGTGAGCTTGTTCCACCACTGCCAGGGGTGCACGGGAATGAGGAGGTAGTCGGCCGGGTCCAGGCCCTTGCCGCGCAGGACGCCGTAGAACCGCTCGACGGTCTCCTCGCCCAACTCCTGGCGTACGAAGGTCTCGTACTCGATGCCGACCCCGGCCGTGAACGCGGCGCGGGAGCGGTGTGCGGCGAGCCAGACCAGGCGGACCGGGCTCGCGGTCTCGGGGGCGTACGAGAGGTACTCGTGGATGCCGAAGCCGAGCCGGCCGTTGTTGGCGACGAAGCAGGGGTGGCCCTCGGTCATGCCGGTCTCGATGTCCTGGAAGTCGGCCTTCACCAACTCGGCCACCGGGACCCGGGGCTTGGTCAGCTTGTAGCAGGTGCCCGAGAGGGTGGAGGAGATCTCCTCCAGGTACACCGGCAGGATCTCGTCGCTCAGGCCGAGGGTGTTCTTCAGCTCGATGAAGAAGTCCAGGGCGGCGAGGGGGAGTTCGGTGCCGTCGCGGTGCCGGGTGATGGAGTCGGCGTCGACCTGCCAGTGGTCGAGCGAGCGGCGTACGGCCGTGAAGTCGTACCGGGTCTTTCCGTCGTCGCTGCGGACGACGTACTGGTCCTTGTCCGTCTCCTCGGGCTCGATCAGCCGCTCGTGCGCGAACTCGGCGAGGCTCTTGCGGATCAGCAGGCGGTTGGCCACCTCCCAGCGCTCGGGGGACAGGTGCGCCACGGTGTCGGCGAGGCTCATGCGGCCACCCCCGTGGCCGCCACGAACTGCTCCCGGGTGCAGAAGCTCAACAGGGCCTTCTTCTCCGGCTTCTGGATCTCGCGCTCGGGCACGAAGCCGACCGCCTCGTTCAGGGCGTGGACGGCCTTGTTGGAGACGTCGGGCTCCACGACCACCCGCCGGACGGCCGGGTCCTCGAAGAGGTGGGCCATCACGGCGGTGATGACGGACCGGGTGAAGCCGTGCACGGGCCGGTCGGTGGCCGGGGTGAGGAAGTGCATGCCGAGGTCCCCGGGCAATGGCTCGTACAGCCCGACGAGTTCGCGGTGGGCGGGGTCGTACTTCTCCATAAGGAAGGCGGGCTCGCCGTCCTTGTCGAGGCCCAGCAGCGCGTGGTGGTGCTCGTCGGCCGCGATGTCCATGTAGGCGCGCTCGACGTCCTCCAGCTTGGCGTCCTGCATCATCCAGAAGGCGGCCTTGGGATGGGTGACCCACCCGTGCAGCAACTCGGCGTCCTTCAGGGGGTCGAGGGGGCGGAAGGTGAAGGTCATACGGAAAACTCCTGGAACGCGATCGTCTTCTCGACCGGGTAGTACTCGGTGCCGAGCAGCTCTCGGATGATGCAGCTGTTGCGGTAGGCGCCCATGCCCAGGTCGGGGCTGGTGACGCTGTGGGTGTGGACGCCGGCGTTCTGGAGGAAGACGCCTCTGCCCGTCACGTCGATCGCGTAGGTGCGGGACACGTCGAAGTTGCCCTGGGAGTCGTACACCAGGCGGTCCTTCACCGGCGCCAGGAACTCCGGCTCGGCGTACTTGTAACCGGTGGCGAGGACCAGGCCCTGCGACTCGATCTCGAAGTCCTTCCCCTGCTCCTCCTGACGGAAGGCGAGCGTGTACGTGCCGTTGTCGTGACGGGCGCTGTTCAGCGAGGAGTTGGTGAGCAGCCGGGTGGGGACGGGGCCGCCGAGGTTCTTCTGGTAGAGCAGGTCGAAGATCTCGTTGATCAGGTCGCCGTCGATGCCCTTGAACAGGCCCTTCTGCTGGGCGGTGAGCCGGTAGCGGGTGGCCTCGGGCAGCTCGCGGTAGTAGTCGATGTACTCCGGGGAGGTCATCTCCAGCGTGAGCTTGGTGTACTCGAGGGGGAAGAAACGGGGGGAGCGGGTCACCCAGTTCAGCCGGTAGCCGTGGACGTCGATCTCGCTGAGCAGGTCGTAGTAGATCTCGGCGGCGGACTGCCCCGAGCCGACCAGCGTGATCGACTCCTTCTTCACCAGCTCGCTTCTGTGCTGCACATAGCGGGAGTTGTGGATGAAGTCGCCGTCCAGCCCCTGGCAGGCCTCCGGTATGTGCGGCGGGGTGCCGGTGCCGAGGACCAGGTGGCGGGCGCGGTACACGTCACCTGCCGACGTCGTCACGACGTACAGGTCGTCCTCGTACCGGACCCCCGTCACCGTCGTGTCGAAGCGGACGCTGCTCAGTTTGTTCGCGGCCCAGCGGCAGTAGTCGTCGTACTCCACCCGCAGCGGATAGAAGTTCTCGCGGATGTAGAACGAGTACAGCCGGCCCTTCTCCTTCAGGTAGTTGAGGAAGGAGTACGGCGAGGTCGGGTCGGCGAGGGTGACCAGGTCCGACATGAACGGGGTCTGGAGGTGGGCGCCGTCCAGGAACATGCCCGCGTGCCACTCGAAGTCGGGCTTCGACTCCAGGAAGATTCCGTCGAGTTCGGCGATGGGCTCGGTGAGGCAGGCCAGGCCCAGGTTGAACGGACCCAGTCCGATCGCCACGAAGTCGTGGGCGGTGGACGGGTTTTCAGGACGCGCGGTCAAGGGACTCTCCCAGGTACTGCTCGGCGTGGCCGGCGATCAGATCGAGGACGGCGGCGATGTCCTCGACCGTCGTCTCGGGGTTGAGCAGGGTGAACTTCAGGTAGTGGCGGCCGCCGACCTTGGTGCCCGCGACCACCGCGTCGCCGGAGGCGAACAGGGCCTTGCGGGCGTACAGGTTGGCGCGGTCGATCTCGGCCGGGTCGGTGACCGAGGCCGGGATGCAGCGGAAGACCAGCGTGGAGAGGCTCGGTGCGACGACCACGTCGAAGCGGGGGTCGGCGGCGAGCAGCTTCCAGCCCTCGGCGGCCAGGTCGCAGACCTCGTCGAAGAGCTGGCCGATGCCGTCGGCGCCCATCACGCGCAGGGTCATCCACAGCTTGAGCGCGTCGAAGCGGCGGGTGGTCTGGAGGGACTTGTCCACCTGGTTGGGGATGCGCTCCTGCACCATGCGGCGCGGGTTGAGGTACTCCGCGTGGTAGGTGGCGTGGCGCAGCGTGGACGCGTCGCGGACCAGCACGGCGGACGAACTCACCGGCTGGAAGAAGGACTTGTGATAGTCCACGGTGACCGAGTCGGCACGCTCGATGCCGTCGATGCGGTCCCGGTACTTGACCGAGGCGAGCAGTCCGCAGCCGTAGGCGGCGTCGACGTGCATCCAGCTGCCGTACTGCTCGCACAGCTCGGCGATCTCGGGCAGCGGGTCGATGGAGCCGAAGTCGGTGGTGCCGGCGGTGGCGACGACGGCCATCGGGACCAGGCCCTCGCGGCGGCAGCGCTCCAGCTCACGGGCGAGTGCCACGGTCTGCATCCGCTTGTCGTGGTCGACGGGGATCGAGACCACGGCGTCCGGGCCCAGACCGAGCAGTTTGGCCGACTTCTTGACGCTGAAGTGGCTGACCTCCGAGGCGAAGACGCGCAGTTGGGCCGTGGTGTCGGCTTTGGCCTCCTCGCGGGCCAGCAGGAGCGCCTGGAGGTTGGACTGCGTCCCGCCCGAGGTGAACACGCCGTCGGCGACCGGACCCAGACCGATGCGCGCGGTCGTCCAGTCGATCAGCTTGCGCTCGATGAGGGTGCCGCCCGCCGACTGGTCCCAGGTGTCCAGGGAGGAGTTGACCGCGGACAGGATGGCCTCGCCGAGCACGGCCGGGATGACGACGGGGCAGTTGAGGTGGGCGAGGTAGCGGGGGTGGTGGAAGTAGATCGCGTCCCGGAGGTAGACGTCCTCCAGCTCGTCGAGCACCGCCGCCGTGTCGAGCAGGGGCTTGTCGAGGTCGATCGCGTCGATGCGAGGGGAGAGGGCGTCGACGGTGACGCCGGTGAACGGCCTTGTGGTGGTGGCGAGTTTGGCCGCCACCCGCTCTATTCCTTCGGTCACGGAGCGGCGGTAGCTCTCCGCGGTCGTGTCGTTGAGCAGGTGCGAGCGCATGTGGGGGTCCTCCGGTGGGGACGATCCGTGCGGGACGGACGGGGCAGGAGCGGGGCGGAAACCGCTTCAACTTAGGTAAGCCTAACCTAATTAATTTGGGGGAAAACCTGCCCCAGCCGTGACCGGCGTCACGTCGGCGGGAGTTACTCGGCTGCCCGCAGCTGCTCCTCGGTCATCCCCTGCCGCCAGTACCCGACGAAGGTCACCCGGCGCCGGTCGATGCCGCGCTCGCGCACGAAGTGCCGGCGCAGCTCCTTCACACACCCGGACTCGCCCGCGATCCAGACGTACGGCCGCTCGGCGTGCGGGAGTCGGGCCTCGCGAAGGGCGCCGAGCGCCAGGGGGGAGCACTGGGCGCCGGTCTCGCCGGCCACGAGCCAGGTGATCTCGGCGTCGGCCTCGGTCACGACGTCCTGGATGTCCCCGGCGTCGCGCACCTCCAGCCAGACGCGGGCCCGCTGCCCGGCGGGCAGGGCTTCGAGGATCGCCGAGACGGCGGGCAGCGCGGTCTCGTCGCCCCAGAGCAGCACGAGGTCGGTGTCGGCGGGCGGCCGGAACCGGATGGCCCGGTTGTCGGCGACGGCGGGCCCGAGCAGCTGGACCCGGTCGCCGGCGGAGGCGCGCGAGGCCCAGGCGGAGGCGGGCCCGGCCGGCTCGTGCAGCATGAAGTCGATGTCGATCTCGTCAGGATCGCGCCGGAGACCCCGCAGGGTGTACGACCGCATCACAGCCCGCACCTCGTCGGGCTGCTCCCGCCAGGCCTGCCACCATCCGTCCCCGAGCTCGACGGGAACCCCGGGATCGGTCCTCCCCGCGGCGGGGATGAAGAGGGACAGCGACTGGTCGTGTCCCTCGGAGAAGAAGTGCCGGAGGTCCTCCCCGGCGAAGGTGACCCGGACCAGGGACGGCCCGAGCCGCCTCGTCCGCGCGACCTGGAGGGAGAAGAAACGGAACGGGGCGGCTACGGCCGTAGTCATCGGGTAACTCCTGAATCGACGTCAGGTATGCGTACCTAGGGGCGCGGGGCTGTTCGATTTGCGGCTCCGCCGCGTGGGCGCGACCAGCCACAACGGACCGGCAGCCAAGTACGCGCCTAACCGACCTTCTTCGCGGTCTCGATGGCCTTCGCGAGGTTCTCCACCATCGCCACGCACTTGTCGTACGACAGGATCGGCTCGGGAGAACGCGAGATGACCTGCCCCGCCTTCACCGCGGGCAGCTTCTTCCAGGTCGCCTCGGTGATGTCGGCCGGCTGGATGGTCGCGGTGCGGTCGTCCATCATGATGATGTCGGCCGCGTACTTGTCGACGTTCTCCCAGCTCAGCGACTCGTACCAGCCACCGGACGCCTTCAGTACGGAAGCCGAGGGTTCCACGAAGTTCACGCCGAGCGCCTTGAAGTACTCCAGGTCGATGGACAGGTTGGAGCCGGAGACGTAGAAGACGTCCTGGGCCGCGGACCCGGCGAGCACCTTGATGTCGGGGTGGGCCTTGGCGGCCGCGCGCAGTCGCTCCGACGCCGCCTCGAACCGCTTCTTCGCGTCGGTGACCTTCGCCGCCGTCATGTCGGCGCCGAGGGACTCCGCCAGCTCCCACACCCGCTGGAGCGGTGTGGTGATCTGACGGTCGTAGACGGAGACCGCCACGCTCGGCGCCAGCTTGGCGATCTTGGACGCGGAGGCCGCGGGGACGTACCAGAGCGTGCCCGCGCTGTCGAAGGTCGTGGTGATGAGGACCTCGGGCGCGAAGGCCGCGTACTGCTCGACGTTGAACTGGTCCCACACGTTGCCGAAGACGGTCAGCTTGCTGACGTCCATGTCGCCGGCCTGGACATCGGCCTTGCCGGCCTTGGTCTTGGTGGGCCCGAAGACGCCCTTGACCTCGATGCCGTAGTCGTGGAGCGCGGCGGCGACGCCGACGAAGGCGACGATCTTCGTGGGGACCTTGTCGAGCTTCACGGTCGTGCCACGGTCGTCCTTGAACGTCCACGCCCCGGACTTCGCGGCCGTGGTGCTCTCGCCGGAGCCCTCGCTGCCGGAGTCGTCGTCACCGCAGGCCGCGAGCACGGCGCCGAGGCCGAGTGCGCCGCCCGCGGCGAGGATGCCACGGCGGGTCAGATGGACGGCTCGTGCGTTGGACATGTGTGGCTGCTTTCGAACGGGGCGGAGCGCCCGCTGGACAAGTTCGAAGGTAGGTTAGCCTAACCTCATCAGATGTCCAGAGGGCGGGGTGCCGCCCCGTCGAAGCTGTGCGCCCTGTGAGCTGCGTCCTAACCTGTCAGCCCCAACTCCCGTGCGATCAGCATCCGCTGGACCTCGCTCGTGCCCTCGCCGATCTCCAGGATCTTGGAGTCGCGCCACATCCGGGCGACCGGGTACTCGTTCATGAAGCCGTAGCCGCCGTGGATCTGCGTGGCGTCGCGGGCGTTGTCCACGGCGATCGTGGAGGAGTACAGCTTGGCGAGGGCCGCCTCCTTCTTGAAGGGTTCGCCGGAGACCAGACGTGAGGCCGCGTCCCGCCAGGCGAGGCGGGCCGTGTGGGCCTTCATCTCCATGTCGGCGATCTTGAACTGTATGGCCTGGTTGGCGCCGATGGGCCGCCCGAAGGCCTCCCGCTCCTTGGCGTACTTCACCGACTCGTCCACACAGCCCTGCGCGAGCCCGGTCGCGAGGGCCGCGATGGCGATCCGGCCCTCGTCGAGGATCCGCAGGAACTGGGCGTAGCCGCGGCCCTGTTCGCCCAGCAGGTTCGCCGCCGGGACCCGGACGTCGGAGAAGGACAGCTCACGGGTGTCCGAGGCGTTCCAGCCGACCTTCGAGTACGGCGGTGCGACCGTGAAGCCCGGGGTGCCCGAGGGGACGATGATCGAGGAGATCAGCGGCCTGCCGTCCGGCTTGCGCCCGGTCACCGCGGTGACGGTCACCAGGCCCGTGATGTCGGTGCCGGAGTTGGTGATGAAGCACTTGGTGCCGTTGATGACCCATTCGTCGGTGTCGGGGTCCAGGCGGGCCGTCGTACGGGTCGCCCCGGCGTCGCTGCCGCCGTCCGGTTCCGTGAGGCCGAAGGCGCCCAGGATCTCGCCCGAGCACAGTCGGGGCAGCCACTCGCGCTTCTGCTCCTCGGTACCGAACAGGTGCAGGGGCATGGCGCCGAGGGAGACGCCGGCCTCCAGGGTGATCGCCACCGACGAGTCCACGCGCGCCAGTTCCTCAAGGACGAGGCCGAGCGCCAGGTAGTCGCCGCCCATCCCGCCGTACTCCTCGGGGAACGGCAGCCCGAACAGACCCATGCGGCCCATCTCGCGGACGATCTCGTAGGGGAACTCGTGGTGCTCGTAGTACTCGCCGATCTTCGGGGCCACTACGTCATGCGCGAACTCCTCGACGGTGCGGCGGAGTTCTTCCAGCTCGGGGGAGAGGCGGTGGTCCATCGGGGTTCACTCCTGGTGGGAGAGGGCGCGAACGGTACGGGACGGGCTGGGTCGGCCCAGGTGTTCGGCCATCCAGACGCTGGTGGCGACGAGACGGCCGAGGTCGACACCGGTGTCGATGCCGAGGCCCTGAAGCATCCACACGAGGTCTTCGGTGGCGAGGTTGCCGGTGGCGGACTTGGCGTAGGGGCAGCCGCCGAGGCCGCCCGCGGAGGCGTCCACGGTGGTGACACCGTGCTGGAGGGCCGCGTGGGTGTTGGCGAGCGCCTGGCCGTACGTGTCGTGGAAGTGCACGCCCACCTTCTCGACGGGGACGTCGAGTTCGGTGAGCAGCGCCCCTACGTGCCCCGGTGTCGCCACCCCGATGGTGTCGCCGAGGCTCAACTCGTCGCAACCCATGTCGAGCAGGGCGCGGCAGACCTTGGTGACCTGGGGGACCGGGACCGCGCCCTCCCACGGGTCGCCGAAGCACATGGAGAGGTAGCCGCGGACGTGCACGCCCTCCGCCTTAGCACGCGCCACGACCGGGTCGAACATCGCCAGGGCCTCGCCCACCGTGCGGTTGAGGTTGGCCTTGGCGAAGGACTCGGTGGCGCTGGCGAACACGGCGACCCGGCGGGCTCCGAGGGCCAGCGCGCGGTCCAGGCCGCGTTCGTTCGGGACGAGCACCGGGAGGTCCACGGTCAGGTCGCTGATCTGCGGGAACAGCTGCTCGGCGTCGGCGAGTTGGGGCACCCACTTCGGGTGGACGAAACTCGTCGCCTCGATGGTCGTCAGCCCCGCCTCGGCCAGGCGCCGCACGAACTGAGCCTTCACCTCCGTCGGCACGGTCGACTTCTCGTTCTGCAGGCCGTCGCGGGCGCCGACCTCGTGGATGCGGACCCGGGTCGGGAGCCCGGTCTGCGGTACGACCATGGGGAGTGTCATCGCTCTTCCTCCACGGGGGTGATGACCGCCAGCACCTGGTCCATGGCGACGGTCGCGCCCGGTGTGACGTCCAGCTCGGCGACCGTGCCGGCGTGCGGGGCGGAGATGACGTGCTCCATCTTCATCGCCTCGACGACGAGCAGACTCTGCCCGGCGGCCACCTCGTCCCCGACCGCCACCTTCACCACGGTCACGGTGCCGGGCATGGGGGCGGTGAGGGAGTCGGCGCCCCCATGCCCGCTCCGGGTGAGGGACGCGGCCACCGGGTCGTGGTCGCGCACGTGCCAGGCGTCGCCGTCGCGGCCCACCCAGTCACCGGCCCGGTGGAAGGTGTGGCGGACGCCGTCGAGGGTGACGGCGACCCGGTCACCGGTGACGGTGTGGGTGCCGCGCGGGACGTACTCCACGGGCTCCTGGACCCGCAGCGGGAAGCCGACGGGCTTCGTGAACCCGGAGCCCCCCAGCCGCCAGCCGCTCGGCACCGAGAACGGGTCGGTCCAGCCCTCCTCCCGTGGCCGCAGCGCTTCGAGGCGTACGGCCGCCGCCGCCTCGTACACCTCGTCCGGTACGTCGGTGGAGACCAGGTCGTCCACCACGCGCTCGACCAGCCCGGTGTCCAACTCGCCCGCGACGACCGCCGGATGGGCCAGCAGCCGGCGCAGGAACCCCGCGTTGGTCTGCACGCCCAGCGTCACCGTCCCCGCGAGGGCCGCCCGGAGCTTCCGGAGCGCGGTCGCGCGGTCCGGGCCGTACGCGATGACCTTGGACAGCATCGGGTCGTACAGGCTGCCGACCTCGGTGCCCTCGCTGAGCCCGGAGTCGGTGCGGACCCCGTCGCCCTGGGGCTCGTGGAGCCGGAGCACGGTGCCGCCGGACGGGAGGAAGCCCTTCGCGGGGTCCTCGGCGCAGACGCGGGCCTCGATCGCGTGCCCGGTCAGCCGGACGCCCTCCTGCCCGTACGGGAGCGGCTCGCCCGCCGCCACCCGCAGCTGCCACTCCACCAGGTCCAGGCCGGTGACGAGCTCGGTGACCGGGTGCTCCACCTGGAGGCGGGTGTTCATCTCCATGAAGTAGTACGACGACGGATCGTCGCCCGGGACGATGAACTCCACGGTGCCAGCGCCCCGGTAGCCGCAGGAGCGGGCCGCCTCGACCGCGGCCTCACCCATCGACGCGCGCGTGTCCTCGTCGAGGAGGACGCTGGGCGCCTCCTCGATGATCTTCTGGTGGCGGCGCTGGAGGGAGCACTCGCGCTCGCCGAGGTGGATCACATTGCCGTGGCCGTCCGCGAGCACCTGGATCTCGATGTGCCGGGGCCGGTCGACCCACCGCTCCACGAGCAGGGTGTCGTCGCCGAAGGAGGTGCGGGCCTCGCGGCGGGCGGCCGCGATCTCCTCTTCGAGGACCGTGAGGTCACGGACCAGCCGCATGCCCTTGCCGCCGCCGCCCGCGCTGGGCTTCAGCAGCACGGGCGCGCCCAACGCGCGTGCGGCCTCGGCGAGTTCGGGGTCACGGCCGCCGGGCACGACCGGCACTCCGGCCGCCTCGACGGTCTCCTTGGCGCGGATCTTGTCGCCCATGAGGGCGATCGCGTCGGCGGGCGGCCCGATGAAGACCAGCCCGGCGTCGGCGCACGCGCGCGCGAAGGCCGCGTTCTCGGCGAGGAAGCCGTATCCGGGGTGGACGGCCTGGGCGCCGGTGCGGGCGGCGGCCTCCAGGAGCCGCTCGGCGGACAGATAGCTCTCCGAGGCCGGTGCCGGGCCCAGTCGTACCGCTGTGTCCGCCTCCCGGACGTGCCGGGCGTCGGCGTCCGCATCGGAGAAGACGGCCACCGAGCGCACGCCCAGGGCGCGCAGGGTGCGGATGACGCGGACCGCGATCTCCCCCCGGTTGGCGACAAGCACTGTGTCAAACATGGGTCCTCACATCCGGAAGACGCCGAACTGGGGGTCGCCCAGCGGCGCGTTGGCGCATGCGGTCAGGGCCAGGCCGAGCACCTGACGGGTGTCGAGCGGGTCGATGACCCCGTCGTCCCAGAGGCGGGCGGTGGCGTAGTAGGCGTTGCCCTGGCGCTCGTACTGGGCGCGGATCGGGTCCTTGAAGGCGTCCTCGTCCGCCGCGGACCAGTCCTCGCCCCGCTGCTCCAGCTGGTCCCGTTTGACGGTCGCGAGGACGGACGCGGCCTGTTCGCCGCCCATGACGGAGATCTTGGCGTTGGGCCACATCCACAGGAAGCGCGGGGAGTAGGCCCGGCCGCACATCGAGTAGTTCCCGGCGCCGTACGAACCGCCGACGACCACCGTCAGCTTGGGCACGCGCGTGCAGGCGACCGCGGTCACCATCTTGGCGCCGTGCTTGGCGATGCCGCCGGCCTCGTAGTCCTTGCCGACCATGAAGCCGGAGATGTTCTGGAGGAACAGCAGCGGGATGCCGCGCTGGTCGCACAGCTCGATGAAGTGGGCGCCCTTCTGGGCCGACTCGGAGAACAGGATGCCGTTGTTGGCGACGATCCCGACCGGGTGGCCGTGGATCCGGGCGAAGCCGGTGACCAGGGTCTGCCCGAACTCGGCCTTGAACTCGGCGAAACGCGAGCCGTCCGTGATCCGCGCGATGATCTCGCGGACGTCGTAGGGGGTGCGGGAGTCGGTGGGGACGGCGCCGTAGAGGTCGTAGGGGTCCACCTTGGGCTCCACCGCGGGCTCGACGGACCACGGCAGCGGCCCGCGCGCGGGCAGGGTCGCGGCGATGTTCCGCACGATCCTCAGCGCGTGGGCGTCGTCCTCGGCGAGGTGGTCGGTGACACCGGAGATCCGGGAGTGCACCTCGCCGCCGCCGAGCTCCTCCGCGGTGACGACCTCGCCGGTGGCGGCCTTCACCAGCGGGGGCCCGCCGAGGAAGATCGTGCCCTGGTTGCGGACGATGACGGCCTCGTCGCTCATGGCGGGGACGTAGGCGCCCCCGGCCGTGCACGAGCCGAGCACCGCCGCGATCTGCGGGATGCCCGCGCCGGACATCCGGGCCTGGTTGTAGAAGATCCGCCCGAAGTGCTCACGGTCCGGGAAGACCTCGTCCTGCATGGGCAGGAAGGCGCCGCCGGAGTCCACGAGGTAGATGCAGGGCAGGCGGTTGTCGAGGGCGACCTCCTGGGCGCGCAGGTGCTTCTTCACCGTCATCGGGTAGTAGGTGCCGCCCTTGACGGTGGCGTCATTGGCGACGACGACGCACTCGCGCCCGCTGACCCGCCCGATCCCGGCGATGACCCCCGCGGCCGGGGCCTGTCCGTCGTACATCCCCTCGGCCGCGAGGGGGGCCAGCTCCAGGAAGGGCGAGCCGGGGTCGAGGAGGGTGTCGACCCGGTCCCGGGGCAACAGCTTCCCGCGCGCGGTGTGCCGCTCGCGCGCCCTCTCGCCGCCGCCCAGCCGGGCCGCGGCGAGCTTGTCGCGCAGCTCGTCCACGAGGGCCCGGTGGGCCTCCTCGTTGGCCTTCCAGGCCTCCGACGCGGGGTCTGCCGCGCTCGTCAGCTCGGGTGCCTGATCCATGTCCCGCGGTCCCCTCACCCAGTGATCGCCTGTTAATGAGCGTTAACCATTTCCTTCAGGTTAACGACCGCTAACCTCCCTGTCTAGAATTGCTTCCATGGCCACCAGAACCGACGCCCCCACCCGCCGCGAGCAGATCCTCAAGGAGGCCGCGCGGCTGTTCGCCGAGCGCGGGTTCCACGGCGTGGGCGTGGACGAGATAGGCGCGGCGGTCGGGATCAGCGGGCCCGGGCTCTACCGGCACTTCGCGGGCAAGGACGCGATGCTGGCGGAGCTGCTGGTCGGCATCAGCGGTCAGCTGCTGACCGGCGGCAAGCGCAGGGTCGCCGAGTCGGGGGGCGGTGACCCCGAGGTGCTGCTGGACTCGCTGATCGAGGGCCATATCGACTTCGCGCTCGACGACCGGCCCCTGATCACCCTGCACGACCGCGAGCTGGACCGCCTCCGGGACAGCGACCGCAAGCTGGTGCGGCAGCTCCAGCGGCAGTACGTCGAGCTGTGGGTGGAGATCCTGCGCGAGGTCTATCCCGGTCTCGCGGAACCCGCCGCCCGCTCGGCCGTGCACTCCGTCTTCGGGCTCCTGAACTCCACCCCGCACCTGGGTCGCCCCGGCTCGCTCCCGGGGCGCGGCGCCACCGCGGAGCTGCTGCACCGCATGGCCCGGGGGGCGTTCGCGGCCGCAGCGGCGTGACGAGCGTTACGGGATCAGCTCTGGACGCCTCTCCCTACCCGCCGGTACCTTAATGTTCTGAGCAAGCGCTTAGACACGTACCTGGAGGTGGCGGCGGTGCGCCGTACTGTGTTCAACGAGGACCACGAGGCGTTCCGGGAGACCCTGCGCGCCTTCATCGAGGCCGAGGTCGTCCCCGTCTACGACGAGTGGTTCCAGGCCGGCCAGGCGCCGCGCGACTTCTACTACAAGCTCGCCGAGCTCGGCATCTTCGGCATCCGCGTGGACGAGGAGTTCGGCGGCGCCGGCATCGACTCGTACAAGTTCGAGGCCGTGATGTACGAGGAGACCTCGCGCGCGGGTGTCCAGTTCGGCGGCTCCGGCGTGCACGTCCTGCTCGGACTGCCGTACATCAAGATGCTCGCGACCGACGAGCAGAAGAAGCGGTTCCTGCCGAAGTTCGTCTCCGCCGAGGAGATGTGGGCCCTCGCGATGACCGAGCCGGGCACCGGTTCCGACCTCGCGGGCATGAAGACCACCGCCAAGCTCTCCGAGGACGGCACGCACTACGTCCTCAACGGCGCCAAGACCTTCATCACCGGTGGCGTCCACGCCGACCGCGTGATCGTGGCCGCCCGCACCTCCCCGTCCTCCGCCGAGGACCGCCGCTTCGGCATCTCCCTGTTCGCCGTGGACACCAAGTCCGAGGGCTACTCCGTCGGCCGCAAGCTGGACAAGCTGGGCCTGAAGACCTCCGACACCGCCGAGCTCGCGTTCGTCGACGTCAAGGTGCCCGTCGAGGACCTCCTCGGCGAGGAGAACAAGGGCTTCTACTACCTCGGCCACAACCTCGCCTCCGAGCGCTGGGGCATCGCCTACGGCGCCTACGCGCAGGCCAAGGCCGCCGTCCGGTTCGCCAAGCAGTACGTCCAGGAGCGCACCGTCTTCGGCAAGCCGGTCGCCTCCTTCCAGAACACCAAGTTCGAGCTGGCCGCCTGCCAGGCCGAGGTCGACGCGGCCGAGGCCGTCGTGGACCGCGCCCTGGAGGCCCTCGACGCCGGTGAGCTGACCCCCGCCGAGGCCGCCAGCGCCAAGCTGTTCGCCACCGAGGTCGCCCACCGCGTCATCGACCGCTGCCTCCAGCTGCACGGCGGCTACGGCTTCATGAACGAGTACCCGATCGCCCGCCTGTACGCGGACAACCGCGTCAACCGCATCTACGGCGGCACCAACGAGATCATGAAGTCGATCATCGCGAAGGACATGGGCCTGTAAGCCGCGCGATATCACCGGCCGGTACAACAGCTCCATGAGCCAGGCACTTCAGGACCTCCTCGATCTGCTCGACCTCGAGCAGATCGAGGAGGACATCTTCCGCGGCCACTCCCGCGCCGCCGTCGTCCCCCGCGTCTTCGGCGGGCAGGTCGCGGCGCAGGCGCTGGTCGCCGCCGGGCGCACGGTCCCCGAGGACCGGCTCGCCCACTCCCTGCACGCGTACTTCCTGCGCCCCGGCGACCCGGGCGCGCCGATCGTCTACACCGTCGACCGCATGAACGACGGCCGGTCCTTCACCGCGCGCCGCGTGCTCGCGATCCAGCACGGCCAGCCGATCTTCGCCCTCTCCGCCTCCTTCCAGCGGCACGAGGACGGCTTCGACCACCAGGCCGCCATGCCGGCCGCCCCCGACCCGGCCACGCTGCCCACCTCCGCGGACCGGCTGCGCGGCTACGACCACCTGGACCCGGCGGTCGTGGAGCGTTTCCTGGAGACCCGCGAGGCGATCGACCTGCGGTACGTCGACGACCCGCCGTACGGAAAGTTCGGCGAGCCGCGCGAGCCGCACTCCCAGGTCTGGTTCCGCACCAACGGCAAGCTCGCGGACGACCCGCTGCTGCACGTCGTCCTCGCCACGTACGTCTCCGACATGACGCTCCTCGACTCGATCCTGCTCGCGCACGGCCGCGGCGGCTGGGCCGTCGGGGACGTCGTCGGGGCCTCGCTGGACCACGCGATGTGGTTCCACCGCCCCTTCCGCGCCGACGAATGGCTCCTGTACGACCAGGAGTCCCCGTCGGCCTCGGGCGGCCGGGGTCTGGGCCAGGCCCGCATCTACACGCGGGACGGCCGGCTGGCGATCTCGGTCATCCAGGAGGGCGTGGTCCGCGCGCCCAGGTGACCGGCGCCTACGACAGACCGGCCTCGCTCAGCAGGTACGCCGTCATCGGGTCGTAGTAGCGCGGGCTCACCACATGGTCGTCGAGGGGCACGGTCACCTGGACCGTCCCCTCGGCCTCCGCCAGGAACAGCGCCGGGTCGTTGGAGTCGGCGTAGCCCATCGCGTCCACCCCGTGCCGGCCGGCGTACCCCGCCCAGCCGTGGTCGGCGACGACCAGGTCGGGCAGCGGGCGGCCCTCGCGCTCCAGGGCCGTGAGGATCGCCTTCATCGGGTCGCCGGAGTGGGTGTGCCACAGCGTCGCGCCGTGCTCCAGGACCGCCACGTCCGCGAACTGCATGACGTACCCCTCGTCCGTCTGCAGCCCGTCCGGAATGCCGACGATCTCGCAGCCGGCGGTGCGCAGCGCGGCGGCCGTGGCGTGGTGGACGTCGAGCAGGCCGCCGGGGTGGCCGGTGGCGAACAGCACCCGCTGCGCCCCGTCTGCGGCCTTGCGCAGCCGGGCCGCCATCCGCTCCAGACCGCCGACGGTCAGCTCCGGATCGATGGTGTCCTGGCCGTACCGGTACTCCGGGTCGTCGTTGACCCCCACCCGCTCCGCCATCACCGCGAGCACGTCCTGCTCGTCGGTCCAGCGGTCCCCGAGCTCCAGCCCGAACCAGTAGTGGCGGTTGCCGTTCGCCAGCTGGCGGTAGTGGGAGAGGTTGTTCTCCCGCGGGGTGGCCACCTCGCCCGCGATACGGGTCTTCACAAGGTGGTCGACGAGCTCGGCGCGGCTGGGTGTCCCGGGTATCGGCATGTCTCCCATTCTGATGCACGTCCTCACGGCGTCGCCGCGCATCCCGCACGCTGGGACGCGGGTCACGCGATCATGCCCGGCGCAGCGCGAACCACAGCTCCATCCGTACGTCCGGGTCGTCCAGGTCCAGCCCCAGCAGCGCCGCGCACTTCGCGATCCGCTGCCGCACGGTGTTGCGGTGCACGCCCAGGGCGACCGCCGTACGGTCCCAACTGCCGTGCAGGGACAGCCAGGTGCGCAGGGTCTCGGTGAGGGCGGGGGCCAGCGGGGTCAGGAGGGCCCGGGCATGCGCGTCGGCTTCCGCCTCGGGCACCAGGTCGGCGAGGGCGGGCCGGGCCCCGTACCGGACCAGCGCGGCGCGGGTCGCGCGGGCACGGGCCAGCGCACGGCCCGCCTGGACGTCGGCGGTGGCCCACTCCCGCGGCTCGACGGGTGCGCTCACTCCGAGCGTCCACCCCGGCTGCGGGGCCGGTTCCCGGCCGACGGGCAGCAGTACGCGTACGGCATCCCGCGCCACGTCGACGAGCGGTGACCCGAGCGCCGCGCCCAGGGCGGAGGCGGCGACGGGGCCGGGGGCGGCGAGGGTGTCGGACCGGGCGTGCACGACGACCCAGCGCTCGCCACCGAGGAGCGGGGCCACGTCCTCGGCCGGGGCGCCCAGCAGCACCCGCACCAGAGCGGACGACCGCGCCGCGCCCGACCCGCCCTGATGCTCACCGGTGAGCAACGACAGCAGCACGGCGGCGACGGAGGCGATGGTGTGATCGCCGGGATCCCGCTGCGGGGCGGCGACCCCGAGCACGAAGCCGTGCCCGGCGCCGAGGGAGTAGGCGGCGAGGTGCGCGTCGGCGGTCGCATGACCGGCGGAGGTCGGGGTCCCGGGACCAGTGGGGCGCACGACCTCCGCGAGTCCGGTCAGCGCCTCCCGGGCGGCTCGGCCCACCAGCCGCCCGGCGGACGCGACCTCCACCCCCTCGGGCCCGTACAGCACCGCCCACCCCCCGACCCGCCGCGCCAGCTGCCGCAGTACCGACGGCACCGGGTCGGGGCGGGACGCGGCCGCGGCCAGGCTCTGCTGGGCCTCGGTGACGCGGCGCAGTTCCGCGTGGCGGGCCTGGGCCATGAGCTGCCAGACCGCGCGGGCCACGCCGGAGAAGGTGGTCCGGGGCGGCACCTCCAGGAGCGGGAGCCCGTACGTGTCGCAGGCCTCGACCAGCGCGCGCGGGACCGTGTCGTGCACCGGCGCCAGTCCGAAGCCGAGCGCCGCCCCGCCCGCCGCGACGACCCTGGACACGTAGTCGTCGAAGTACGTCCCCGAACCCGCCGCCTCCGGGATGTGCACCCCCGCCGTCAGCAGCAGCTCACCGCCCAGCAGATACGGGTACGGATCCGCCATCTCCGAGGTGTGGGCCCAGTGGACGACCGTGGACGGGTCCGCGGGGCCCGCGATCTGCCGCAGCCCCAGATCCTCCCGGGCCAGCAGCGCGGCCAGCGGGACCGGTGGGGTGGGTGGGACGGCCGGGTCCGGCATGGTGGACGTTCCCTCCATCCAGTACCGCTCGAATGGATGAAACGTACACTTCGCAGCCGCTTTCCGGCCACCTACTGTCGACCCAGACCGGCAGAAGGAGGGCCCCATGGCCGTCGACTACACCGTCATCGTCGTCTACCTGGCCGGCATGCTCGCCATGGGCTGGTGGGGCATGCGCCGTGCCAGGTCCAAGAGCGAGTTCCTGGTCGCCGGGCGCCGCCTCGGGCCCGCCATGTACTCCGGCACCATGGCCGCGATCGTCCTCGGCGGCGCCTCCACCATCGGCGGCGTGGGCCTCGGCTACCGGTACGGCCTCTCCGGCGCCTGGATGGTCTTCACCATCGGCCTCGGCCTGCTGGCCCTGTCCGTCTTCTTCTCCGCCCGCATCGCCCGCCTCAAGGTCTACACCGTCTCCGAGATGCTGGATCTCCGGTACGGCGGCCGGGCCGGGGTCATCTCCGGCGTGGTCATGTGGGCGTACACCCTGATGCTCGCGGTCACCTCGACCATCGCCTACGCCACGATCTTCGACGTCCTCTTCGACATGAACCGGACCGTCGCGATCATCCTGGGCGGCTCGATCGTCGTCGCGTACTCGACGCTGGGCGGCATGTGGTCCATCACCCTCACGGACATGGTGCAGTTCGTCGTGAAGACCATCGGCGTACTGCTCCTGCTGCTGCCCATCGCCGTCGTCAAGGCGGGCGGCTTCGGCGAGATGAAGGCCAAGCTGCCCACCGGGTACTTCGACCCGCTGGGCATCGGCGGCGAGACGATCTTCACCTACGTCCTGATCTACACCTTCGGCATGCTCATCGGTCAGGACATCTGGCAGCGCGTCTTCACCGCCCGCAGCGACACGACCGCCAAGTGGGGCGGCACGGTCGCCGGCACCTACTGCCTCGCGTACGCCCTCGCCGGCGCGGTCATCGGTACGGCCGCCAAGGTCCTCTACCCGAACCTGGCCAACGCGGACGACGCCTTCGCGACCATCGTCAAGGACGAACTCCCGGTCGGGGTACGGGGCCTGGTGCTGGCCGCCGCGCTCGCCGCCGTGATGTCGACGTCCTCCGGCGCGCTGATCGCCTGCGCGACCGTGGCGAACAACGACATCTGGTCGCGGCTGCGGGGGAGGCCGGCGGAGGGCGAGCGCGACGAGGTCCGGGGCAACCGCGCCTTCATCCTCGTCATGGGGGTGGCCGTGATCTGCACGGCGATCGCCCTCAACAACGTCGTCGAGGCGCTGACCGTCGCCTACAACCTCCTGGTCGGCGGCCTCCTCGTCCCCATCCTCGGCGGACTGCTGTGGAAGCGCGGCACCGCCCAGGGCGCGCTGGCCTCCGTCATCGTCGGCGGCCTCGCCGTCATCGGCCTGATGGCGGGCTACGGCATCCTCGCCAACGAGCCCGTGTACTACGGCCTGCTGGCCTCCCTGGTCGTCTACGTCGCCGTATCCCTGGCGACCCCGGCGACCGACACCGCCGTACTCGAAGCGTGGCGCGAGCGTCTCGCCGGGCGCGGTGCTCCCGAGCCGGTTCCGGCATCCCGGTAGACCGGTCGGTATCGATCAGCACGACAGAAGGAAGACATACGACCATGAGCTCCCCCGAGACCCCTCGCGGCCCCGTCGACTCCTCCCGCATCCCGCGCTACGCCGGACCCGCGACCTTCGCCCGGCTGCCGCGCCTCGACGAGGTCGGGCGGGCCGACGTCGCCGTCGTGGGCGTGCCCTTCGACTCGGGTGTCTCGTACCGGCCGGGCGCCCGCTTCGGCGGCAACGCGATCCGTGAGGCGTCCCGGCTGCTCAGGCCCTACAACCCGGCCCAGGACGCGTACCCCTTCGCGCTGGCGCAGGTGGCGGACGGCGGCGACATCGCCGTGAACCCGTTCGACATCAACGAGGCCGTGGAGACGATCGAGGCGGCCGCGGACGACCTCCTCGGCACCGGCGCCCGCCTGATGACCCTGGGCGGCGACCACACCATCGCGCTTCCCCTCCTCCGCTCGGTCGCCAAGAAGCACGGCCCGGTCGCCCTGCTGCACTTCGACGCCCACCTCGACACCTGGGACACCTACTTCGGCGCCGAGTACACGCACGGGACACCGTTCCGGCGGGCGGTGGAGGAGGGCATCCTGGACACCTCCGCCCTCTCCCACGTGGGCACCCGGGGTCCGCTGTACGGCAAGCAGGACCTGACCGACGACGAGAAGATGGGCTTCGGCATCGTGACGTCCGCGGATGTCATGAGGCGGGGTGTGGACGAGGTCGCCGACCAGCTCCGCCGGCGCATCGGCGACCGTCCGCTCTACATCTCCATCGACATCGACTGCCTGGACCCGGCCCACGCGCCCGGCACCGGCACCCCCGAGGCGGGCGGTATGACCTCCCGCGAGCTGCTGGAGATCCTGCGCGGTCTGGCATCGTGCAACCTGGTGTCGGCGGACGTCGTCGAGGTGGCCCCCGCGTACGACCACGCGGAGATCACATCGGTGGCGGCCTCCCACACCGCCTACGAACTGACCACGATCATGTCCCGCCAGATTGCAGAGGCCCGCGCGCAGTGACTCACGACCACGACCTGGTGCTCCGTCCGACCGAGGCGCAGATCTCGGCGGCCCTGAACCCGCCTCCCGGCCGCAACGGCGGAGACCTGGTCGTGGAGACCCTGGCCGCGCTCGGCGCGACCACCGTCTTCGGCCTGCCCGGCCAGCACGCGCTCGGCGTGTTCGACGCGCTGCGGCGCTCCGACCTGCGCTACATCGGCCTGCGGGTGGAGAACAACGCGGGCTTCGCGGCGGACGCGTACGGCAGGATCACGGGGGAGGCGGCCCCGCTGCTGCTGTCGACGGGACCGGGTGCGCTGACGTCCCTGGCCGCGCTCCAGGAGGCGGCCGCGGCCTCGGCGCCGGTCCTGGCGCTCAGCAGCCAGATCCCCACCGCCGGTCTGGGCGGCGGCCGCCACGGCTATCTGCACGAACTCCCGGACCAGGCAGCCTCCTTCAGGGGCGTGGTCAAGTCGGTCCACACCGTCCGCACCCAGTCCCAGATCCCCTCCGCGATCGAGGCGGCCTGGAAGTCGGCGCTGACCGCCCCGCACGGGCCGGTGTGGGTGGAGATCCCACAGGACGTGCTGCTCGCCGAGACCGCGATCCCGGTGGTGACGGGCGGCGACGCCTTCCCCGAGGAGCTGCCCCCGCGCCCCGAACTCACGGCGGTGGCAGCCGACCTGCTGTCGAACGCGGCCCGGCCGGCGATCATCGCGGGCGGGGGAGTCGTACGTTCCGATGCCTCGGGCAAGCTGCGGCAGCTGGCGGAGACCCTTGAGGCACCCGTCGTCACGACCCCCGGCGGCAAGGGAGCATTCCCCTGGACGCACCCGCTCTCGCTCCAGTCGTGGATCGAGGACCGCCACACCACCGACTTCCTGGAGGACGCGGACGTACTCCTGGTGGTGGGCTCGGGGTTGGGCGAACTGTCGTCCAACTACCACACGTTCAGGCCCCGAGGCCGGGTCGTCCAGATCGAGGCGGACCTCGGCAAGCTGGAGTCCAACCTCCCCGCGCTCGGGATCCACGCGGACGCGCGACTGGCGTTGCAGGCGCTGCTGGAGACGGTGTCCCCGAGGGAGGACGCGGAGGCCGCCGAGCGGGTCCGCACCGTCCTCGCGAAGGTCGCCGACCGTATCGCCGCCCAGGAACTCACCCTGGAGCAGGACGTGTTGGCGTCGATCCGCAGGGCGCTGCCCGCCGACTCGCCGTCCTTCTGGGACATGACGATCCTCGCGTACTGGGCCTGGTCGGCGTTCGACGCCAAGGGGCCCAACCTGCTCCACTCCGCCCAGGGTGCCGGAGGTCTGGGCTACGGCTTCCCCGCGGCGCTGGGCGCGGCGGTGGCCGACCCTTCGCGCCCGGTGCTGGCGGTCTCGGGAGACGGTGGTGCCCTCTACTCGATCGCCGAGTTGGCGACGGCCCGTCAGTACGACCTGAACGTCACCTGGCTGATCGTCGACGACGGCGGCTACGGCATCCTGCGCGAGTACATGACGGACGCCTTCGGCCAGGCCACGGCGACCGAGCTGACCCGCCCGGACTACGTGGCACTGGCCGAGTCCTTCGGAGTCCCCGGGGTCCGTACGACCCCGGGGACACTCGCGGACGACCTGTCGAAGGCGCTCGGGTCACCGGGGCCCTCGGTGGTCGTACTCCCGGCGGTGCTGCGGATGTTCGCGCCCACGCACCTGTAACCGGGGCCGGCCGGGCTCCTACCAGATCGCCTCGACCCATTCCGGGTGGTCGATGAACGGGTTGCGGTTGTGCTGGTAGGTGTCGTAGATGACCTGGTTGCGCTTCTCCTCGAAGGCGCTCGGCGGGTCCGCCTCGTTCCAGGCCTTGAGGACGGAGAGCTTGCCCATGTAGGGGTTGGAGCCGTTGTTGACCTTCTCGTTGGGCTCCAGGTCGGCGAAGCCGTCGCCGCCGTCGTAGCGCACGGCCATGTAGAGGATCATGCGGGCCACGTCGCCCCGGTCCGCGGCGCGCGGCGCGAAGGAGTCGGAGTCGACGGTGCTGCCGCCGCCATTGGTGACGGCGCTGCCGCCGTTGTCGAAGTCGAGGTTGCCGCGGATGCTGTTGACCTGGACGTCCGCGGGGCGCAGGTGGTGCAGGTCGGTACCGGGGCCGGTCACCTCGCCGAAGTCGCCGTGGGACTTGGCCCACACGTGCTCGCGGTTCCAGTCGCCGACGTCACCGCCGTTGAGGGACTTGCTGCGGGAGACACCGCTGTACAGCAGGATCACGTTGCTGCTGTTGTTCGGGTCCTGGTCGGTGACCTTGAGCGCGTCCCAGACCGCGGAGTACGAGATCTTCGAGACGTTGGCACTGATGATCGTGTGCAGGGAGGTCTTCAGGCTCGTGCCCGTCTTGCCGACCGCGTTCTTGTAGTAGGTCGTGTCGTACGCGGTGGTCGTGGCGGCGGCCGGGGTCGTCGTCACGACCGGGGCGGCGAGACCGACCAGCACGGCGGCGGTGGTGAGCGCCACCGACTTCCAGCTGCGGATGCGTGTCGCCAGCATAAAGGGGGTCCCATCTACGCGGGTTGAATGGAGGCGGCAGATGGGAGCGTGACATGGACATGCGGCGGTGTAAATGGATGGTGCGTGTCCATTGGGTGACCTGAAACGGCAAATCAGGCCTTGTCTACGCGAGTTGACACGCGAAAGCGGCCCCCGACATGTGATCGGGGGCCGTTCGCGAGGGACTCGGGTCGTGCCTAGTCGGCGAAGAGGGCACCGAACTGGGGGGTGCCCGAGGTGGAGACGCCGACCGAGGCCGCCGACAGGGCTCGGGAGCCGGTCGTGCCGATCTTCGTGCCGGTGGAGGGCAGGTAGGTCACCGCTCCGTTGCCGCCGTCCTCGTACGACCCGACGACCAGGTCGGCCTTGCCGTCCCCGTTGACGTCGTCGAGCTTGACGTCGGCGCCGAACAGGTCGCTCTTCTCGTCGGTGCCGGGGACACCCGTCGTGTTCTGTGAGAAGGCCTGGAGGCCGGTGGACGTGTTGATGCCGCTCGCCGAGCCGTACATGACGGTGACCATGCCGGCGTTGCTGACGCTGCCGAGGTCCTCGTTCGGAGCGGAGACGACCAGGTCCTGGTAGCCGTCGCCGTTGACGTCGCCCAGATCCAGGTCCCAGCCGAAGGCGTCGCCCTTCTCCGAACTGCCGGGCACGTTCCCGGTGTTCTGGGTGATGCCGGTGGTCGAGGCGGGGCCGGACGCGGAGCCGTAGGTGATGCTGACCTTGCCGCCGTTCGCGGAGTTCGGGATGGTCCGGCCGTCGCCGGTGGTGGCGTCCCAGCCGGCGCCGGTGACGATGTCGCCGTAACCGTCGCCGTTGATGTCTCCGATGCCGGTGACGACGCCCGGCTTGAGGGTCTTGACGCCCGCGATGCTCAGGCCGCTCGCGGTGCCGGGCACGTAGTAGTTGGTGTTCCAGCCGTTCTCGGTCTGCGTCTCGTAGCCGTCGACCACCAGGTCGGTGCGGCCGTCGCCGTTCACGTCGCCGGCGGTGAGCTGCTCCGGGCCGTACGGGTAGCCGGAAGAGCCGGGCATGATCGGCGGCTTGACGGTGTAACGGCCGCCGGGTCGGCCGGTGGAGCTGCTGAAGCCGCCCTTGTAGACGTACAACGTGGCGGCCGAGCTGCCGACGGCCAGGTCGGCCTTGCCGTCGCCGTCGAAGTCACCGGCGGCCAGGGACAGGCCCCAGTTGTCGTGCGAGGAGACGGCCGGGTCGGGCACGTTGCTGCTCTTGCCGGTGAGGCCGCTCGCCGAGCCCCAAAGGATCGCGAGGGCGCCACCGTCGGTGTCGGTGCCGACCTTCTCGTACGGCGAGGCCACCGCGAGGTCGTCGTATCCGTCACCGTTGAAGTCGGCGTACGCCATCGCGCCGCCGAACAGGTCTCCGGCCTCGGCGCTGCCGGGAACGTTGCCGGAGTTCTGGCTGAGAACCGTGCGCCTGGCCGAGGTCACGCCGGAGCCGGACTTGCCGTAGAGCGCGACGACCTGGCCGGCGTTTGCATGGCCGCCGACGGAGGCGCCGGCGGCCGAGGCCACCACGTCGCCGATGCCGTCGCCGTTGAAGTCGGCCTTGGCGACCTTGAACGAGTCGGCCGCGGTGGCCGTCGTCGCCGAGACCGTGAGCAGACCGCCCGTCAGCGCGGCCGCGGCGGCCGTCGCGAGGGCGAGTCTGAGGTGCGAGTGGTGCTTCTGGTGCATGCGGGATTCTCCTGCGGCATGCGGGGGATGCCTGGCGGGCATCCGCGTCGATGGGGCGCGAACCGTCCGTGTTTGCCGGGTGTTGTCCTCAGGGACACAGGCGGTTGGCGATCAAGAGACCTCCGGCGGGCACCAAGGGTTGTACGTGCGCCGGAGGTTCTTCGTCGTACGGCGGGCGGCCGGTCTTGTGGTCAGCCCACGTCGGAGGGGTCCAGCCGGTAGACCGTAGAGGTGCTGCTCGACTGGCCGCTCCGGGAGGAAGAAGCGCCGGTGCTGTAGTCGCTCGCCTTCACCGCGGTGCCGTTCTTCTGCACCCAGCTGGTGATCTCCTGACTGAGGCTGCTGTTGCCGCCCATGCCACCGCCGCCGAGCTGGATGTAGTGCAACTCGCCTTTCTTCACCAGCTCCTTGAGCCGGGCGAGGGTCATCGCCTTGTCGGTGCCGGTGAAGCCCCACATGGAGATGACGGGCTTGTGCGTGCTGAGGATCAGCTGGCCGGCGCTCTGCGAATTGGACACCGCGAGCAGCCACTTGGCGCCGTCCTGGTGCTTCTCCAGGTATGAGATCAGCGCGCTGTCGACACCGCCGCCCATGCCGCCCCCGCCGGGGCCGCCGCCCGCGTTGCCGGTACCGCCGGGAGCCGTACCGCCGCCCGGGAGTTCCCCGTTCGTGCCGCCGGGAGCCGTGCCACCGCCCGGAAACTCACCGTTCGTGCCGCCGCTCGGCGCCCCGCCCTGCGGCAGCTCGCCGTTGCCCCCACCGGGCTGCGTCTGCCCGTTGCCACCGCCCGGAAACTCACCGTTCGCCCGGCCGCCCTGCTGACCGCCCGGCCCACCTCCGGCGCCGCCGAAGCCGCCCCGGCCACCCCCGCCCCCGGGACCGCCCATGCCGCCGCCGGTCGACGGACCCGCCGTCGGGTTGGTGCCGCCCATCCCGCCGCTGGCGGTGGAGAAGGCCGGGGAGGCGGCGTACGCCGTCGGGCCCGCGAGGGCTGCCACGATCGCCGCGGCGACCGACACGCCGAGCAGCCGGAGCCTCGTCCCCGAGGACGCCGTACGCAAGACGAACAGGCCCACGATCGCGAGGGCCATGACCCCACCGACGACCGGCCACAGCCAGGTGTTCCAGCCGGCGGCCCGGCGCAGCAGCACGATCGCCCAGACGCCGGTGACCGCGAGTCCGGCCGGCAGCACCCAGGACCAGCGGGCGTCACCGGAGCGGAAGGCGCGCCACAGCATCACCCCGCCGCCACCGCACAGCGCCGCGATGCCCGGGGCGAGCGCGGTCGTGTAGTACGGGTGCATGGTGCCCTCGGCCATCGCGAAGGTCAGGTAGTGCAGCACCAGCCAGCCGCCCCACAGGACGAGCGCGGCGCGTGTCGCGTCGGTGCGCGGGGCGCGGCCGCATCGCACCAGGCCGGCGACGAGCGCGAGGAGGGCGAAGGGGATCAGCCAGGAGATCTGGCCGCCGAGGACGTCGTTGAACATCCGGCCGATGCCCGCGCTGCCGGCGAACGTGGCCCCGCCTCCGCCGCCCCCGCCGTTGCCCTCGCCGCCGAGGACCCGGCCCAGGCCGTTGTAGCCCATGATCAGGTTCCAGGCGGAGCCGTCGGTCGAACCGCCGATGTAGGGCCGGTCGTCGGCCGGGACCAGGGAGACCGCGGTCGCCCACCAGAAGCTGGAGACCGCCAACGCCACCGCGGCGAGGCCCAGGTTGACGGCCTTCTTCCGCCAACCGAGCTTCGACGCGTACACGTACACCGCGAAGACGGCCGGCAGGGCGATGTAGCCCTGGAGCATCTTGGTGTTGAAGGCGAGCCCGAACAGGACCGCGGAGCCGATCAGTGGCAGCAACCGGTCGGTGCGCACCGCGCGCAGCGCGAGAGCCGCGCCGCCGACCATCAGCAGGACGAGGACGGTGTCGGGGTTGTTGTCCCGGTTGATCGCGACGGTGATCGGGGTCAGCGCGAGGACGAGCGCGGCGATCGCGGCCGCCGTGTGCCCGAACACCCGCTTCACGGAGGCGTGCAGGATCCAGATTGTGCCGAGGGCGGCCGCGATCTCGGGCAGCATCATCTGCCAGGTGCCGAAGCCGAAGATCCGGCACGACAGCCCCATGATCATCAGGGCGAACGGCGGCTTGTCGACGGTGAGGAAGTTCCCCGCGTCGAGCGACCCGAAGAACCAGGCCTTCCAGCTCTGCGTACCGCTGTAGACGGCGGAACTGTAGAAGCTGTTGAGGCTGTTCCCGCTCAGGTTCCAGCCGTAGAGGACCCCGGCGAGGACCAGGATCGCGAGCAGCACGGGCAGCGACCAGCGCGGGGCCCTGCCCGGGGGCGCCGTGGGCACGGCCGGGGGCGGCCAGTCGGCGGACACCGTCTCGGTGTGGAGGTGGGGATCGGTGGCAGATGTCACCGGGGCATCGTGCGGAGGCGGCTTGGGTGAGGGCTGTGACGTACCTGGCGCTGTCCTGTGAAAATGCCACGCGCCAGGTAACGACTCGCACAACCATTCCCCATGCGTACAACCATTCCCCCGCACCCGAGAGTCAACAGGGCATGACACGGGGGATATCGAGATACACGAAATGGATCGCGACGGGCGCGCTGGCCGCGTGCGTCGCCGCCGCCGCTCCGGCCGCCGCCGCGACCGCACCGGCCGTCAGCTGCACGTCCGCCAAGGCGGGCCTCGCCGACAAACTCAAGCGGGACATCACGTCCGCCGTCTCCAACCGCTCCGGCACGATCGCCGTGGGCCTCTACGACCGTACGACCAAAACCACCTGCACCCTGCGTTCCTCCACCGCCTACGACTCCGCGAGCGTGGTCAAGGTGACCGTCCTCGCCACGCTGCTGTGGGACGCGAAGAAGCACAACCGGTATCTGACCACCACCGAGAGCAACCTCGCCAAGGCCATGATCACCAAGTCGGACAACGACGCCACCAGCAAGCTGTGGCGCCAGCTGGGTCTGACCAAGATCAAGGGCTTCCTCACCGCGGCCGGCATGACCCAGACCAAGCCGGGGGCGAACGGCTACTGGGGCCTGACCCAGATCACCGTCACCGACGAGCAGAAGCTGCTCAAACTGGTCACCGCGAAGAACACCGTCCTGAGCGACAACGCGCGTGCCTACATCCTGAAGTTGATGGGCCAGGTCATCTCGTCGCAGCGCTGGGGCACACCGTACGGCCGCCCCTCCGGGGTCTCCTGGCACGTCAAGAACGGCTGGCTCCAGCGCTCCACGCACGGCTGGCGGGTGCACAGCGTCGGCACCTTCACGGGCGGCGGCCACGACTACATGATCACGGTGCTCACGCACGGCAACAGCACGATGAACTACGGCGTCACCACGATCCAGGGCGTCGCCAAGGTCATCCACCGGGATCTCGCGGCGAGCTGACGCCTGCCGGACGCCCGTACGTCACCGACCCGCCCTACGGTGACGCCCATGCAGCTGAGAACCGTACTCGCCACCACCACCGCGGCCCTGGCGGCGGCGACCTGCCTCGCGGCCTCCGGCCCGGCGCAGGCCGCCGCCCCGGTGAGCCACGCCTGCTCCCCGTCCGTCTTCCTCGACCGCTTCTCCGACGCGCTCGACAAGACGACGTACGACGGCACCTTCGTCGGCAACTTCTCCGCGCTCGCGGTGGACAAGGACGGCTCCCTCGCCGCGCTCTCCGACCGCTCCTCCCTCTTCGACCTGGACGCGAGGACCCTCGCGCCGAAGAAGGCCGTTACGCTCGCCGACGAGAACGGCGCCGCGCTGGACTCCGAGGGCCTGGTGATCGACAAGGACGGCACCCGGCTGATCACCTCGGAGACCGAGCCGTCGATCCGCCGATACTCGAAGGACGGCAGGATCCTCGACCGGCTCCCCGTCCCGGCCTCCCTCCAGGTCGCCCCCGCGGGCCGCGCCACCTCCAACCAGACCTTCGAGGGCCTGACCCTCATGAACGGCGGCCGCACCCTGCTCGCCTCCATGGAGTACGCGCTCTCCGGCGACACGGCAGGGATCGTCCGCTTCCAGACCTGGCAGCGGCACGGAAAGAGCTGGAAGACCGCCGCCCAGTACGCCTACCGCACCGACGCCGCCTTCCTCGGCGTCCCCGAGGTCCAGGCCCTGCCCGACGGCCGCCTCCTCGTACTGGAACGCGGCTTCACCTCCGGCGTCGGCAACACGGTCCGCCTCTACCTGGCCGACCCCCGCCACGCGACGGACACGAGCGGCATCGAGAACCTGACGGGCCAGGACGGCGTACGGCTGATCCGGAAGACCCTGCTCACGGACATCGCGAGCTGCCCGGCCCTGGGCGCGACGGCGAAGCAGCCCCAGCCGAACCCGCTTCTGGACAACATCGAGGGCATGGTGATCACGGGCCGGGACAAGGGCCGCCTGAAGGTCCTCCTGGTCAGCGACGACAACCAGAACGCGGCGCAGACGACCCGGTTCTACTACCTGAGGGTGCGCGTCTGACCACTTCTTGTTGCGGAGGGATGAAATCCGCTTCAGTGCGCGTTGGTGCCTTCCGGTAGATCAGGACGACGAACGAACCGGAGGGCACCCGCGTGACACCGCAACGGGGATGGGCACGACGACTGGCCGGGTACGCCTGGCGCTACCCCAAGGACGTCGTCCTCGCCCTGGGCTCCTCCCTCGGCGGCATGGCCGTCATGGCGATCGTCCCCCTGATCACCAAGGTGATCATCGACGACGTCATCGGCGACCACACCCGGGACATGGCCCCCTGGGCGGGCGCCCTGATCGTCGCCGCGGTCCTCGTCTACGTCCTCACCTACATCCGCCGCTACTACGGCGGCCGTCTCGCCCTCGACGTCCAGCACGACCTGCGCACCGAGATGTTCGGCACGATCACCCGCCTCGACGGCCGCCGCCAGGACGAGCTGTCCACGGGCCAGGTCGTCGGCCGGGCCACCAGCGACCTCCAGCTGATCCAGGGCCTGCTCTTCATGCTCCCGATGACGATCGGCAACTTCGCGCTCTTCGTGATCTCCCTGGTCGTGATGGCCTGGCTGTCGATCCCGCTCACCCTGGTCGCCCTCGCGGTCGCCCCGGCCCTGTGGTGGATCGCCAAGCGCTCCCGCTCCAAGCTGCACCCCGCCACCTGGTACGCCCAGGCCCAGGCCGCCGCCGTCGCGGGCGTGGTAGACGGTGCCGTCAGCGGCGTACGCGTGGTCAAGGGCTTCGGCCAGGAGGACCAGGAGACCGGGAAGCTCCGGGAGGTCGGCCGCCGCCTCTACGCGGGTCGCCTGCGGACCATCCGCTTCAACTCGAAGTACACCCCGGCGCTCCAGGCCGTCCCGGCCCTCGGCCAGGTCGCGATGCTCGCGCTCGGCGGCTGGCTCGCGGTCCGCGGACACATCACCCTCGGCACCTTCGTCGCCTTCTCCACCTACCTCGCCCAGCTCGTCGGCCCGGTCCGCATGCTCGCCATGGTCCTCACCGTCGGCCAGCAGGCCCGTGCCGGCACCGAGCGCGTCCTGGAGCTGATCGACACCGAGCCGTACCTGAAGGACGGCACCAAGGAGCTCCCCGCCGACGCGCCGGCCACCGTCGAGTTCGACGACGTCTCCTTCGGCTACGACCACGAGCGGCCGGTACTGCAAGGCCTCAGCTTCGAGATCCGCCCCGGCGAGACCCTCGCGGTCGTCGGCTCCTCCGGCTCGGGCAAGTCCACGGTCTCCCTGCTCCTGCCGCGCTTCTACGACGTCACCCACGGCGCCGTCCTCATCGGCGGCCATGACGTCCGCGAGCTCACCCTGGACTCGCTGCGGGCCGCGATCGGCCTGGTCCCCGAGGACTCCTTCCTGTTCTCCGACACGGTCCGCAACAACATCGCCTACGGCCGTCCCGACGCGACCCAGGAGGAGATCGAGAAGGCCGCCCGCGCCGCCCAGGCGGACCGTTTCATCACCGAGCTCCCCGAGGGCTACGACACCACGGTCGGTGAGCACGGCCTCACCCTCTCCGGCGGCCAGCGCCAGCGTGTCGCGCTCGCCCGGGCGATCCTCACCGACCCGCGCCTGCTCGTCCTCGACGACGCCACCTCCGCCGTGGACGCACAGGTCGAGCACGAGATCCACGAGGCCCTGAAACACGTCATGGAGGGCCGCACGACCCTCCTCATCGCCCACCGCCGCTCCACCCTCAACCTCGCCGACCGCATCGCCGTCCTGGAGAACGGCCGCCTCGCCGAGATCGGCACCCACGAGGAACTCCAGCTCCGCTCGCCCCTCTACCGTCGCCTGCTCACCGACCCCGACGGCCTCGGCGGCGTCTCCCCGGGCCACGCCCAGCAGGTCGCCGTCCAGGAGGACACCTCCGTACGCGACGAACTGGACGCCGAGTTCGACGCCGAGCGCGGGGTGACGCCCCGCCTGTGGACCGGTGACCGCGAGCGCAAGGATCTGGCCCTGGCCGGCACCCCGGCCACCCCCGAACTCCTCGCCGAGGTCGAGGCGTTGCCCCCGGCCACGGACACCCCCGACATCGACGAGGCACGCGCGGTCACGTCCGAGGAGTCGTACGGTCTGCGCCGGCTGCTGCGCGGCTTCGGCCGCCCGCTGCTGATCAGCCTGGGCCTGGTCGCCGTGGACGCGGGCATGGGCCTGCTGCTCCCGGTGATGATCCGGCACGGCATCGACGACGGTGTCTCGCGGATGGCCATCGGGGCGGTCTGGACGGCGACCGCGCTCGCCCTGCTCTCGGTGCTCGTCCAGTGGGCGGCCCAGATCGGCGAGACCCGGATGACCGGACGCACCGGCGAACGGGTCCTCTACTCCCTCCGCCTGAAGATCTTCGCCCAGCTCCAGCGGCTCGGACTCGACTACTACGAGCGGGAGTTGACGGGCCGGATCATGACGAGGATGACGACGGACGTCGACGCCCTGTCGACCTTCCTGCAGACCGGCCTGGTCACCGCGTTCGTCTCCGTCGTCACCTTCTTCGGCATCATGGTCGCCCTGCTGGTGATCGACGTACAGCTGGCCCTGGTCGTCTTCGCGACCCTGCCGCCGCTGGTCGTCGCCACGTACTTCTTCCGCAAGGCGAGCGTGAAGGCGTACGAACTCGCCCGTGAGCGCGTCTCCGTGGTCAACGCCGATCTCCAGGAGTCGGTGTCGGGGCTGCGGATCGTGCAGGCGTTCCGCCGGGAGCGGGACGGCGGGGCGCGCTTCGCGGAGCGCAGCGACAGCTACCGCCAGGCCCGCATCCGGGGCCAGTGGCTGATCTCGATCTACTTCCCCTTCGTCCAGCTGCTGTCCTCCGTCGCCGCGGCGGCCGTACTCATCGCGGGCGCGGGCCGGGTGGACGCGGCGACCCTGACGACCGGC
The DNA here is from genome assembly GCF_040607335.1 of Streptomyces sp. NPDC005303. Taxonomy (NCBI): domain Bacteria; kingdom Bacillati; phylum Actinomycetota; class Actinomycetes; order Kitasatosporales; family Streptomycetaceae; genus Streptomyces; species Streptomyces sp. NPDC005303. The sequence goes on along the minus strand of NZ_JBEXGM010000002.1, from coordinate 283,135 downwards.
GCCCTGGTCGCCTACCTCCTCTACATCGACCTGTTCTTCGCCCCGGTCCAGCAGCTCTCCCAGGTCTTCGACGGCTACCAGCAGGCGACCGTCTCCCTGGGCCGCATCCAGGAGCTGCTGCGGGAGCCGACGTCCACGAAGGCGGCCGACGAACCCTCGGAGGTCCTCTCCCTGCGCGGTGAAGTGGCCTTCGAGAACGTGCACTTCGCGTACGGGGACGACGAGGAGGCCCTCGGCGGGATCGACCTGAAGATCCCCGCCGGTCAGACGGTCGCCTTCGTCGGCGAGACGGGCGCCGGCAAGTCCACCCTGGTCAAGCTGGTGGCCCGGTTCTACGACCCGACGGGCGGCCGGGTCACGGTCGACGGCACCGACCTGCGCACCCTGGACCTGACCTCCTACCGCCACCGCCTCGGCGTGGTCCCCCAGGAGGCCTACCTCTTCCAGGGCACGGTCCGCGACGCCATCGCCTACGGCCGCCCGGACGCCACCGACGCCGAGGTCGAGGCGGCGGCCCGCGCGGTCGGCGCCCACGAGATGATCGCCACGCTGGAGGGCGGCTACCTCCACGAGGTAGCCGAACGCGGCCGCAACCTCTCGGCCGGCCAGCGCCAGCTGATCGCCCTGGCCCGCGCCGAGCTGGTCGACCCGGACATCCTGCTCCTGGACGAGGCCACGGCGGCCCTGGACCTGGCCACCGAGGCCCAGGTCAACCAGGCCACCGACCGCATCGCGGGCCGCCGCACCACCCTCGTCGTCGCCCACCGCCTGACGACCGCCGCCCGCGCGGACCGGGTCGTCGTGATGGATCATGGCCGCGTGGTGGAGGACGGCACCCACGACGAACTGCTCGCGCGGGAGGGGCGGTACGCCGAGTTGTGGCGGACGTTCGTGGGGGAGCCGGTCGAGGTGTCCCGCCGGTAGGTTCCGCAACCCGGTTCGAGAGTGACCACGGGCTGCGGGCGATCCACGGCGGGCTTCACACCCTGTGAACGGGAAAAGCGATCAGTCCCTCTCCTGAGTTCAGCAGCGTGCCGGCAGCCCGTACGACCGCGTCGGACCCAGTCAAGGTCCGGGGGAGTTCCTGGAACAGAGCAGGGGGCAGGCGTACGACGCCGTCCTGCCTTCACATCGCCCTTACATGGGCTTGTGCGGGCTTCCAGTGGGATGGTTTCTTGGTCAACACTTGATGGAAAATCATCTCAAGTCGCAAAAAGAGGGCAATAGTTTGACGCGATGTCGACCAGGTCATTCACATCCGCAGGACCCGGTGCGCACCGAGTTGTGGACCCTGTGCCGCTGACGGTCGTGCAACCGTCCGACATACGTTGTGCGTCCGTACACCTGTACGCCCAGAAGAGCTGCGGGAGGGACGGCAGTGAAGAGTGGAGCGATACGGCGGCTGGCGGTGGGGCTGGCCGTGACAGCGGCCGCCGGGATGCTCGGGGTCGCGGTGCCGGGGCAGGCGCACGCCGCGGCCACGTCGTGCGAGGGGCGCAAGGTCAGGTCGTACCCGTTCTCCACCGGCACGGTGGAGGTCTACAAGCGGAGCGGCTATGTGTGCGCGGTCACGCTTCCCCGGCGGGTGGGGGGCCGCCAGTACATGATGGTGAGTCTGCGGGCGTACGGGCTGCGGCCGGTCGAGGACGCGGGCCGGTACAAGTACCGGGCCGGTCCGGTCACCGTGCACGCCGGGCAGCGCAAGGTGTGGATCAAGGGCGGGGTGGGGCGGGGCAGGTACGACTCGGACGGCTGGATCCGGCTCTGACGCGCAGGATCGGGCTCCGAGGCACGGATTCCTCACAGGGTTTTCCCCATCGAGGTGCCATCTCCCCTGGTGCGGAACGGACTTGCGCCGCTAGCGTCCGGCGCACATCTGTACTCACAGGGGAGGGTGCATGCGCAAGGCGCTCAGATGGCTTCTCACGCTGGTCGTGCTCATAGGCACGGTCGGCACGGCAGGGGCGGCCACCGCCGCCGAGCCGGAGGCCCGAGGCACCGGTGCCACCACCGACATCAAGGATCAGCTCCTCGCCGTCCCGGGGATGAGCCTGATCGAGGAGAAGCCGTACACCGGTTACCGCTTCTTCGTGCTCAACTACACCCAGCCGGTCGACCACCGGCACCCGTCCAAGGGCACGTTCCAGCAGCGCATCACCGTGCTGCACAAGGACGTGAGCCGGCCGACGGTCTTCTTCACCGGCGGCTACAACGTCTCCACCACGCCTCGCCGCAGTGAGCCGACCCAGATCGTGGACGGCAACCAGGTCTCCATGGAGTACCGCTTCTTCACGCCCTCCCGGCCCGCCCCGGCCGACTGGAGCAAGCTGGACATCTGGCAGGCCGCCGGCGACCAGCACCGCGTCTTCAAGGCGCTGAAGAAGATCTACTCGAAGAACTGGATCTCCACCGGCGGCTCCAAGGGCGGCATGACCGCCACCTACTACGAGCGCTTCTACCCGCGGGACATGGACGGCGTCGTCGCCTACGTCGCCCCCAACGACGTGGTGAACAACGAGGACTCCGCCTACGACCGCTTCTTCGCGAGCGTCGGCACCAAGGAGTGCCGCGACCGGCTGAACGCGGTGCAGCGCGAGGCCCTGGTCCGGCGCGAGCCGCTGGAGAAGAAGTACGCCGACTACGCGGCGGCGGAGGGCCTCACCTTCACCACCGTCGGCAGTCTGGACAAGGCCTACGAGGCCGTCGTACTCGACTACGTCTGGGGCTTCTGGCAGTACAACCTGCTGGCCAACTGCGGCGACGACACGTTGATCCCGGCGGACGCGAAGAGCGCGACCGACGACCAGATCTGGAACTCCATCGACACGATCTCCGGCTTCTCCGCCTACGCCGACCAGGGCCTGGAGACGTACACGCCGTACTACTACCAGGCGGCCACCCAGCTCGGCGCACCGACGATCAAGTTCCCGCACATCGAGAAGAAGTACATCCGCTACGGCTACCAGCCGCCGCGCAACTTCGTCCCGCGCAGCATCCCGACGAAGTTCCAGCCGTACGCGATGCGGGACGTGGACACCTGGGTGCGCAGCAACGCCCACCACATGCTGTACGTCTACGGCCAGAACGACCCGTGGGGCGCGGAGCGGTTCCGCGTCGACAAGGGGGCCAAGGACGCGTACGTGTTCACCGCGCCCGGCATGAACCACGGGGCGAACGTCGCCGGTCTGGTCGCCGACCAGAAGTCGTTCGCCACGGCCAGGATCCTCGCCTGGGCGGGCGTCCCGGCCACCGCCGTGACCGAGGCGAAGCCGCTCGCGAAGTTCGACCGGAAGCTGGACGTACGGGACGTGGAGCGGGAGCCCACCCTGCGTCCGTAGTCCCTCGTCCGTAGTCCGCTCGCCGCGCCCGGCCGGGATCACAACGGCCGGGCGCAGCCCACCGGCTGGGGGCCGCCGAGCTGCACGTACAGGGCCGTCGACAGCGGGCAGCGGCTGCGCGTGGCGACCGCCTTCACCACCTTGTACTGCGGTTTCCGCTCGCCCTTGCCGTCGCACGCGGTCTCCCTGACCTGCCCGCTGCCCGAGCCGTACACGCAGTCGCCGACGATGGTCCGGGGTCCGCCCCCGCCGCCGGGGTCGCCCGGATGCGGCGGCTGCAGGTTGCGCATGCAGGCGTAGCCCTGTGGCACGGCCCCGTCGCCGTCCTCGTCGGAGACCTGGCTCTGCTCACTGATGTGCAGCACGAAGTCGGTGGTCGCCGGGCAGGGCGGCCCACCCGTCGTGGTGCCGTCGTGCCGGGCCACGACCCGCGCCGCCGCCCGCTCACTGGTGCAGGGCACCTCGGTGAAGCTGGACTTGCCGAAGGAGCTGCACTCGTCGACCGCGAGGAACACCGCGCCGAAACCGGAGGCCCGGGTGGCGGACGGCGGGACGGAGGCCGTGCCGGCGGCCCCCTTGTCGTTCTCCCCGCCGGCGGCCGACTGCGTACACCCCGTCAGCAGGACGGCGAGCAGCACCGCCAGTGCGCACACCACCCCCGTGGACCACCTGTCGCGCATCGCCATCCCCCCGGCCTACCCCCGCGTCCAGCGTGACCGTCGCGGCGGAGCCACGCCAGACATGTGGGGTCCTTTGCGCCTTTCGGGGGTGATGTACGAGTTGTGAGTCGTACGGCGCCTACGCCCCGCGCGCTACCGGCCGTACGACAGCCCGTACCCGACCGGGTACAGCACCTGCGCCGGATCGTCGGCCCGCTGCACCGGCACCGGCAGCCTCCCGCGCGGTGCCGTCCTCCCGGCGATCACCCGCGCGGCCGCCCGCAGTTCGACGTCGGTCCAGGAGTAGGTCGCCAGGCAGGCCGGGGCGGTGGGCAGCCGGGCCACGTCGTAGGGATTGCGGATCGCGACCGCGACCACCGGCCGCCCGCTCGCCACGAGCTGCTCGACGAGCGCCTGCTGGGCGGCCGTGATGTTGTACGTCCCCACGACCACCGCGTCCGCGTCCCGTGCCGCCGCGACGGCCTGGGCGACGGTGGCCGCCGAGGGGGCCGTACCGGTCGACAGGGCGGTGGCCGTGAAGCCCAGTTCGGTCAGGGCGGCGGCCAGTACCCCGGTCGGCGGGCCCGTCGTACCGGACGGGGAGGCGGGGTCGGCGCCCACGACGAGCAGCTTGCGATGGGTGCGACGGGAGAGGGGCAGCAGTCCGTTCTCGTTCACCAGCAGGGTCGTCGTGCGTTCGGCGAGCCGGTCGGCGGCGGCGAGGTGGGCCGCGGTGCCGACGGTCCGGGTCACGCCGCCCCGGCTGACGTAGGGCTCCTCGAACAGTCGCAGCCGGGCCTTGAGCCGCAGGATCCGCAGGATCGACTCGTCGAGGCGCGCCTCGGTGAGCTCTCCGTCCTGTACGGCCTTCAGGACGGCCTGCCACGCCACGTCCAGGGAGGGCGGGTTGAGGAGCTGGTCGGCCCCGGCCTTGAGGGCGAGGACGGGCACGCGGTCGTCGCCGTACTTCTGCCGGACGCCCTCCATGCCGAGGGAGTCCGTGACCACGACCCCGTCGTAGCCGAGTTCGCCGCGCAGGATGCCGGTGAGGATCGGGTGGGAGAGCGTCGCCGGGTCGCCGGAGGGGTCGAGGGCCGGGAACTGGATGTGCGCGGTCATGACCGAGTCGATGCCCGCGCGGATCGCGGCCCGGAAGGGGACGGCGTCCAGCTTCTCCCACAGCTCCCGGCTGTGGGTGATGACGGGGAAGCCGTAGTGGCTGTCGACGGCGGTGTCCCCGTGCCCCGGGAAGTGCTTGGCGGTCGCGGCGACCCCGGAGCCCTGGTACCCGGCGACCTCGGCGGCCACGAGACCCGCGACGGCCTGGGGGTCGGCCCCGAAGGAGCGGACGCCGATGACCGGGTTGGCCGGGTTGACGTTGACGTCGGCGACGGGGGAGTAGTTCTGCCGGATGCCGATGGCCCGGAGTTCCTGCCCGGCGATACGGCCGAGGGTGCGGGCGTCCCTGCGCGAGCCCCCGGCGCCGACGGCCATGGCGCCCGGGAAGAGGGTGGCGGGCTCGCCGACCCGGCAGACGATCCCGTGCTCCTGGTCGGTGGAGACGAGGACGGGCAGTCCGCGCGGCTGTCGCAGTGAAGCCCTCTGGATGCCGTTGGAGAGATCGGCGATCTGGTGCGGATCACGGGTGTTGTGGGCCCAGGTGAAGTAGATGATCCCGCCCACCCGGTACCTGGCGATCATCTCGGCGGCCGTACGGACGCCGATCTCCTTGAGGTTGGCGTCGATGTCCGCCTGGTCGGGGGCGGTGGCGGAGTGGCCGTAGACCCGCATCACGAAGAGCTGGCCGACCTTCTCCTCGAGCGTCATACGGGAGATGAGGGAGCGGAGCTTCTTGTCGTCGGCGTGCGCGGTCCCGCCGAGGGCGAGTGAGGCGGCGACGCCTGCTGTGGCGGCGAGGACGGTACGTCTGGAGGGCACGTGCGCTCCTTCCGGAGGTGATCCGCTGAAGGAAACTTCCGTGGGGTCACCAATATCCGGGAAGTTTCTGCCAGTCAAGGGAGTGCACAGTAACCAGGGAGGGGCCGCCATCGGCGCAGTTGGAGGGGGGCGCGCCGATGACGGCGTGCTGCCGGCCGCAGTACGCAGGAGAGGGTTGGTCAGCGTTCGCAGCCAGCAGCGAGGCCGACGCCGCACCACGGTGACTCTCCGGCAGCTTGCGCTTTGGACGAGCGGCGGCGGGGCGGGGTTCCCGGCTCGGGCCGAATTTCCCAAAGTTGGTGTGGCCGGGGCCAACGGGGCGGATGAGTCGGCGACTTGTCGGCGTATGGTCGCTGCATGGGTCAGTTGATGCCGCTCCTGATCGTCATCGGTGCTCTCGTCGTCGTACTCGGCCCCTTCACGGCCCTGGCCCGGCATATCCGCAGACGGGGCACGGCCGGGGGCGGTCTGCGCGGGGCGCTGGCCGCACATGACGAGGCGTTCCACGGGACGGCGGCCGACTCGTACTACGAACTCCAGGTGCAGACGGACCGGAAAGCGCCGGTGCCGGACGACCGGTGGAAGCGGGGACCACGCTCCGGGCGCCGCGCCTGAACGGGTCCACCCCGTGGACGTCCCGGCGTCGGAGGCGGTCGTGGGCGATCATGAGGGGCATGCCCGTCGACACGCCCGCCCCGCGGACCCTCACCCTCCCCGGCTCCAAGTCCATCACCGCCCGGGCCCTCTTCCTGGCCGCAGCGGCCGACGGAGTGACCACCCTCGTACGCCCCCTGCGCTCGGACGACACGGAGGGCTTCGCCGAGGGCCTGGTGCGGCTCGGCTACCGGGTGGGCCGTACGCCGGACACCTGGCAGGTGGACGGCCGCCCGCAGGGACCGGCGGTCGCCGAGGCGGACGTGTACTGCCGTGACGGCGCGACGACCGCCCGCTTCCTGCCCACCCTGGCCGCGGCCGGCCACGGCACGTACCGCTTCGACGCCTCGCCCCAGATGCGCCGGCGTCCGCTGCTGCCGCTGACGCGTGCGCTGCGCGACCTGGGAGTGGACCTGCGCCATGAGGAAGCGGAGGGCCACCATCCGCTGATGGTACGGGCGTCGGGCGTCGAGGGCGGAGAAGTGGTCCTGGACGCGGGCCAGTCCTCCCAGTACCTCACCGCACTCCTGCTGCTCGGCCCCCTGACCCGCAGGGGCCTGCGCATCCGCGTCACGAACCTGGTGTCGGCGCCGTACGTCGAGATCACCCTCGCGATGATGCGGGCGTTCGGGGTGGAGGTGGCGAGGGAGGGCGAGGTCTTCGTGGTCCCGCCGGGCGGCTATCGCGCCACGACCTACGCGATCGAGCCGGACGCGTCCACGGCGAGCTACTTCTTCGCGGCGGCGGCGATCACGCCGGGCGCCGAGGTGACGGTCCCGGGGCTCGGCACGGGCGCGCTCCAGGGCGACCTCGGCTTCGTGGACGTACTGCGGCGGATGGGCGCGCGGGTGTCCGTCGGCGCCGACGCCACCACGGTCCGGGGCACCGGCGAACTGCGCGGCCTGACGGTCAACATGCGGGACATCTCGGACACGATGCCGACGCTGGCGGCAATCGCGCCGTTCGCCTCCGGCCCGGTCCGCATCGAGGACGTGGCCAACACGCGGGTGAAGGAGTGCGACCGGCTGGAGGCCTGCGCGGAGAACCTGCGGCGGCTGGGCGTGCGGGTGTCGACGGGCCCGGACTGGATCGAGATCGTGCCCGGAACGGCCACCGGGGCACAGGTGACCTCGTACGGCGACCACCGCATCGTCATGTCCTTCGCGGTCACCGGCCTCCGGGTCGCCGGAATCTCGTTCGACGACCCCGGATGCGTACGGAAGACTTTCCCCGGTTTCCATGAGGCGTTCGGGGAGCTGCGAAGGGGCATCGGGGGTTGAACGGGCGTTGGGTCTCCAGCCGGAAGGGCCGTTCCTGGCAGGCGAGTTGGTGCGCCTGGAACCGCTGGAACACGGCGGTCGGAGGACCGGTCACGCTCCTGGGCGCCCGATGAGGACGGACGGCTGCGCGAGGGTCACGCCCCGTCCGGGGCCGGAACCGCCCGCAACTGCGGTGTGCTCGCCCCGACGTACCCCACTGCTGCCACGCACATGAGGCCGCCCGTGATCAGCGCGGTCACTCCCGAGCTCCAGCCCGCGATCAGGCCGCCCCGCAGGTTGCCGAGGTGCGGGCCCGCCTGGCCGACGATCGTCTCGGCGGCCGTGACCCGGCCGAGCAGGGCGTCGGGGGTGCGGGTCTGGACGATGGTCGTGCGGGAGAGGACGGCGAGGGCGTCCGCGGCGCCGGCCAGTGCCAGGATGCCGAGGCCCGCCCACGCGCTGGTGGTCAGGCCGAACAGCATGAGGGCCGCACCCCAGGTCGCCGACGCGCACAGCATCACAGGGCCGGGGCGGGCGAGGCGGGTGACCGGGCCGGAGAACACCGTCGCGGCGACACCGCCCACGGCGAGCGCGGACAGGAACAGGCCGAGTGTGCGCGGGTCCCCGCCGAAGCGCTCCTCGTTGACCAGCGGGAACAGACTCACCGGCATGGACAGGACGGTGGCGGCCAGGTCGGTCAGCAGGGCGCCGCGCACCACCCGGTCGCCGGTCAGGAACCGCAGGCCGTCCAGGACGCCGTGCACCCCGGGCCGGGACTTCTCACCCTCGGGCGGCAGCGCGGGCAGGCCGTAGGCGCCGTAGAAGGACAGCGCGAAGCTGACGGTGTCCAGGAGGTAGCAGACACCGATGCCCCACCAGCCGAGCACGACCCCGGCGACGGCCGGGCCGACCAGCATCATCGCCTGACCGGTGACCTGCTGGAGCGCGAGACCGGCGGCCACCTGCTCGCGGGGCAGCAGCCGCGGCACGAACACCCCGGCGGCGGGCGCGCCGAGCGCGGCGAAGGAGGTCTGTGCCGCGACCAGCAGCAGCACGACCATCACCGGCGCGTGCCCGGCGAAGCCCTGCACGGCCAGCAGCAGGGAGCAGACCGCCGAGCCGACGGTGCCGGTGAGGTACACCCGGCGCCGGTCGGCCCGGTCGACCCAGGAACCCGCGAACAGGCTGACCCCGACCATCGGCACCGCCTGCGCGATGCCCACCGCGCCGCTCCAGACCGTGCTGTGGGTCATGTCCCACACCTGGTACATGACGGTCACCATGGTCATGAAGGTGCCGAGCGTGGACACCGTGCGCCCGAACAGCAGCCGCCGGAACACGGGCGAGGTGCGCAGGGGCCGTACATCGAGGAACGTACGGCTGAGGCTCATGACACGGGAAGCGGGGGAGGGGCGGGCTGAGGCACCCGGGGACGGTATCCGGCCGCGCCCGCCCCCGCATCCGAATTTCCCGCTGTCAGGCGGAGTCGTTCAGGAGCCGGGCCAGGTGCTCGCGGCCCGTGCCAAGGAGCTCCTCCAGCGGCGCGGCCGCCTCGTACCAGCGCTTCTCGTACTCCCAGCACAGCCAGCCGTCCCAGCCGTGCCGGGCGAGGACCTCCACGCACTCCGCGAGCGGCAGGACCCCGGCGCCGAGCGCGACCGGTGTGGTGTCGTCGGCCGAGGCGATGTCCTTGACCTGGACGTATCCGAGGTGCGGGGCGAGGGCCGCGTAGGTCTCGGAGGGCTGTTCACCGCCGAGCCAGGTGTGCATGACGTCCCAGAGCGCGCCGACCTGACGGTGGCCGACCGGGCCGAGGACACGGATCGCGTCGGCGCCCGTGCGGTGCGAGTCATGGGTTTCGAGGAGGATGCGTACGTCGAGGTCGCCGGCGTACTCCGCGGCCGTACCCAGCCGTCGGGCGGCCGTGGCGTCGGCCTCCTCGCGGGACTGGTCGGAGGCGGCGCCGGGGAAGACCCGGACGTATCCGGCGCCGAGGTCGCGGGCGAGGTCCAGGAGGCGGTGGATCTCCTCGACCACGGGTTCGTCGTCGCCGGGGGCGGCCACGCGCGCGTACCCGGCGAGCCCCAGCACCTCCACGCCGGCCGCCTTGAACTCGGAGACCGCGTCGGCCCGTTCGGCGAGCCCGATACCGGGGTGCACCGGCTCCTCCGGATGCGCGCGCAGTTCTACTCCGTGATAGCCGTGCGTGGTCGCGAGCCGCAGCACGTCGGCGAGGGGAAGGCCGGGGACACCGAGGGTGGAGAACGCCAGTTTCATGCGCCCTACTCTCGCCCGGTGGAGTCGGTGAGGTCCAGCCGGGCGGGTGCGGCGCTGCCGAGTCGCCCGATCGCCGCGCGCACCGTCACCCACCCGTACCGGTCAGGTCCAGTCGCCAGTCCTGCCCGTTCAGGTCCTTGCCGAAGGAGCGGTGGGGTTTCTCGGCGGCGAGGACGAAACCGTGGCGCTGGTAGACGCGGCGGGCGGCGGTGAGGACGTCGTTGGTCCACAGCACCAGGTCGCGGTAGCCGACGCCGCGCGCGAATTCGACGACGGCCGACACCAGACGGTCCCCGATGCCCAGTCCGCGCGCCTCGGGCTCGACGAGGAGCAGCCGGAGCCGGGCGGTCGCGGGCGCGTCGTCCCGTACGCACATCACGCACCCCACCGGCCGCCCGTCCAGCTCGGCGATCCACACCCGCTCCAGATGCGGGTCGTGGTCCTCCGCGAAGTCGGCGACGATCCTCGCGACCAGGCCTTCGTAGTCGGCGTTGAAGCCGTACTCGGCGGCGTAGACGGCCGCGTTCCGGGCCACGATCCAGCCGAGGTCACCAGGGCCCGGCTCGCGCAGCAGGACGTCCTCGCGGCGCGGCGGGCGGCCGTCGGACAGGAGCGTGCGGACGGTCCGCATCGCCTCGGAGAGCCGGGGCCGGTCGGCGGAGGGGACGGTGGCAAGGAGCGCGCCCACGGATTCGTCGGCGCGCTCGGCGAGCAGCGCGGCGGTCTCCCGGCCGCGCGAGGTGAGCACGATCCGGCGCCGGCGCGGATCACGGTCCGAGGCCGTGCGCTCGACCAGTCCGTCCTGCTCGAACTTGTTCAGGATCCGGCTCAAGTACCCCGCGTCCAGCGAGAGTTCGGTGCGCAGGTCCGCCGCGTCGGTGCGCGGCGAGTGCGCGAGCTCGTACAGCACGCGGGACTCGGTCAGGGTGTACGGCGCGTACAGCCGGCGGCTGTAGTCGAGGGCGCCGATGACGTTCGTGTAGAAGCGGTTGAAGGCGCGGATGTCCTGGACGGTCATGATCGGTCGACCCCCGGATACTTGACTCAGTCAGAGATACCGACGGACCGAGCGTAGGACGTCCGCGCCCGCCGCGGCTACCCCTCGGCGGCGGGCCGGTAGACGCACACCTGCACGCCGGTCTTCCCGGCGACCGTGGACACCAGCTCGAACGGCCGCTTCGCCCCGTCCTCCGGGAAGATCGACTTGCCGCCACCGAGCAGCACCGGCATCACGATCAGCTGGAGCTCGTCGACGAGCCCCTCACTGATCAGCGTGCGGACGAGGGTGGGGCTGCCCATCATCGCCAGCTCACCGCCCTCGCGCTCCCGCAGCTCACGGATCCGCGCGACGGCCTCGGAACCCGGGATCCGCTCGGTGTTGTTCCAGGTCAGCTCGTCATCGCCGAGGGTGTCCGTGACGACGTACTTCTTCAGGGAGTTCAACCGGTCGGCGAAGGGGTCCCCGGCACGCTCCGGCCAGGCCCCCGCCATCGTCAGATACGTCCGCCGCCCGTACAGCAGCGCCTCGGCCCGCTCCATCCCCTCGGTGAACGCCGGTCCGAGCACCTCCGCGTCGAAGTAGGGGTGCGACCAGCCCCCGTGCGCGAACCCACCGTCGGTGTCCTCCTCGGGCCCACCGGGCGCCTGCACGACCCCGTCCAGACTGATGAACTCACTGACCACGATGCGCATGGGACTCACTCCGGTTCCTAGTCGGTTACGGCATTGCAGACCGAGGCGGGGGGCGGAACTCATCGGTGGGGGGAGCGTACGGGTTCGCCGGCCGGGGAGGGGGACGACCGGGTCCCCGCCGAATTTCGATGGACAGAGATCATGCCGCCGGGAGACTGGTCCCATGACCGCACCGGATCCCACGGCCGACCTCCGCTTCTACCTCCAGGACGCCCGCGACGCCCTGCTCCTGAAGCTCGACGGGCTCTGCGAGTACGACGTCCGCCGCCCCCTCACCCCGACGGGCACCAACCTCCTGGGACTGGTCAAGCACCTCACCGGTGCCGAGGCGCTCTACTTCGGCGAGACCTTCGGCCGGCCGTTTCCCGGCGCGCAGCCCCTGTGGATCACCGGCGCCGCCGAACCCAACGCCGACCTGTGGGCCACCCCCGACGAGACCCGCGAGCAGATAGTCGACGGCTACCGCCGGGCCTGCGCCCACGCGGACGAGACCCTCGACTCCCTCCCCCTGAACACCCTCGGCCGCGTCCCCTGGCCCCCGCACCCCGAACTCACCCTCCAGCGCATCCTGATCCACATGATCGCCGAAACCCACCGTCACGTCGGCCACGCCGACGTCGTACGCGAACTCGTGGATGGGTCGGTGGGGCTGCGGGCGGAGGGGGACAACATGGCACCCGGTGACGCGACTTGGTGGGAGAAGCACCGCGAGCGCGTGGAGGAGGCGGCGCGGCAGGCCGGTGGGCGATGACGGCTCAGGGGGAGCAGACAGTCCGGTTTCGGGCCTCCGGCAGTGGCGGGTCCCACTCTGCACAGGGCATCTCCGGCCTCCTGTGACCCCTGCCCTGTGACCCACCCGCCCGCGGCGATCAGCCCCGCCTCAAGCCCGAGGCACCCCCGAAGACCCCCGAACCATCAACTCCCCCCGAACCGTGGCGATCCCCCCGGGCGGCGGCTCCTCCCGCCCCATCGCGATCCGCCCCGCCCGGGCCCCCGCCTCCGCCAGCGGCAACCGCACCGTCGTCAGCGCAGGCACCGCGTCGATGCTGAACGGCAGGTCGTCGAACCCGGCGACCGACACGTCGTCCGGGATCCGCAGCCCGGAGTCCCGCAGCGCCGCACAAGCCCCCAGCGCGACGGAGTCGTTCGCGGCCACCACAGCCGTGAGCGACGGGTCCCGCCGCAGCAGCTCCAGCGTGGCCTCGTACCCGGACCGCCGGTCGTAGCGGCCGTGCACGGTCCAGCGAGGGTCCTCCTCGATGCCGTGCGCCGCCAGTGCCGCCCGGTGTCCCTCCAGCCGGTGCCGGGTGGTCGTCCGTTCCTCGGGGCCCGCGATGTACCCGAGGCGACGGTGTCCGAGCCCGATGAGGTGTTCCGTCAGCTCGCGCCCCCCGCCCCGGTTGTCGAAGGTCAGCGCGAACGCCCCGGTCTCCGGCGCCGGCGGCCGCCCGCACAGCACGATCCGCGTCCCCGCGTCCGCCAGCTTCCGGAGCTTCGCGGACATCGCGGCCTGGTGCGGCGCGGCCTCCGTCGCCCCGCCCGTCAGCACGACCGCCGCCGCCCGCTGCCGCTGGAGCAGGGTGAGGTACGTCAGCTCCCGCTCCGGGGATCCCCCGGTGTTGCAGACGACCCCGAGCCGCTCACCGCCCGCGCGGCCGCCCGGCCCCCCGATCTCGGACTGGATCGCACCGGCCATGATCCCGAAGAAGGGGTCGGCGATGTCGTTCACGAGGATCCCGACGAGATCCGAGGTGGCGGCGGCGAGCGAGCTGGCCGGCCCGTTCAGCACGTAGTCCAGCTCGTCCACGGCCCGCAGCACCCGCTCACGGGTGGACGCTGCCACGGGGTAGTTCCCGTTCAGTACGCGCGACACCGTCGCGGGGGAGACCTGGGCGCGGGCCGCCACGTCCGCCAGGGTCACCGTCATCTCGTCGTCCTCCGGTTGCGCGCCTCAGCGTGCCGCGGTGTGCCGCGGCCCCGCCCTGGCGCATCTCAGTCGTACTCCGTCGTACACGCGGGCCCCCACGGCCCGGTTCCGAGCCGACCTTAAGCCCCCCGACCCCCGTTGTTCGCCCCCTCGAACAACTCACCCCTGCCGCGCTCTTGTCCAGACCGCTGGTCAGAGGCTAGCTTCTTCCTAGATAGAAAGCGCTTGCTGTAACGCTCATCAGTGGAGCGTGCGCGGCGCGCACAACCGCGTACGACTCCTATGAAGGGAATGACGTGACACGCAAGACGGTGCGTATCGCCATGAACGGTGTGACGGGGCGCATGGGCTACCGCCAGCACCTCGTCCGTTCCATCCTCGCCATTCGCGAACAGGGCGGTCTCGACCTCGGTGACGGCAACCTGCTGTGGCCCGAGCCGATCCTCGTGGGCCGCCGTGAGCATGCGCTGAAGGCCCTCGCCGAGCAGCACGGCCTGGACCCGGCGAACGTCTCCACCGACGTCGACGCGGTCCTCGCCGACCCGACCGTGGAGATCTACTTCGACGCCCAGGTGACCTCCGCGCGCGAGGAGGCCATCAAGAAGGCGATCGCCGCCGGCAAGCACATCTACACCGAGAAGCCCACCGCCACCGGTCTCGACGGCGCCCTGGAGCTGGCCCGCCTCGCCGAGGCGAAGGGCATCAAGCACGGCGTCGTCCAGGACAAGCTCTTCCTGCCGGGCCTGCTCAAGCTCAAGCGCCTCATCGACGGCGGCTTCTTCGGCCGCATCCTCTCGATCCGCGGCGAGTTCGGCTACTGGGTCTTCGAGGGCGACTGGCAGACCGCCCAGCGCCCGAGCTGGAACTACCGCGCCGAGGACGGCGGTGGCATCGTTGTCGACATGTTCCCGCACTGGGAGTACGTGCTCCACGAGCTCTTCGGCCGCGTGAAGTCCGTCCAGGCCCTCACCGCCACCCACATCCCGCAGCGCTGGGACGAGAACGACAAGCCCTACGACGCCACCGCCGACGACGCCGCCTACGGCATCTTCGAGCTCGACGGCGGCGCGATCGCCCAGATCAACTCCTCCTGGGCCGTCCGCGTCAACCGCGACGAGCTCGTGGAGTTCCAGGTCGACGGCACGGAGGGATCGGCCGTCGCGGGCCTGCGCAACTGTCGCGTCCAGCACCGCTCGGCCACCCCGAAGCCCGTCTGGAACCCCGACATCCCCGCCACCGAGGTCTTCCGCGACCAGTGGCAGGAGGTCCCGGACAACGCCGAGTTCGACAACGGCTTCAAGGCCCAGTGGGAGCTCTTCCTCAGGCACGTCTACGCCGACGCCCCCTACCAGTGGGACCTCCTCGCCGGCGCCCGCGGTGTCCAGCTCGCCGAACTGGGCCTGAAGTCCTCGGCGGAGGGCCGCCGTCTCGACGTACCGGAGATCTCGCTGTGACGATCCGACTCCCTGACTTCAAGGGTGGCTTCAGGGCCTACGAGCCCCGCGAGGAGCCCTTCGCCGCCACCTCCGGCACCCCCTTCACCTCCCGTACGGTCTTCTCGGCGGCGCACGTCGTGGCCGACCCGTTCGCCGACACGACCCCCGACTCGTCCGCCGCCGTCGACTGGGACGCCACCCTCGCCTTCCGCCGCCACCTGTGGTCCCACGGGCTCGGTGTCGCCGAGGCGATGGACACCGCCCAGCGGGGGATGGGCCTGGACTGGGCGGGCGCGGCCGAGCTGATCCGCCGCAGCGCCGCGGAGGCCAAGTCGGTCGGCGGGCTCATCGCCTGTGGTGTGGGCACCGACCAGCTCACCGGCCCGGCGACCCTGGACGAGGTCCGGGCGGCCTACGAGGAGCAGCTCGCCCTCGTCGAGGAGTCCGGCGCCCAGGCCATCCTGATGGCCTCCCGGGCCCTCGCGGCGGCCGCCAAGGGCCCCGAGGACTACCTGGAGGTCTACGGCCACCTGCTCCGCCAGGCGACCGAGCCGGTCGTCCTGCACTGGCTGGGCCCGATGTTCGACCCGGCCCTCGACGGCTACTGGGGCTCCAGCGACCTCGACGCGGCCACGGACACGTTCCTCCAGGTCATCGCCGCCCACCCCGACAAGGTCGACGGCATCAAGGTCTCGCTCCTGGAGGCCCAGCGCGAGATCGACATCCGCCGCAGGCTCCCGCAGGGCGTCCGCTGCTACACCGGCGACGACTTCAACTACCCCGAGCTGATCGCGGGCGACGACCAGGGCTTCTCGCACGCCCTGCTCGGCATCTTCGACCCCCTGGGCCCGCTCGCCGCCGAGGCGGTCCGCGTCCTGGACACCGGTGACGCCAAGGGGTTCCGCGAACTCCTCGACCCCACCGTCGAGTTGTCCCGCCACCTCTTCCAGGCGCCGACCCGCTTCTACAAGACGGGCGTGGTGTTCCTCGCCTGGCTGGCCGGTCACCAGTCGCACTTCACGATGGTCGGCGGCCTCCAGTCGGCCCGCTCCCTCCCGCACTTCGCGCGCGCCTACGAACTCGCCGACGGCCTGGGCCTGTTCCCGGACCCGAAGCTCGCCGAGGAGCGTATGAAGAACCTGCTGTCCCTGTACGGGGTGACCCAGTGACCGACCTGTCCCGCTTCTCCATCAACCAGATGACGGTCAAGCAGCTGTCACTGCCGGAACTGGTCGCCGCCTGCGGTGAGTTGGGCATCGGCAACATCGGCCTGTGGCGCGAGCCCGTCCAGTCGTACGGCGTCGAGGAGACGGCCAAGCTGGTCCGCGACGCGGGCCTGACCGTCACCACGCTGTGCCGCGGCGGCTTCTTCACGGCGATCGACCCGGAGGAGCGGGCCGCGGCGCTGGACGACAACCGGCGCGCGGTCGACGAGGCGGCCACCCTCGGCACCGACACGCTGGTCCTGGTCTCGGGCGGTCTTCCGGCCGGCTCCAAGGACCTGCACGGCGCCCGTGAGCGCATCTCGGACGCCCTGGCGGTGCTGGGCCCGTACGCGGAGGAGCACGGGGTGAGGCTGGCCATCGAGCCGCTGCACCCCATGTACGCCTCGGACCGCTGTGTGGTCTCCACGCTCACCCAGGCCCTCGACCTCGCGGAGCGCTTCCCCGCCCGGCAGGTCGGCGTCACGGTGGACACGTACCACATCTGGTGGGACGACAACGCACCCGCGCAGATCGCCCGCGCGGGCGCCGGCGGCCGTATCCACACCTTCCAGCTCGCGGACTGGACGACCCCGCTGCCGGAGGGCGTGCTGAACGGCCGCGGCCAGATCGGTGACGGCGCGATCGACATGCGGGAGTGGCAGCGGTACGTCGAGGCGGCCGGCTACACGGGCGCCATCGAGGTCGAGCTGTTCAACGACGCGCTGTGGGCCCGCGACGGGCGTGAGGTCCTCGCGGAGACGGCGGAACGGTTCGTGGCACACACCGTGTGAAGCGGGCCGGACATTTCGAAGGGGCCCGGCCGATGACCGGGCCCCCTCGGGTTTCCCTCCCCGTCAGAACCCCCGCGATCCCCCCGGATCCCCCTCCAAGAGTCCTGATGCCAAGTACGACCCGCCAGGTCGGGGGAGGGTTGTACGGCTGCCGGGATTTTTTTCCGCGCCCCTGCCGGTGCGCCCCGACCGCCCCGACGTCAGAAGAACACCCCGCACCTGAGCAGCACGTTCGCGTACGGTCGTGCCTCCCCCGTGCGCACGACCAGGCGGGCGCCCGCCGACAGTTCCTTGAGCTTCTCGTGGGAGACCAGGTCCAGCTCGGGGAAGCGGGCGGCCAGCAGCTCCGCGGCCGCCGGGTTGGCGTCCCGCACCTCCTCCGCCGCCGTGCCCCCCTCCACCACCAGCTCGGCGAGCAGCCCGTCGAGGACCTCCGCGAAGGACGGCACCCCGGCCCGGAAGGCCAGGTCGACCACGCGCGGCCCGTCGGGGATCGGCATGCCGGCGTCGCACACCAGCACCCCGTCCCCGTGTCCCAGCTCGGCGAGGGCGCCGGAGAGCTGACGGTTCAGTATCCCGGCCTTCTTCACAGGGCCTCGACCTCCTCCGACGTGGGGAAGGAGTCCTGCGCACCCTTCCGGGTCACCGCGACCGCCCCGACCCGGGACGCGTACGAAGCGGCCTCCACCAGGGACGCACCCGCCCCCAGCCGGAACGCCAGCGCCGCCGTGAAGGCGTCCCCCGCGCCTGTGGTGTCCACGGCGTCCACCTTCACCGACGCCACCCGGCTCACCCCGGCCGAGGACGCCACCAGGGACCCCTCGGCGCCCAGCGTCACCACGACCGACCGCGGGCCCTTCGCGAGCAGCAGCCGCGCCCAGTCCTCCGGCACGTCGCTCACACACGCGTCCCCGAGGATCACCTTCGCCTCGTGCTCGTTGACGATCAGCGGATCGCAGGCCGCGAGGATCTCGGTGGGCAACGGCCGCGGCGGCGACGGGTTCAGCACGAACCGGCTGTCCGGCGACAGATTCCGTACGACCTCCACGACCGTCTCCAGCGGGATCTCCAGCTGGGTCGACACCACCCGGGAGGCGTGGAAGAGGCTGACCGCGGCCCGTACGTCCCCCGGCGTCAGACGCCCGTTGGCGCCCGGCGAGACCACGATGCTGTTGTCCCCGGACGGGTCGACGGTGATCAGCGCGACCCCCGTCGGTGCCCCGCCCACCAGCACCCCCACCGTGTCGACCCCGGCCGCCCGCAGCGAGTCGAGCAGCAGCCGGCCGTGCCCGTCGTCGCCGACCCGGGCCAGCAGGGCCGTACGCGCGTCCAACCGGGCCGCCGCGACCGCCTGGTTGGCGCCCTTGCCCCCCGGGTGCACGGCCAGGTCCGAGCCGAGCACCGTCTCGCCGGCCCCCGGCCGCCGCTCCACGCCGATCACCAGGTCGGCGTTGGCCGACCCTACGACCAGAAGGTCGTAGTCGTACATGAATGACTCCCCTAGTCAGTGACGCGGGGCGGGCGGTCGAAGCGACCGCCCGCCCTTACGCCGTCGTCAGCCCGTGAAACCGGCCACGTTCTCCTTCGTGACCACCTTCACCGGCACCTTGATGGTCTCCTCGACCTTCTTGCCCTGAAGGGCCTTGAGCGCGTTGTCCACCGCGATTTTGCCGAGTTGGGAGGGCTGCTGTGCGACGGACGCGTACAACGTGCCGCCCTTCACCGCGTTCAGGCCGTCCGGAGTGCCGTCGAAGCCGACCACCGAGACCGACTTGCCGGCCTTGGAGCCCAGCGCCTTGATCGCGCCGAGCGCCATCTCGTCGTTGGCGGCGATGACGCCCTGGACGTCCGGGTGGGCCTGGAGCAGGTTCGACATCACGTCGAGGCCCTTGGTGCGGTCGAAGTCGGCGGGCTGCTGCGCGACGACCTGGATGCCCGGGTAGGCCTTCAGACCCTGTGCGAAGCCCTGCGCCCGCTCACGGGCGGCGGACGTACCGGCCTGGCCCTGGAGGATCACGATCTTGCCCTTGCCGCCCAGCTTCTCGGCGATCGTCCTGGCGGAGAGCTCACCGCCGGCGACGTTGTCGGAGGCCACCAGGGCGTCCGTCCTGGCGTTGTTGACACCGCGGTCCACCGCGATGACCGGGATCTTCGCCTTGTCGGCGGCCTTCACGGAGTTGCTCGCCGCGTCCGAGTCCACCGGGTTGACGATGATCGCGCCGAGGCTCGAACTGGTGAAGTTCTGCAGCTGGTTGGCCTGCTGGGAGGCGTCGTTCTGGGCGTCCGTGACGGTCAGGTCCACACCCAGCTTCTTCGCCTCGGCCTGGGCGCCCGCCCGGATCTGCACGAAGAAGGGGTTGTTGAGGGTGGACAGCGACAGACCCACCTTCGGGTTCGCCGACGAGGACGAGTCGTTGTGCAGGAAGGAGGTCGCGCCGACGATCGCCACGGTGACCACGGCCGCGAGACCGTACGTCGCCGTCTGGCGCCCCTTGCCGCCCTGCGAGGCACCGGTCACCGGGGTCGCCCCCGCCTTGCGGCGCAGGGTGTCCAGGAGCACCGCGAGCGCGATGACCACACCGATGACGACCTGCTGCCAGAACGCGGAGACGTTCAGCAGGTTGAGGCCGTTGCGCAGCACCGCGAGGATCAGCGCGCCGATCAGCGTCCCGGACGCCTTGCCGGTGCCGCCGGCGAGCGAGGCGCCGCCGATGACGACCGCGGCGATCGCGTCCAGCTCGTAGCCGTCGGCGGCCTGCGGCTGCGCCGAGGACAGCCGGGCGGCGAGCACGACACCCGCGACGGCGGCGAAGACACCGGAGAAGGCGTAGATGGCGAGCTTCTGCTTCTTCACGCGCAGGCCGGACAGGCGGGCCGCCTCCTCGTTGCCGCCGATCGCGTACATGGAGCGGCCGATGTAGGTCCGTCCCAGCACGAAGGCCGCGAGGAGCCCCATGACGACCATCACGAGGACGGGCACCGGCAGCCAGCCACCGAGCGTGTCACCGAGGTGCGACACGGAGTCGGGGAAGGCGATCGGGGAGCCCTCGGAGATCACCAGCGACAGACCGCGGGCCACCGAGAGCATCGCCAGCGTGGCGATGAACGGGGGGAGCTTGCCGTACGCGATCAAGAACCCGTTGACGAGTCCCGCCGCGATGCCGGTGACGACGGCCAGCACGACCGCTATGAAGACCGGCACCCCGTGCGAGGTCGCGCTCCAGGCGAGGACGGTGGCCGACAGGGCCGCCACCGAGCCCACCGACAGGTCGATGCCCGCGGAGACGATCACGAACGTCACACCGAAGGCGAGGATGGCGGTCACGGCCGCCTGGACGCCGACGTTGAGCAGGTTGTCGGTGGTCAGGAAGTCGCCGGACAGCGCCGACATGGCGACGACGAGGACGATCAGCGCGGTGAGCGCGCCGTTGTCGAGCAGGAGACGGCGCAGGCCACCCGCGCTCGCCCCGCTCTTGAGCGTGTCAGTGGCCACGAGGGGCCTCCTTCTCGGTCTTGACGGTGTTCGTGCTGACGGCGAGGGCCATCACGGAGTCCTGCGTGGCCTCGTCGGCGGTGAGTTCGCCGGCGATCCGGCCCTGGGCCATCACCAGCACCCGGTCGCTCATGCCGAGCACCTCGGGCAGATCGCTGGAGATCATGAGGACGGCGGCACCGGCCGCGGTGAGTTCGTTGATGAGCTGGTAGATCTCGACCTTGGCGCCGACGTCGATCCCGCGCGTGGGCTCGTCGAGGATCAGCACCTTGGTGTCGGCGAGCAGCCACTTGCCGATGACGACCTTCTGCTGGTTGCCGCCGGAGAGGGTTCGCACATGCTGGTGCAGTCCCGCCATCCGCACTCCGAGCTGCTCGGCGATCCGGGCGGCGGCCTCCCGCTGGCCCTTGAGGTCGACGAGCCCCGCGCGAGTGGCGGCCCGCATGGTCACCAGACCCAGGTTCTCCTCGACCGACTGGTCGAGCACCAGGCCCTGGCCCTTGCGGTCCTCCGGGATCAGGCCGATCCCGGCCGCCATCGCGGCGCCCACGTCATGCCCCTTGAGGGCGGCCCCGGCAACCTTCACGGCCCCCTTGTCGTACGGGTCCGCGCCGAACACGGCCCGCACGACCTCGGTACGTCCCGCGCCGACCAGCCCGGCGATGCCGACCACCTCGCCGGCGTGCACCTCGAAGCCGATGTCGTGGAAGACGCCGTCCCGGGTGAGCCCCTCGACCCTGAGCAGGGGCGCTCCCGTCTCGCCGCGCTCGCGCGGGTACTGCTGCTCGATCGACCGCCCCACCATCAGGCGTACGAGCTCGTCCTCGGCCGTGGCGGCGGGCACCTGCCCGACGGACTTGCCGTCGCGGATGACCGTGACCCGGTCGCCCAGGGCGGCGATCTCCTCCAGGTGGTGGGTGATGAAGACGATCCCGACCCCGTCCTCGCGCAGCCTGCGCACGATCGCGAAGAGCTTGTCGACCTCCTCGGAGGTGAGCACGGCGGTCGGCTCGTCCATGATCAGCACGCGTGCGTCCAGGCTGAGCGCCTTGGCGATCTCGACCATCTGGAGCCGGGCGATACCGAGTTCACGCACCCGCGCGCGGGGCGAGACGTTGACGCCGACCCGCTTCAGGAGCACCTCGGCGTCGGCCTCCATCCGCTTGCGGTCGATCATCCCGAGCCGGCGCGGCTGCCGCCCCAGGAAGATGTTCTCGGCGACCGTCAGATCCGGTACCAGGTTGAACTCCTGGTAGATGGTGGCGATGCCCAGCCGCTCGGCGTCCTGCGCCCCACGGATGTGCACCTCCTCGCCGTCCACCAGGACGCGGCCCTCGTCGGGGTGGTAGGCGCCCGAGAGCATCTTGATCAGCGTGCTCTTGCCTGCGCCGTTCTCGCCGAGCAGCACGTGCACCTCGCCCCGGCGCAGGTCGAAGTCGACGCCGTCGAGCGCGACCACGCCGGGGAAGGTCTTGCGGATGCCCTCGATGCGCAGCAACTCGTCCTCGTTGCTCACGACGTGCTCCTTTGCACAGGGTTGAGGTTCTCGCCGCACGAGCGGCGGACGACCAGACGGGCGGGGAGGGCGACCGACGCGGGTGGCCGCCCCTCGATGCGGTCGACGAGCGCGCGCACGGCGGCCCGCCCCAGCTCGCCCGTGGGCTGGGCGATCGCGGTGATCGGCGGATCGGTGTGCACGAACCACGGGATGTCGTCGAACGCGGCCAGCGCGAGGTCCTCCGGCACCCGCAGCCCACGCGCGCGTACGGCGTCCAGCGCGCCGAGCGCCATCAGGTTGTCGGCCGCGAAGACGACCTCGGGCGGCTCCGGCAGGTCGAGGAAGCCCTCGGTGACCCGCCGCCCGCTGTCGGCCTGGAAGTCGCCCTGCCCGATGTAGGCGGCGGGCAGCTCCAGGCCGTACGCCTCGAGGGCCTCACGGAAGGCGGCCACGCGCTCCTGGCCGGTCGTGGTGGCGGCGGGCCCGGCGATGATGGCGAGCCTGCGGTGCCCGAGGCCGTGCAGATGGGCGACGAGATCGCGCACCGCGGCCCGCCCGTCGGCCCTGACCACCGGCACGGCCACGCCCGGGATCCACCGGTCCACGAACACCATCGGCGTCCCCGCCCGCACGGCGTCCAGCATCAGCGGGGAGCCGCCGTCGGTGGGGGAGACCAGGAGGCCGTCGATCCGGCGGTCCAGCAGGTTGCGTACGTGGTGGTCCTGGAGGTCGGGCCGTTCGTCGGCGTTCCCGATGATCACGCTGTAGCCCAGCGCGCGGGCCTCCTCCTCGACGGAGCGGGCCAGTTCGGTGAAGTAGGGGTTCATGACGTCGCTGATGACCAGGCCGAGGGTGTGGGTCTGGTCGGTGCGCAGGGAGCGGGCGACGGCATTCGGGCGGTAGCCCAGGGTCTCGACGGCGGCCAGCACGCGGGTGCGTGCGTCCGCGCTGACCGACGGATGGTCGTTGAGGACCCGCGACACCGTGGCGACGGATACCCCCGCCTCGGCAGCGACGTCCTTGATGCTCGCCATCGCCGCTCCACCTCCTCGTGGAATCGATTACACGACTTCGTGCACCAGGATTGGAATCGATTACACAGCGGGTTGGCAAGCCCTCGAAACCGGATCGTGATGTTCAGCCTCCGGTGATCTCCCCGAGGGCCCGGCGGGCGGCGGCCATGTGGTGCGGGGAGCCCCAGACCCGGGCGACCCGCTCGGCCAGCGTGTAGGCCCCGGCCGCGAGCCCCCGCTCCCCGACGAGCAGGTACAGGTCCGCGAGGGCGTGCGCGAGGGGACGGGTGGCGTAGGCCCCGCCCGCGGTCCCGGCGAACTGCTCCTTCAGCGGCAGCAGCGACCCGATCAGAGACTCCGCCGTCTCCCGGTCGTCCAGCAGGACCGCGAGCTCGGCGCGGTAGTCGAGCTCCATGCCGTACAGGTGGTCCGTCACCGGCCGGACGGGGAAGGGCACGGCCGCGGCCTCGTCCAGGCGTCCCAGCCGGGCCAACACGAGGGCGTGCGCCACCGCGACCGGCGTGCCGACCGACTCGTACACCTCACGCACGGCCGGTTCGAGGTCGGCCTCCCGGCGCTGGGTGAGCCGGATGGTCCACAGTCCCAGCGTCCGCGGGGCCGTCGCGTGATGCGCCCCGACCCGCTGGAACAGCCCGTCCGCCTCGGTGTAGCGCGCCTCCGCCTCCTCGAAGCGCCCGGCGACCGCCGCCAGCATGGCCGACGTGGCGGTGTTGATGCCCTGCGCCCACCGCATCCGGTACCGCTGCGCCAGCTCCAGGCCCGCGGCGGTGTGCCGGCGTACCGCGTCGGGATCGTTGCGGGTCGCGGCGGTCAGGGTGTCGAGGTGCTCGCACACCCAGCGGTGCGCGGGGAGGTCGTGGTCCCGGGCGAGACCGCGCAGTTCGCCGACGAGCGGGGTGCGGGCGGCGCCCTGCGCCTCGTGCGGCAGCAGCCGGGCGGAGGTCATCAACGCCGAGGCCAGCAGCCGCGGTTCGCCGTCGGCCCGGGCCAGCTCCAGCTGGGCGTGGGCCGCGTCCCGGGCCCGCCGCGCGTCCTCGCCCGCCACCGCGTCCGCCAGCACCTGGAGCACACGCGCGCGTGTCGGGCCGTCCAGCGTACGGTCCTCGGCGAGCCGCTCCAGATGGGCCAGCGAGGTCCGGGCCAGGAAGCCCTCCAGACGGCTGCGCCAGGGCGAGGGCTCGGCCCAGGCGCCGTAGACGGCCGCGGCCAGGTCGTCCCGGCCGGCCCGCACCGCCAGGTCCACCGCCTGCCGCCGGGTGTGCCGGGCGGCACCCGTGGCACCGGCCCGCACCTGCGCGCCCAGCAGCCGCACCAGCAGCGCGACCGTGCCGTCCGGGTGGGCCTCGGGGTCGGCGGTGGCCGCGGTGTGCGCGTCCAGCGCCTGCCGGACGAGTCCTACGGCCACGTCGTGGGCGTACCGCCGCTCGGCCCGCTCCGCCGCCCGCAGCGCGTAGTCGACGGCCAGCGGGGCGTTCGCCGTCCGGCCCGAGCGGGCGAAGTGGTGGGCCAGCGCGGTGAGGTCGTCGGGGCGGTGGGTGCGCAGCCGTTGCGCGATGCGGTCGTGCAGCCGGGCCCGGCGGATCCCCGACAGGTCGGTGTAGACGGTGTCGCGGACCAGCGCGTGCACGAAACGGACCCGTCCCGGCCCGGGCTCGGTCAGCAGATCCGCGGCCATGGCGGCGTCCAGGCCCGCCAGCACGGTCTCCTCGTCCGTCTCCGCCGCGTCCGCCAGCAGCGCCACGTCGGACTCCGGCCCGGCGACCGCCGCGAGCTGTACGGCCGTGCGCGCGTCGGCGGACAGCAGGGCGAGGCGCCTGCGCAGCACGTCCCGGACGCCCTGGGGGACCTCCGACACGGCCACCAAGGCGCCCTCGTCGGCCAGCAGCCGCGCGCTCTCCCGGACGTAGAACGGGTTGCCGCCGGTGCGTTCGGCGAGCGTCGCCACCGTGGCCCCGTCGACGGGCTCCCCGCAGACCGCGGCGACCACCGTGGCGACGTCCCGCGGCGACAGACCGGTCAGCGCGATGCGGTGCGGCAGCCGGGGAGCGAGGTGGGCGAGCGTCTTGGCCAGCGGTTCGCCGGCCTCGGCCGGGCGGTAGCCGGCGACGGTCAGCAGCGGTACGCCGGTGACCGCGGCCGCGGCTTCGAGCAGGGCGAGGGTCTGCCCGTCGGCCCGGTGCAGGTCCTCCAGGAGCACGGCCACGGGGCCCTCGGCGGCCGCCTCGTGCACCCATGCGGCGAATGCCCGGTGCAGCCGGAACCGTCCCGCGGTCGCCTCGTCCCGGGTCGTGGCGGCCGTGCCGTCCGGTTCGTGCAGCAGCGCCGCCACCTCGTCGGGCCGCGCCGGAGGCACGAGCCGGGCGAGCGTCCCGAGCGCCTCCACCCAGGCCCACGCGGGCGGGGCCCCCTCGTGCTCCGGGCACCGCCCGACGACCACGGTCCACCCCTGGGCCCGCAACCGCCCGGCGAGCCGCCCGAACAGCGCGCTCTTGCCGGCCCCCGCCTCCCCGGTGACCAGCACGAGCCCACCGCCCCGACGAGCGGCACGGGCGGCGGAGTCCAGGGCGCGGAGTTCGTCGACGCGGCCCACGAAGAGGTCGTGGCCGGGGTAGGGGGCCGACCCGGTGGTGGGGTGGGGCTCTCGCGGTGCGGCCGGGGTCGACTCGGCCGGGGTGCGTGTCCGGTCCGGCGCACCGGAGGCCAACTCCGCTGCGCTGTGCGCATGGTCCCGTCCGTTCGGCCTCATCTCCCGCCGACCGTGATTCTGTTCTGATGCGGCTGAGGGAAACTCCGCTGCGGTGTACGCCCGACCCGGGGCGGTGGCCTTCCTCAACTCCCCTTCACCACGCGCCTGTTCCGGCGTAGACCGCATCGACTCCGTCCCGTCGCACACCCGTTCCGAAGCGGCGGCGGCCCGCGCCGGTACGGCGGAGTCCCGTTCCGGTGCGTCCAGGCTCCTGTCGGCCAGGGCACCCCCCTGACCCGGCGCGGCTGCCCACCTCCGCCCGGCAGCCCGGCGCTCCGGCACCGCCGCCCGCAGCACCTCCACCCGCTGGGCGAGGATCGCCTGCGCCAACTCGGTCAGGGCCGGGGACAGGTCGCAGCCGAGTTCGTCGCGGAGTGTCCTGCGGGCCCGGCGCAGTGCCGTGAGGGCGTCGCCGCGGCGGTCCGTGGCCCAGTGGGCCAGTGCCAGGAGCCGCCAGCCCTCCTCCCGCAGCGGCCGTTCCCGCACCATGGCCTCGGCGCTCGGCGTGACCTCGGCGGCGTGCCCCGTGAACAGGCCCGCGGCCACGGCGAGTTCGCGGGCCTCGGCACGCAGCGCGCTCAGCCGGGCAACCTCGGGCGCCGCCCAGGTCTCGTCCGCGTGCTCCTGGAACGCGGGCCCGTGCCACCACCCCAGGGCCTCCGTCAGCAACTCCCGGGCCTGCGCGGCCGGTGCGCGCCGGGCACGCTCGACCCGGGCGCCGAAACGCCAGGCGTCCACCTCGTCCTCGGGCAGCCGCAGGGCGTATCCCGGGGGCGAGGAGACCAGGACGGCGGCGGGGGCGCGCGGCGGCCGCTCCGGTTCGAGCACCCGGCGCAGGTTCGACACATATGCCTGGAGGGACACCGTCGCCCTGGCCGGGGGCGCCCCGCGCCACAGCTCCTCCGCCATCCGGTCCACGGAGACCACCGCGCCACGAGCCGCGACCAGCAGCGCGAGAACGGCACGCTGCCGCGGGGTGCCCAGTCCCACCGGCGCACCCGCGACCTCGGCACCCAGCGGTCCCAGCACTCTGATTCGCAGCACGCCGCCGGAATCTATCCGAGCGGTGCGCGCATCCCGTCAACGAGCGGTAAACGCCCTGGTCGGCACGGCTCCAGGCACGGCTCCAGGCCCGGCTCCAGGCCCGCTTCCAAGAGCACGCCAAGCGGGACGCCAAGTCATCACCAAGCGGACGACGACAGCGTGGGAGGCCGTCGTCCGCAATCCGAACATCGAAGGACTCAGCGTGCCCCGCAGCAGTACACCGCCCGGACCTCTGACCGCCGGCCGCCCCTACACCCACGAGATGGTCGTGGTCCACCGTGTCTTCCGCCGGGAGTCGGCACTGCTGCCCCGTATGGTCCGGGCCGTACCCGACGGGGGGGCGGCGCGGGCCGCGCAGGTCTCGGCGTACCTCACCGACTATGTGGGGGGACTGCATCACCACCACACCCTCGAGGACGAGTTGATCTGGCCGCTGCTGCGTGACCGGGCCGCCGGCGCCGAGGAGCTGGTCGCCCGCATGGAGGAGCAGCACGGCCGTATCGACAGCACCCTGGAGGCCGTCGCCCAGTGGGCGCCGCAGTGGCGGCACTCGGCCGACAGCGTCGCCGGCCAGGAACTCGCGCTGGCCCTCGAAGAACACCGCCTCGCCCTTCTCGACCACCTCGACGACGAGGAACGCCTGGTCCTGCCCCTGGTCCGCGAGCACCTGACGGTCGACGAGTGGGACCTGGTCGGCCGCCGGGGACTGGAGAACCTGCCCAAGGACAAGGTCATGTTCGCCATCGGCGCGATCCTGGAGGACGCCACCGAAGAGGAGCGGGCGTACTTCCTCGGCAAGGCCCCGCTGCTCGGACGGCTGGCCTGGAAGCTGGTGGGGCGGCGGCAGTACGCCGCGGCCTGCCACACCCTGCGCGCCCCGCTGGCCGGGGAGGCGGGCCGATGACCGTGCTCGACTCGGCGCCGACGGCCGTCCTCGACGCCTACCGGACCTGCGAGTTCGTCACGCTGGGCCGGGACGGGACACCGCTGGCCTGGCCGACGGCGGTCCGGCGCCGCGAGGACGGCACGCTGGTGCTGACCACGTCCCTCGCCTTCGCGCAGAAGGCGCTGAACATCCGCCGCGACGGCCGGGTCGCCCTGCTCTTCTCCGACCCCACCGGCAGCGGCCTCACCGATGCCCCGCAGCTGTTCGTCGGCGGCCGGGCGGAGTGCCCCGACGACATCCGGACGGGCCCGCAGGACCTGGAGGACTACTGGCGGATGCTGTTCGAACGGCAGCCGCACAGCCGCGCGTATCTCTCCCGGCCCATGAGGCGGCTGATGGACTGGTACTACCTGCGGCTCGTCATCACCGTCGCCCCGGAGCAGCTGATCGTGCGGTCCGCCGCGCGACCACCGCTCCCCGAGGCACCCGCCCCGTCGGCACCGCTGCTCGGAGCCGTCCAACTCGCCCGCTACGACACCGCGGTGCTGGCGGCCCGGGACGCCTCCGGAGCCCCCGTCCTGGCCCGCACCCGTGCGGTGCCGTCGGCCGGCGGGTTCGCGGTGCGGCCGCCCGACGACTGCGCCGTGACACCGGGCCCCGCCTCGCTGCTGGTGCACCGGCACGACGAGCGGATCAACGACATGCGCAACGCGCTGGTCCGCGGGCGGCTGGACCGGACCGGCGACGGCTGGCTGCTGGCCCCCGAGAAGCTCCTGGAACCCATGGGTTCGGGGCGGCCGACGGACGCGATACGGGTCCTGCGCCGCACCCAGCGCGCCACCGACCGGTATCTGGAGCGCCGGGGCCTGTCCCGGCCCGCGGTGCAGTGGGACCGCTTCCGCGCACTCGCGGCACCCGCCGCCCGGTCCGGCCCGGCGCACACGGACCACGTGATGCGCTCCCCGCACCACTGAGCGAACCCCGTCACCGAACCGGGCTCCCGGCTGTCAGACCTCGCCTGTAGCGTCGGATCATGTCCAACCTGGCGGTGCTCGAAGGGGTCCTGGAGCGGATCACGTACGCCAACGAGGAGAACGGCTACACCGTGGCCCGGGTCGACACCGGCCGGGGCGGCGGTGACCTTCTCACCGTCGTCGGCGCGCTGCTCGGTGCCCAGGTGGGGGAGTCCCTGCGGATGGAGGGGCGCTGGGGCTCCCACCCGCAGTACGGCAAGCAGTTCACCGTCGAGAACTACACGACCGTCCTGCCGGCCACCGTCCAGGGCATCCGCCGCTATCTGGGCTCCGGGCTCGTCAAGGGCATCGGGCCCGTCTTCGCCGACCGCATCACCCAGCACTTCGGCATGGACACCCTGAAGATCATCGAGGAGGAGCCGAAGCGGCTCGTCGAGGTGCCGGGGCTCGGCCCCAAGCGCACCAAGAAGATCGCCGACGCCTGGGAGGAACAGAAGGCGATCAAGGAGGTCATGCTCTTCCTCCAGACCGTCGAGGTGTCCACCTCCATCGCCGTGCGCATCTACAAGAAGTACGGCGACGCCTCGATCTCCGTCGTGAAGAACCAGCCCTACCGGCTCGCCTCCGACGTCTGGGGCATCGGCTTCCTCACCGCCGACAAGATCGCCCAGTCCGTCGGCATCCCGCACGACAGCCCCGAGCGCGTCAAAGCCGGTCTCCAGTACGCCCTTTCGCAGTCCACCGACCAGGGCCACTGCTACCTCCCCGAGGAGCAGCTCATCGCCGACGCGGTCAAGCTCCTCCAGGTCGACACCGGCCTGGTCATCGAGTGCCTCGCCGAACTCGCCCTGCCCGACGAGGACTCGGGCGAGCCCGGCGTCGTACGCGAAAAGCTCCCCGGCCCCGACGGCCATGAGGTCACCGCCGTCTACCTCGTCCCCTTCCACCGTGCCGAACTCTCCCTGTCCGCCCAGCTGTTGCGCCTCCTGCGCACCGACCAGGACCGGATGCCGGCCTTCCGTGATGTGGCCTGGGACAAGGCACTGGGCTGGCTGAGGTCCCGTACCGGAGTGGAGCTCGCGCCCGAGCAGGAGGCCGCCGTCAAGCTGGCGCTCACCAAGAAGGTCGCGGTCCTCACCGGCGGCCCCGGCTGCGGCAAGTCCTTCACCGTGCGCTCGATCGTGGAGCTGGCCCGCGCCAAGAAGGCCAAGGTCGTCCTCGCCGCCCCCACCGGGCGTGCCGCCAAGCGCCTCGCCGAACTCACCGGCGCCGAGGCCTCCACCGTCCACCGGCTCCTGGAGCTGAAGCCCGGCGGGGACGCGGCCTACGACAAGGACCGCCCGCTCGACGCCGACCTGGTGGTGGTCGACGAGGCGTCCATGCTGGACCTGCTGCTCGCCAACAAGCTGGCGAAGGCGGTGCCGCCGGGCGCGCACCTGCTGTTCGTCGGGGACGTCGACCAGTTGCCCAGCGTCGGCGCGGGTGAGGTCCTCAGGGACCTGCTCGCCGAGGGCGGCCCGGTCCCCGCGGTGCGCCTCACGCGCGTGTTCCGTCAGGCCCAGCAGTCCGGCGTCGTCACCAACGCGCACCGGATCAACGCCGGGCAGCACCCCGTGACCGACGGTATGAAGGACTTCTTCCTCTTCGTCGAGGACGACACCGAGGAGGTCGGCCGGCTCACCGTGGATGTGGCGGCCCGTCGGATTCCGGCCAAATTCGGTCTCGACCCGCGCCGGGACGTCCAGGTGCTCGCGCCCATGCACCGGGGCCCCGCCGGCGCCGGAAACCTCAACGGCCTGCTCCAGCAGGCCATCACCCCGGGCCGCCCCGACCTCGCCGAGAAGCGGTTCGGCGGCCGGGTATTCCGGGTCGGCGACAAGGTCACCCAGATTCGCAACAATTACGAGAAGGGCGCCAACGGTGTCTTCAACGGCACCGTGGGCGTGGTCACCTCCCTCGACCCGGTCGACCAGCGCCTGACCGTGCTGACGGACGAGGACGAGGAGGTGCCGTACGAGTTCGACGAGCTGGACGAACTGGCCCACGCGTACGCGGTGACCATCCACCGTTCCCAGGGCAGCGAGTATCCGGCCGTGGTGATCCCGGTCACCACCAGCGCCTGGATGATGCTTCAGCGGAACCTGCTGTACACGGCGGTCACCCGGGCGAAGAAGCTGGTCGTGCTGGTCGGTTCGCGCAAGGCGATCGGTCAGGCGGTGCGCACGGTCTCGGCGGGACGGCGTTGCACCGCGCTGGACTTCCGGCTCTCGGGTCGGTGACGGGCGTCAATCGTGAGACAACACAAAAAATGATCGATCAAATGAGTCACGTGGATCACAGAGCCCTTCCGGAAGCGGGTGGAGAGGGGCAGGATGAACAAGTTGGCGGCACTCAGTGCCGCTGATACGCCCAACGGCCGACCCCGAGTGCACTCTCCTGCGCCAAATGGGGGATGGTAGAGACAGTCAGGGCAACCTCGAAGAAGAGGCACAACGTCGGTGAGGGATGACGTGAGCGACAACTCTGTAGTAGTGCGGTACGGCGATGGCGAGTACACCTACCCGGTGATCGACAGCACCGTCGGCGACAAGGGCTTCGACATCGGGAAGCTCCGCGCCCAGACCGGTCTGGTCACCCTGGACAGCGGCTACGGCAACACCGCCGCGTATAAATCCGCCATCACCTACCTCGACGGCGAGGCCGGCATCCTCCGGTACCGCGGCTACCCGATCGAGCAGCTGGCGGAGCGCTCCACGTTCCTGGAGGTCGCCTACCTGCTGATCAACGGTGAGCTTCCGACGGTCGACGAGCTCTCGGTGTTCAAGAACGACATCACGCAGCACACCCTGCTGCACGAGGACGTCAAGAACTTCTACCGTGGCTTCCCGCGCGACGCCCACCCGATGGCCATGCTGTCCTCGGTCGTCTCCGCGCTGTCCACGTTCTACCAGGACAGCCACAACCCCTTCGACGAGAAGCAGCGCAACCTCTCGACGATCCGCCTGCTCGCCAAGCTCCCGACGATCGCGGCGTACGCGTACAAGAAGTCGATCGGTCACCCGTTCGTCTACCCGCGCAACGACCTCGGTTACGTCGAGAACTTCCTGCGCATGACCTTCTCGGTCCCCGCGCAGGAGTACGACCTGGACCCGGTCGTGGTCGCCGCCCTGGACAAGCTGCTCATCCTGCACGCCGACCACGAGCAGAACTGTTCGACCTCGACGGTCCGCCTCGTCGGCTCGTCCCAGGCGAACATGTTCGCGTCGATCTCCGCCGGCATCAACGCCCTGTGGGGCCCGCTGCACGGCGGCGCCAACCAGTCGGTGCTGGAGATGCTGGAGGGCATCCAGACCTCCGGCGGTGACGTCGACTCCTTCATCCGCAAGGTGAAGAACAAGGAGGACGGCGTCCGCCTGATGGGCTTCGGCCACCGGGTCTACAAGAACTTCGACCCGCGCGCGAAGATCATCAAGGCCGCCGCGCACGACGTCCTCTCGGCCCTCGGCAAGTCCGACGAGCTGCTGGACATCGCGCTCAAGCTGGAGGAGCACGCGCTCTCCGACGACTACTTCGTCTCGCGCAGCCTCTACCCGAACGTCGACTTCTACACGGGCCTGATCTACCGCGCCATGGGCTTCCCGACCGAGATGTTCACGGTCCTGTTCGCCCTCGGCCGCCTCCCGGGCTGGATCGCCCAGTGGCACGAGATGATCAAGGAGCCGGGCTCCCGCATCGGCCGCCCGCGCCAGATTTACACGGGCGTCGTCGAGCGTGACTTCGTCCCGGTCGAGCAGCGCTGACACCTGCCGGTGAACTGAGGGGCGTCGCTTCGGCGGCGCCCCTTCGGCGTCCCGGCGCGCGAACGGCCGTAGCGAACAAAAAGCGGAAGGCGCCCTGGCGACGGTCCCCCCACGGGCCGGCGTCCAGGGCGCCTTCCCATGTCCCGGTGCGGATTCCCCCCACGGGATCCGGCCGGGCGTCTGAGAGACCAGCGCCTGAATTCGCTGTCTTTTCCGGTAGTGCTGGCACTGCTGTTGAGCAGAACGAGCAAAACTCCTCGTACTACTCCTGTGTGCGGTCTGCCGGGACAGCGCACGGTCGGGAGGGCCGCTCAAAGCTTCCCTAAGTGCGTGCCCCGGCAACGCAGCTCCGAGGAAGTCCCCCAAGACATCCTCAGACGTCAGTCAACGCCCCCCAAGACGCTGCCTGACATCGCCAACTTAGACCTTCGAACCCCTTCGATGGTTACCTTCACATCACTGTGATCTGCGTCTCTTGCAAATGTCCGTTAGATACGCAAGAGCCCGGATACGGTGAACGGGACCCCAGCGTAAGGACGATGCGCGAGTCTTGTGAAGAGCTTATGTGAGCGTGGCTCCGGACTCCAGAGGGGGTCCGTCAAAGGAATCCTCAACGGAAGGCACGCAGCCGCAGGCTGTTGGTCACCACGAACACCGAGGAGAACGCCATCGCCGCCCCGGCGATCATCGGGTTCAGCAGCCCGGCCGCGGCCAGCGGCAGCGCGGCCACGTTGTAGCCGAAGGCCCACACGAGATTGCCCTTGATGATCGCCAGGGTGCGCCGCGAGAGCCGGATCGCGTCGGCGGCCACCCGCAGATCCCCGCGCACCAGCGTCAGGTCCCCCGCCTCGATCGCCGCGTCGGTCCCGGTCCCCATCGCGAGCCCCAGGTCCGCGGCGGCGAGCGCGGCCGCGTCGTTGACCCCGTCGCCGACCATCGCCACGACACGTCCCTCGCCCTGAAGCCGCCGTACGGCGTCGACCTTGTCCTCGGGCAGCACCTCGGCGATCACCTCGTCGATCCCGACGGCCCGGGCCACCGCCTCGGCCACCGTCCGGTTGTCCCCGGTCAGCAGCACCGGCGTGAGCCCCAGCGCCCGCAGCGACCGCACCGCCTCCGCACTGGTCTCCTTGACCGCGTCGGCGACGGCCAGGACGCCGTACGCCACCCCGTCCCACCCGACGACGACAG
Source organism: Streptomyces sp. NPDC005303 (assembly GCF_040607335.1). Classification (NCBI taxonomy): domain Bacteria; kingdom Bacillati; phylum Actinomycetota; class Actinomycetes; order Kitasatosporales; family Streptomycetaceae; genus Streptomyces; species Streptomyces sp. NPDC005303. Next base: position 249,293 of record NZ_JBEXGM010000002.1, on the reverse strand, counting down.
CCGTACGGCCGCCCCGCTCGGCCTCCTCCTTCGCCCGGGCCAGCTCGGCGGGCAGCGCGCCGAACAGCCGCCCCACGGCCACCTCACGGCCCTCCACGTGCCCGCGTACGCCCTTTCCGGGGACGTTCTCGAAGCGCTCGGCCTCCGGCAGTGGCCCGACCCGCTCCTCGGCGCCCACGGCGACCGCCCGGGCCACGGGATGCTCGGAGGCGTGCTCCAGGGCGCCCGCGAGCCGTAGTACCTGCTTCTCGTCGGCGTCCCGGACGACGTGGACCTCCTGGAGTCTCATCCGGCCGGTGGTGACCGTGCCGGTCTTGTCCAGGACGACGGTGTCGACGCGCCGGGTGGACTCCAGGACCTCCGGCCCCTTGATGAGGATGCCGAGCTGGGCGCCGCGCCCGGTGCCGACCATGAGCGCGGTCGGCGTGGCCAGCCCCAGCGCGCACGGACAGGCGATGATCAGTACGGCGACGGCCGCGGTGAACGCGGCGACGGTGTCCTCGGTGGCGCCCAGCCAGCCCCCGAAGGTGGCCACGGCGATGCCGATGACCACCGGCACGAAGACCGCGGAGACCCGGTCGGCCAGCCGCTGCACCTCCGCCTTGCCGTTCTGCGCGTCCTCCACCAGCTTCGCCATCCGCGCGAGCTGCGTGTCGGCCCCGACGCGGGTCGCCGCGACGACGATCCGTCCGCCGGCGTTGACGGTCGCACCGGTGACCGCGTCTCCGACGCCGACGTCCACCGGTACCGACTCGCCGGTCAGCATGGCGGCGTCCACGGCCGAGGCGCCCTCGACGACGGTCCCGTCGGTGGCGACCTTCTCGCCGGGCCGTACGACGAACCGGTCCCCGACGACCAGCCGCTCCGCCGGGATCCGCACCTCCCGCCCGTTGCGCAGCACGGAGACCTCCTTGGCCCCGAGCTCCATCAGGGCCCTGAGAGCCGCCCCCGCGTGACGCTTGGCGCGGGCCTCCAGGTAGCGGCCCAGCAGGAGGAAGGCGGTGACTCCGGCGGCCACTTCGAGATAGATCGTCGAGGCACCGTCCATGCCGCCGACGGTGAGCTCGAACCGCTCCCGCATGCCGGGCATCCCCGCGTCACCGAAGAACAGGGCCCACAGTGACCAGCCGAACGCGGCGAGGGTCCCGACCGAGACAAGGGTGTCCATGGTGGCCGCGCCATGCCGGGTGTTCGTCCAGGTGGCCTTGTGGAAGGGCCACGCGCCCCAGACGACCACGGGCGAGGCGAAGGCCAGCGCGAGCCACTGCCAGTTGTCGAACTGGAGGGCCGGGACCATGGAGAGGGCGATGACGGGGACGGCGAGCGCGACGGAGACGAGGAGCCGCTGCCGCAGGGCGGTGAGCTCGGGGTCTGTTTCGTCGCGGCCGTCGGGCTGCTGTGCCGGGGGCGCCGGCTCCTCGGCCGTGTAGCCCGTCTTCACCACGGTGGCGATCAGGTCGGCGACCTCGACCCCCGCCGGGTAGGCGACCTTCGCCTTCTCGGTCGCGTAGTTGACCGTGGCGGTGACGCCGTCCATCCGGTTGAGCTTCTTCTCGACCCGGGCGGCACAGGAGGCGCAGGTCATCCCGCCGATGACGAGTTCGACTTCGGACACGGGGGCTGTCGGGGCCGTGGTGGACATGTTCCCTACTCCAGAAAACGGTTCAGCCACGACAGGCCGTCGGTCGTCGACGCCCTGTCGTGGCACTCCTCGGGGCAGTCGGGTCAGGCCCTGCCCACGAGCTCGAAACCGGCCTCGTCCACGGCGGCCCGCACGGCTTCCTCGTCCAGCGGCTCCGCCGATACGACCGTCACCTCACCGCTGGACGCGACCGCCTTCACGGAGCTGACTCCCGCGATCTCGGAGATCTCACCGGAAACGGAACCCTCGCAGTGCCCGCAGCTCATGCCGCTCACCTTGTAGACGGCGGTGACGGAACCCGGGGTGTCGGTCTGGGCGGTCATGTCGTTCTCCTCGTGGAGGCTTGTGGGGTTACCGCATCCGAGCCTATACCCCTAGGGGGTATTTCTCCAAGAGGGGGGCGGCCGGGTCGCGGCGGTGGATCAGTGACCAGTCACGATGTACCGGCAGACGAACACGGCGAGGGAGACGCGGATGCGAGCGGTTGTCTTCGAACACTACGGCGAAGCCGCCCAGGTACGGGACGTGCCCGACCCCCGCCCGGCGGACCATGGAGTCGTCGTCCGCGTGGAAGCCACCGGCCTGTGCAGAAGCGACTGGCACGGCTGGCAGGGCCACGACCCGGACATCGCCCTCCCGCACGTGCCGGGCCATGAACTCGCGGGCGTGGTGGAGGCGGTCGGCCCCCGGGTGCGCGGCTGGCACCCCGGCGACCGGGTGACCGTCCCCTTCGTCTGCGCCTGCGGCAGCTGCGCGTCCTGCGCGGCCGGCGACCACCAGATCTGCGAGCGCCAGACCCAGCCCGGCTTCACCCACTGGGGCTCGTTCGCCCAGTACGTGGCGCTGGACCACGCCGACGTGAACCTCGTGGCCGTACCGCGGGACATGTCCTTCGCCACGGCCGCGTCCCTGGGCTGCCGTTTCGCCACGGCGTTCAGGGCGGTCGTGCAGCAGGGGCGGGTCACCGCGGGGGAGTGGGTCGCGGTGCACGGCTGCGGCGGCGTGGGCCTGTCCGCCGTGATGATCGCTGCGGCCGCAGGGGCCCGCGTGGTGGCCGTGGACGTGTCCGCCGGTGCCCTGGCCCTGGCGCGGGAGTTCGGCGCGGCGGAGTGTGTGGACGCGACCGGCACGCGGGACACCGCGGCGGCGATCCGTGAGCTGACCGGCGGCGGGGCCCAGGTGTCCCTGGACGCCCTCGGTTCCCCGGCGACCTGCGCGGCATCCGTCGACTCCCTGCGCCGTCGCGGCCGGCATGTCCAGGTCGGCCTGCTGCCCTCGCCGGACGGCAGGACACCGGTCCCCATGGCCCGCGTGATCGCCCTGGAACTCGAGCTCCTCGGCAGCCACGGCATGGCCGCCCACACCTACCCGCCGATGCTGGAGCTGGTCCGCGCGGGCGTCCTGCGACCGGATCTCCTGGTCACGTCCACGATCACCCTGGACACGGCCCCGGACGCCCTCGCGGCGATGGGCACGGCCCCCGGAGCGGGGGTGACGGTCATCGAGCCGTGGCGATGAGGGCGGCCCACGCACGGTCGACTCTCGACTTCGCTCGAGCGGGGGGACCCCCGTGTGCAGGACGACCTCCAGTTCCCCGGTGGCGCGGTCGGTGACGGCGAGGTCGAGACGGTCGGGCTGACCGGACCGGGAGCCGCCAACGGACAACCTCGGGGTCCTCGATGATCGCCGCCATGACCTCGGCGTCCGCCTCCGTGAACGGCCGCAGCACGGTCTTGTCGCCGGTGTCGAAGCCGGTGTCGCCGGTGAGGACGGGCTCGACGGAGAAGCCGCTCATGGGCCGACCGTGTCAGACGCCGGCACCTCCCGGCCCGCGCTTCTCGGCGCCCCGGCGGACCCACGAGCCCAGTGCTCCGGCGGCCTCCACGGACCCCGCCGAAACCGAAGGAGCGGGTGCCCACGCCGTGCACAGGCACCCGAAGTCGCCGGGCGGGCCGGCCTCAGTCCTGTCTGCGCCCTCTGTTCCCCGGCCGGGACGCGACCCACGCGCGCACGGTGTCCGCATACCAGAAGGGCTTGCCGCCCTCGATCTGGTCGGGCGGTGGCAGCAGCCCGTGCTTGCGGTACGACCGCACGGTGTCCGGCTGCACACGGATGTGCGCCGCGATCTCCTTGTACGACCAGAGCCTTCGGTCGGTCATGTGGTGCACCTCCTCGCGCGCGCCGCGGCGGCGGCCGGGAACGGCCGTCGGGGGTACCGGGCGCTGCGCTGGCGATCACAAAGCCTGCGCCTCGTGAACGACCTTCGGTGACCGTCGGTCAGGGCCTGTGCGCCGGGTGTGACGAGGGACCTGCGTACTCGCGACATATGTGACACGGAAGGGGGGTTTGTGACAGAGGTGACGCAAAGGCGCACGCGGGCGTGCGGGCGCGGCGTGTTGACATCGGGGCGTCTCGGCCCCCGGACGGCCGCCCCCGCGGACGAACGACTACGCGCCGCAGGACCGCAGGAACGCCCGGGTCCGCTGAGCGATGGGCAACGGCTTGTCCGGCTCGCACGGGTACATGTCCTGCTCGACGATCGCGAACAGATCCACGTCCAGCTTCTGGGCGGCCTCCAGCACGGGCCCCAGCGCCGGCACACCCGAGGGCGGCTCGCACATCACGCCCTGCGCGACGGCGGGCCCGAACGGCGTCCCCTTGGCCCGCACGTCCGCCAGGATCTCCGGGTCCACCTGCTTGAGGTGCAGATACCCGATCCGCGACCCGTAGGTCTCGATCAGCTTGACGCTGTCCCCGCCGCAGTACGCGTAGTGCCCGGTGTCCAGGCACAGCGACACCAGGTCGGAGTCGGTGGCGTCCAGGAACCGGACCACGTTCTCCTCGCTGTCGATGTGGGTGTCGGCATGCGGATGGACGACGATCCGAAGGCCGTACTCCTCCTTCACCCGCTGCCCCAGGCGCTCGGTCAGCGAGCCGAGGTTGCGCCACTGCTCCGGCGTGAGCGTGTCCGGTTCCAGTACCTCGCCCGTCTTGTCGTCTCGCCAGAACGACGGGATCACGACCAGGTGCTTCGCACCCATCGCCTGCGCGAGTACCGCGTTGTCCGCGACATGCGCCCAGGTCTTCTCCCACACTGCCTCGCCGTGGTGCAGGCCGGTGAAGACGGTGCCCGCGGACACCTTCAGGCCACGCCGGGAGACCTCCTCGGTGAGGACCGCGGGGTCGGTCGGCAGGTACCCGTACGGGCCCAGCTCGATCCACTCGTACCCGGAGTCGGCGACCTCGTCGAGGAAGCGCTGCCAGGGGACCTGCTGGGGGTCGTCGGGGAACCACACGCCCCAGGAGTCGGGAGCCGAGCCGATCCGGATGCGGGACAGTGAGGGCTGAGGTGCGGGCGCTGTCATGCCGGTCAGCTTCGGTTCGGAAAGCAAGCGCTGTCAAGGTCTCGTCCGAATGTCTGGACAAAACATTGACAGGGCTCGCCGTGCGGGGCTACAAACGCCGGGAGAGCCGACGCAGGTACGAAGGGAAGCCGATGGCGTACGACCTGATCACCATGGGGCGGATCGGTGTGGACCTGTATCCACTCCAGACCGGTGTCCCGCTGCCGCAGGTGACGTCCTTCGGCAAGTTCCTCGGAGGCTCGGCGACCAACGTCGCGGTCGCCGCGGCACGCCTGGGACGGCGGACCGCGGTGATCACCCGCACCGGTGACGACCCCTTCGGCACCTATCTGCACGAGGCGCTCCAGGGCTTCGGCGTCGACGACCGCTGGGTCACCCCGGTCCCGGGCCTGCCGACCCCCGTCACCTTCTGCGAGGTCTTCCCGCCGGACGACTTCCCGCTGTACTTCTACCGGCAGCCCAAGGCCCCCGACCTGGAGATCGACGCCCACGAGCTGGACCTCGACGCGCTCCGCGAGGCGAGCGTCTTCTGGGTCACCGGCACCGGCCTGAGCGAGGAGCCCAGTCGTACGGCGACGCTGGCGGCCCTCGCCCACCGCGCGAAGTCCGGCACGACGGTCTTCGACCTCGACTGGCGTCCCATGTTCTGGCGGGACCCCGCCGAGGCCCGCCCCTTCTACGAAGAGGCCCTCCGCCACACCACCGTCGCCGTCGGCAACCTCGACGAGGTCGAGGTCGCGACCGGAGTGCGCGAGCCGCACGCCGCCGCCCGCGCCCTCCTGGACGCCGGTGTCGAACTGGCGGTCGTCAAGCAGGGCCCCAAGGGTGTCCTCGCCGTCAACAGCAGGGGTGAGTCCGCCGAGGTCCCGCCGCTGCCCGTCAACGTCCTGAACGGCCTCGGCGCCGGTGACGCCTTCGGCGGCGCCCTGTGCCACGGTCTGCTCAGCGGCTGGGACCTGGAGAAGATCATGCGGCACGCCAACGCGGCCGGCGCCATCGTCGCCTCCCGCCTCGAATGCAGTTCGGCGATGCCGACGACCGACGAGATCGAGAGCGCGATCGCGGCGGGAGCGGTTCTGTGAGCGTCGACCCCGCGGAGCTCGTCCGCCTGCGCGCCGAACGTCCCGAGGCGATCGCCGAGGCCGCCGCCCGCCGCACCCGGCGTCCCCTCCTGAACGACAGCGGCCGCCTGATGATCGTCGCCGCCGACCACCCCGCCCGGGGCGCGCTCGGCGTCGGCGGCAACCGGATGGCCATGGCCAACCGCGCCGACCTGCTCGAACGCCTCTGCCTGGCGCTGTCCCGCCCCGGTGTCGACGGCGTCCTCGCGACCGCCGACATACTGGACGACCTGCTGCTGCTCGGCGCTCTCGACGGCAAGGTCGTCATGGGCTCCATGAACCGCGGCGGCCTCCAGGGCGCGAGCTTCGAGCTCGACGACCGCTTCACCGGCCACCGCCCCGAGGACATCGAGCGGCTCGGCTTCGACGCCGGCAAGCTGCTCCTGCGCATCGACTACGACGACCCGGGCTCCCTGACCACCATGGAGTCCACGGCCCGCGCCATCGACGACATGGCCGCGCGCCGGCTCCCCGTCTTCGTCGAGCCGTTCATCAGCGGGCGCACCACCGAGGGCAAGGTCAGGAACGACCTGTCCGCCGAGGCCGTCACCAAGTCGATCGCCATCGCCTCGGGCCTGGGCGGCAGTTCGGCCTACACCTGGCTCAAGGTCCCGGTCTGCGACAACCCCGACGACATGGGCGAGGTCATGGCCGCCTCCACCCTGCCCGCCGTGCTGCTGGGCGGGGAGGTCGGAGACGACCAGGACGGCGCGTACGAGAAGTGGCGCGGCGCCCTTCAACTCCCCACCGTGCGCGGCCTGGTGGTGGGCCGCTCGCTGCTGTACCCGGCGGACGGCGACGTGGCCGCCGCCGTGGACACCGCCGTAGGACTGCTGTGAGGGCCGCCGCATGACACAGACCGAGCTGTACGTCCCCAAGGGCGGCTCCATCAACGCCCAGTACACGGTGGACATCGACCCCAAGCGGGCCGGCTGGACCCACAGCAGCCTGCGGATCGTCGAGCTGGCACCGGGTGGCACGCACACCTTCACCTCCGGTGACAGCGAGTGGATCGTGCTTCCGCTGGAAGGCGGCTGTACCGTCCACGTGGGTTCCGAGGATTTCCAACTCCTGGGCCGGGAAAGCGTGTTCGCCGGAGTCTCGGACTTCGCGTACGTGCCCCGGGACGCCCAGGCATCGATCGCCTCCGGCGCGGGAGGCCGCTTCGCCCTGGCAGGAGCGAAGTGCGAGCGACGACTCCCCGCCCGCTACGGCCCCGCGCCGGAGGTCCCCGTCGAAGAGCGCGGCAGCGGCACCCAGTTGCGGCATGTGCGCAACTTCGCCTCCGCCGACGCCTTCGACTGCGACAAGCTCATCGCCGTCGAGGTGATCACCCCCGGCGGCAACTGGTCCTCGTACCCGCCGCACAAGCACGACGAGCACCGGCCCGGCGTGGAAGCCGAGTTGGAGGAGATCTACTACTTCGAGATCGACGGCCCGAACGGTTTCGGCTATCAGCGCGTATCTCCCTCCCGTGAGGGCGGTTCCGACGTCCTCGCCGAGGTCCGCTCCGGCGACGCCGTCCTCGTCCCCGACGGATGGCACGGCCCGTCCATCGCCCAGCCCGGCCACGACATGTACTACCTCAACGTCATGGCGGGACCGGGTGAGACGCGGGAGTGGCGGATCTGCTTCCACCCGGACCACACGGAGGGGTACCGATGACCACCCGCCTGACCGTCGCGCAAGCGCTGGTCCGCTTCCTGGCCGCCCAGTACACCGAACGCGACGGTGTACGACGGCGGTTGATCTCCGCGACCTGGGGCATCTTCGGCCACGGCAATGTCGCGGGGCTCGGCCAGGCGCTCGTCGAGTACGGCGACGAGATGCCCTTCCACCAGGGCCGCAACGAGCAGTCCATGGTGCACGCGGCCGTGGGCTACGCGCGTCAGTCGGGCCGCCTGTCCACGCACGCGGTGACGACGTCGATCGGCCCGGGCGCCACCAACCTGGTGACGGGCGCGGCCCTCGCGACCATCAACCACCTGCCGGTCCTGCTCCTGCCCGGCGACATCTTCGCCACCCGGGTGGCCGACCCGGTCCTCCAGCAGCTCGAAGTCCCCTACGCCGGTGACATATCGGTCAACGACTGTCTGCGCCCGGTGTCGAAGTACTTCGACCGCGTCACACGTCCGGAGGCCCTGATACCGGCCGCCCTCCAGGCCGTACGCGTCCTCACCGACCCGGTCGAGACCGGCGCCGTGACCCTCGCGCTGCCCCAGGACGTCCAGGCCGAGGCGTACGACTGGCCGGACGAGTTCTTCGCCGAGCGCACCTGGACCGTACGGCGGCCGGGCGCCGATCCGACCGAACTCGCCGAGGCGGTCCACGCGATCCGCGACGCCCGGCGCCCCCTGGTGGTCGCCGGCGGCGGAGTCCACCACAGCCGCGCCGAGGAGGCCCTCGCCGAGTTCGCGAGCGCCACCGGCATCCCGGTCGCCTCCACCCAGGCCGGCAAGGGCTCCCTGCGCCACGACCACCCCCAGGACGTCGGCGGCATCGGCCACACCGGCACCGCGACGGCCAACGAACTGGCCCGCCAGGCCGACCTGGTGATCGGCGTCGGCACCCGGTACACCGACTTCACGACGGCCTCCGGCACCCTCTTCGCGAGCGACGGCGTCCGCTTCCTCAACCTGAACATCGCGCCCTACGACGGCCACAAGCTCGCCGGTATGCCGCTGGTCGCGGACGCCCGCAGCGGCCTGACGGAGCTCACCGAGGCACTCCGGCTGCACGCCCACCGCGTCCCGGACGTGTACGTCGACGAGTACACGCTCGACAAGGAGCGCTGGGAACAGCGCGTCGACGCCTGCTACGAGGCCGACGAGCCCGACATCAGGCCGACCCAGCCGCAGGTCCTCGGCGCCCTGGACGCCCTCGTCGACGAGTCCGACGTGATCATCAACGCGGCCGGCTCCCTCCCCGGTGACCTGCACAAGCTGTGGCGCGCCCGGTCGAGGGACCAGTACCACCTGGAGTACGGCTACTCCTGCATGGGTTACGAGATCCCGGCCGCGATCGGTGTGAAGATGGCCGCTCCCGACCGCAACGTCTGGGCGCTGGTCGGCGACGGCACGTACCTGATGATGCCGACGGAGATCGTCACGGCCGTACAGGAGGGCATCGCGATCAAGCTCCTCCTGATCCAGAACCACGGCTACGCCTCCATCGGCGGCCTGTCCGAGACGGTCGGCGGCGAGCGCTTCGGTACGGCGTACCGTTACCAGTCCGAAGACGGCACCTACACGGGCGCTCCGCTGCCCGTGGACCTGGCCGCCAACGCGGCCAGCCTCGGTATGCGCGTCCTGCGCGCGAAGACCGTACGGGACCTGCGCGCCGCCCTCGAAGCGGCGCGGACCGCCGACACTCCCACATGTGTCTACGTCGAGACCGAAACGGCCGACACAGTGTCGGGCCCGCCTCCGGCGCAGGCCTGGTGGGATGTACCTGTGGCCGAGACCGCGACGCGCGCGTCCGCGGTGAAGGCCCGTGAGCTGTACGAACGGCACGTCTCAACCCGACGCCGCCATCTGTGAAAAGGAGTACTCGGTCATGACGAAGATCGTCAACCACTGGATCGGCGGCAAGACCGTCGAAGGCGCGTCGGGGAACTACGGGCCGGTCACCGACCCGGCGACCGGCGCGGTCACCACGAAGGTCGCGTTCGCCTCGGTCGACGAGGTCGACGCCGCCGTGGCCGCCGCGAAGGACGCGTTCCAGACCTGGGGCACCTCCTCGCTCGCCAAGCGCACCACGATCCTGTTCCGCTTCCGGGCGCTCCTGGAGGCGAACCGGGACGCGATCGCCGAGCTGATCACCGCCGAGCACGGCAAGGTGCACTCCGACGCGCTCGGCGAGGTCGCGCGCGGCCTGGAGATCGTGGACCTGGCGTGCGGGATCACCGTGCAGCTGAAGGGCGAGCTGTCCACCGAGGTCGCCAGCCGCGTGGACGTGGCCTCGATCCGCCAGCCGCTCGGTGTCGTCGCCGGCATCACACCGTTCAACTTCCCGGCCATGGTGCCGATGTGGATGTTCCCGATCGCCATCGCGACCGGCAACACCTTCGTGCTCAAGCCGTCCGAGAAGGACCCCTCGGCCTCCATCAAGATCGCCGAGCTGCTCGCCGAGGCCGGTCTGCCCGACGGCGTCTTCAACGTCGTGCACGGCGACAAGGTGGCCGTCGACCGTCTCCTGGAGCACCCGGACGTCAAGGCCGTCTCCTTCGTCGGCTCGACCCCGATCGCCCGCTACATCCACACCACCGCCTCCGCCAACGGCAAGCGGGTCCAGGCGCTGGGCGGCGCCAAGAACCACATGCTGGTCCTGCCGGACGCCGACCTGGACGCGGCGGCGGACGCGGCGGTGAGCGCCGCCTACGGTTCGGCCGGCGAGCGCTGCATGGCCATCTCCGCGGTCGTCGCGGTCGGCGCCATCGGCGACAGCCTGGTCGAGAAGATCCGCGAGCGTGCCGAGAAGATCAAGATCGGCCCGGGCAACGACCCGGCCTCCGAGATGGGCCCGCTCATCACGAAGGTGCACCGCGACAAGGTCGCCTCCTACGTCTCCGGCGCGGCGGCCGAGGGCTGCGAGGTCGTCCTGGACGGCACCGGCCACACCGTGGAGGGCTTCGAGGACGGCCACTGGATCGGCATCTCGCTCCTCGACAAGGTCCCCACCACCGCCAAGGCCTACCAGGACGAGATCTTCGGCCCGGTCCTGACCGTGCTGCGCGTCGACACCTACGAGGACGGCCTGGCGCTCATCAACGCCTCACCCTTCGGCAACGGCACCGCGATCTTCACCCGGGACGGCGGCGCCGCCCGCCGCTTCCAGCTGGAGGTCGAGGCCGGCATGGTCGGCGTGAACGTCCCGATCCCGGTCCCCGTCGGCTACCACAGCTTCGGTGGCTGGAAGGACTCGCTCTTCGGCGACCACCACATCTACGGCAACGACGGCACGCACTTCTACACCCGCGGCAAGGTCGTCACCACCCGCTGGCCCGACCCGGCCGACGCCCCCGCCGGCGTGGACCTGGGCTTCCCGCGCAACCACTGAGTCACCCCTGAGGCCGGGCACACGCGTGTGCCCGGCCTCAGCCGTGGTCACTGCCCGCTGGTGGCGTTCTTGAGGACCTCGGTCAGGTCACCGGTCTCGGTGGCCGGCGGGGCCTTCACCACGGCCGTCCTGCCGAACTTCTCGAAGTCCATGGTGACCGTCATGGTGCCCATCCGCTGCTTCAGCCGGACCGGCAGGTCCCCGGCGCCGACCCAGACCTCCATGGTCATCGAGGTCAAGCCGCCGGTGGCCTTGCCCAGGAGCCCGTCCTGGTCGCCGTAGGCCTCCTTGAGCCGGCCCAGCTTCTTCTGGTCGATCTCGGCCCGGTAGTGGGTCGTGCTCTTCCCGTCGACGGTCTCCTTGCCGAGGTTCTCGACGTCGTCGGCGTACTTGAGGCCCTTCATGGACGCCGACGGGCTGCCGTTGTTGCCACTGAGCGCCTTGGCACCGGACTCGCCGAACACGGCGGACCCGTCGATCTTCATCCACTCCTTGCCCTTGAGCGGGCCGGCGGGCTGCGGGTCGACGTCGTAGTAGTAGGCGCCGTCCACGAACAGGACGCGGATCGACGGGTCGGCCGTCAGCGTCTGCATCTGTGCGGCCTTCGTGTCCATCTCGATGTCGTAGGCGTATCCGTCGCCCCACGAGTAGGTGCCGTCCATGGCGATCGGGGTGCCGTTGCCGACGTCCGTCGTCATCCTGACCTCGGCCGAGCCGAGCTGCTCGGTCCGGTCGGTCGCCCGTGCGAGCGCCGCCATGATCGCGTCCGACTTGTCGACGACGTCCGCCGCCTGCTTCACGCCCTCGGAACCGCATGCCGTGACCGCGACCATCGCCGCCGCCGTGAACCCCACCCAGGCAGCGGTGTGATTGAGCTTCATGTGCCCCCCTGTGAATGACCTTTGAGGGGAGACTTTAGCGGCACGTTTTTTCACCCCGACGCTACGGTTCCCGTACCGCCCGAATCGTAGAAGCAGCCACGCAGGACTGTCGTATTCACCATTCAGGACGCTTTCGATCTACGGATTTCGCGGCTGGACACCTATTGACGTGCCGGTTTTCGTCGGGGTTCCATGCAACACCATGACCGACACCCTCCGCCCTGCCGACACCGCCGTCCCAGAGGCGCGGGAGCACGGCCCCGCCAAGCTCAACCGTTCCATCGGCGTGGTCGGCGGCACCCTCCTGACGCTGTCCTGCGTGACCCCGGCCTCCACGCTCTTCGTGGTCGTCCCCGACCTCTTCGGCTCGCTCGGCACCGCCACCGCCCTGACGATCGCCATCGGCTCCCTCCTCTGTATCGCCGTGGCGTTCTGCTACTCGGAGCTGGGCACCCTCATCCCCAGCGCGGGCGGCGAGTACGCCATCGTCTCGACGCTGGCGGGACGACTCGCGGGCTGGCTCGTCTTCGTGCTCTCCCTCCTGGTCGTCATGATCGTCCCGCCGGTGATCGCGATGGGCACCGCGGACTACCTGGCCCCGGTGATCCACCTGAACCCCTCCCTGGCGGGCGCCGCGGTCATGCTCCTGGCCACCCTCGCCGGCCTCCTCGACCTGCGCGCCAACGCCTGGATCACCGGAATCTTCCTGGTCCTGGAGGTGATAGCGGCGGCGATGGTGGCCCTCCTGGGCTTCACGCACGCGGAACGCGGCCCCAGCAGCCTGCTGTCCATGCAGGTGGCGGGCGCGCACGGCGGGACGGACACGGTCACGGCCATGCTGGTCGTCTCCGGCCTCGCGATCGCCCTCTTCGTCACCCAGGGCTTCTCGACGGCCGTCTACCTCTCCGAGGAACTGGAGAACCCCCGCCGCAACGTGGCCCGCACGGTTTTGGCCACCCTCGCCATCTCCACCGTGATCATCCTGGTCCCGGTGGCCGCGATCACCATGGGCGCCTCCGACCTGACCGAACTGACCGGCGGCGACATCAGCGCCATGGTCACGGCCTGGTCCGACTCCGCGGTCGGCACCTTCGTCAGCCTGTGCGTGGCCCTGGCGATCATCAACGCGGGCATCGTCATGGTCATCCAGAACTCCCGCGTCCTCTTCGCCTCGGCGAGGGACCAGGCCTGGCCGGCCCCGGTCAACCACGTCTTCTCGAAGCTCGGCCGCTTCGGCTCCCCCTGGGTCGCCACCCTCGCGGTGGGCATCCCGGGAGCGGCCCTGTGCTTCGTGAACCTGGACACGCTGTACGGCGTCACGGGCGTCTCGGTGACGGGCATGTACCTGCTGGTCGCGATCGCCGCCCTGCTGTCCCGCCGCCCCCACCACAAGCACACCCCGGCCTGGCGCATGCCCCTGTGGCCGGCGATGCCGATCCTCCTGATCGCGGTACTGGCCTACATCCTGACCCAGCAGGAGCCGGAGTACCTGCTGTGGACGGGGGGGATCACGGCGGCGGCGACCCTGTACTGGGCGCTGTACCTCCGCCCCCGAGGGGAAACAAGGTGGCTCGTTTCGATTCCGGAGGACTGATCGCCCCGCAGGGGCGAACAGGGGCGCGGGGAACTGCGCGACCAGCCACGACGGCGCAGCAGACGGCCGAGAGCAGGACCTCCCGAGCTCGTAGCCGTACCGCACCCGCTGTACATGACGAACCCCCCTCCACCCCCAGGATGGCCCGGAGTTCAGCCCTCGGTCGATAAGCCCCCGACAGTTTCACCCCGTACCGTTGACACATGGATCTTCGACGCCTCCGGAGGCCACGGTGGATCGCCGCCGCGGCCTCCGTCGTCGTGCTCGCCGCTGCCGGGACATGGACGGCCGCCGCCTCTGACGACCCGCCCCCGGTGCACCGCACCGACCAGATCATGGCGCTCGACGGCGTCCGCATAGACACCTCTTACTTCACGACGAGCGGCACCGGGAAGCGCCCCGCGGTCCTCCTCGGCCACGGCTTCGGCGGCAGCAAGAGCGACGTCCGCGCGCAGGCGCAGGACCTCGCGAGAGACGGCTACGCGGTCCTCACCTGGTCGGCGAGAGGCTTCGGCAGGTCCACGGGCAAGGTCGGCCTCAACGACCCGAAGGGTGAGGTCGCCGACGTTTCCCGGCTGATCGACTGGCTGGCGAAGCAACCCCAGGTCCAGCTCGACAAGCCCGGCGACCCCAGAGTCGGTGTGGCGGGCGCGAGCTACGGCGGCGCGATCTCCCTTCTTGCCGCCGGCCACGACCGGCGCGTGGACGCGATCGCCCCGTTGATCACGTACTGGAACCTCTCGGACGCCCTCTTCCCGAACGGGGTCCTCAAGAAGCTCTGGGCCGGCATCTTCGTCAACTCCGCGGGCGGCTGCGACAAGTTCGAGCCGCAGATCTGCGCGATGTACCAGCGGGTGGCCCAGTCCGGCGTACCGGACGCGCAGGCCGAGAAGATGCTGGAGGAACGCTCCCCGTCGGCCGTGGCCGAGGACATCAAGGTCCCCACCCTCCTCGTCCAGGGCCAGACGGACTCCCTCTTCCCCCTGAACCAGGCCGATGCCGCCGCCAAGGCGATCCGCGCCAACGGTGCCCCCGTCGACGTCGACTGGATCGCGGGCGGCCATGACGGCGGCGACCTGGAGACGAGCCGTGTCCAGTCCCGCGTGGCCCACTGGTTCGACCGCTACCTCAAGGACGACAGGTCCGCCGACACCGGCCCCGCCTTCCGCGTCACCCGCACCCTCGGCACCGACACCGGCGACGGCGAGACCCGCCTCACCGGCGTCACCGCGGACACCTACCCGGGCCTGGAGAGCGACGGTCGCAAGGTCGCCCTCACCGGCCGCGAACAGGACTTCGACAACCCGGCCGGCGCCAGCCCGCCCGCCGTCTCGGCCCTCCCCGGCCTCGGCGGAGGCGGCCTCTCCCAGCTCTCCTCCCTCGGCGTCGGCGTCTCCCTCGACTTCCCGGGCCAGTACGCCGCCTTCGAGTCGGCCCCCGTCAAGGACGACCTCCAGATCACCGGCTCACCCACGGTCACCGTCCACGTCAAGTCGACGACCGACGACGCCGTCCTCTTCGCCAAGCTGTACGACGTGGGCGCGAACGGTCGGCAGACCCTGCCGTCCCAGCTCGTGGAGCCCCTCAAGGTCGAGGGCGCGAAAGCCGGCAAGGACGTCACGATCACCCTCCCGGCGATCGACCACGCCATCGACGACGGCCACCGCCTCCGTCTGGTCCTCGCCTCCACGGACCTCGGCTACGCCTCCCCGACGGCCCCGGCGACGTACACCGTCTCCCTCAAGAGCGACCTCGAGGTCCCCACGGCCCTCAGCCAGAAGAACACCCAGGCCCCCCTGCCCGCCTGGGTGTGGTGGCTGCCGCTGGCCGGCGCGGTGCTCGCGCTGGTCCTCGTGATGACGGGCCGCCGCCGTACGGCGGCCCCCGCGGCCCCCGAGCCGGAGCTCGCCGAAGTCCCCCTGCAGATAACCGACCTGAGCAAGCGGTACGCCAGGTCCGCCGACCGGTACGCGGTCCGCGACCTCTCCTTCCGCGTCGAGAAGGGCCAGGTCCTCGGCCTGCTCGGCCCGAACGGCGCGGGCAAGACGACCACCCTGCGCATGCTGATGGGCCTGATCAGGCCGGACGGCGGCGAGGTCCGCGTCTTCGGCCACGCGATCGCGCCCGGCGCCCCCGTGCTCTCCCGGGTCGGCGCCTTCGTCGAGGGCGCGGGCTTCCTGCCGCACCTGTCGGGCCGGGAGAACCTGGAGCTGTACTGGCAGGCCACCGGTCGCCCGACCGAGGACGCCCGCATGGACGAGGCGCTGGAGATCGCCGGTCTCGGCGACGCGCTGTCCCGCGCGGTCCGCACCTACTCCCAGGGCATGCGCCAGCGCCTGGCCATCGCCCAGGCCATGCTGGGCCTGCCGGACCTGCTCATCCTCGACGAACCGACCAACGGCCTCGACCCACCGCAGATCCGCGAGATGCGCGAGGTGATGATCCGCTATGCGGCGGCCGGCCGCACGGTCATCGTCTCCAGCCACCTCCTCTCGGAGGTCGAGCAGTCCTGCACCCACCTCGTGGTCATGGACCACGGCAAGCTCGTCCAGGCGGGCCCGGTCGGCGAGATCGTCGGCTCCGGCGACACCCTCCTGGTCGGCACCGCCGCGGAGGTCGAGGAGCCCGTCGTCGAGAAGGTCGCGGCCCTGCCGGGCGTGGCCTCCGCGGTCGGGACCGAGGGCGGTCTCCTCGTACGGCTCGACGCGGACGGCAGTGCGGCCCGCCTGGTCGCCGAACTCGTCCGGCTGGAGGTCCCGGTGGAGTCGGTGGGCCCCCACCGCCGCCTCGAGGACGCCTTCCTCACCCTGATTGGAGACTCCGCATGAGCAGCACGCTGACCGAGCGCGCGGAGGTCGCCGACGGCTACCGCGCGGGCCGTACGCTGCCGATCCGGGTCGAGCTGATACGGCAGCTGAAGCGGCGCCGCACGCTCGTCATGTTCGGCATCCTGATCGCCCTGCCCTTCGTCCTGCTGATCGCCTTCCAAGTGGGCGGCGGACCGGGCTCGGGCAACACCCGGGTCAACCTGATGGACACGGCGACGGTGTCCGGGGCGAACTTCGCCGCGGTGAACCTCTTCGCCTCCGCGGGTTTCCTCCTGGTCGTCCCCGTGGCGCTGTTCTGCGGGGACACGGTCGCCTCGGAGGCCAGCTGGTCCTCCCTGCGCTATCTCCTGGCGGCACCCGTGCCCAGGGCCCGCCTGCTGTGGTCGAAGCTCGTCGTCGGCCTCACCCTCAGCCTGGCCGCGATGCTCCTGCTCCCGCTGATCGCCCTCGCGGTCGGCACGGCGGCGTACGGCTGGGGCCCGCTCCAGCTGCCCACCGGCGGCTCACTGGAACCCGGCACGGCGGCCCAGCGCCTGCTGATCACGGTGGCGTACATCTTCGTCTCCCAACTCGTCACCGCGGCCCTGGCGTTCTGGCTCTCCACCCGCACCGACGCCCCCCTCGGCGCGGTCGGCGGCGCGGTCGGCCTGACCATCGTCGGCAATGTGCTGGACCAGGTGACGGCCCTCGGCGACTGGCGCGACTTCCTCCCCTCGCACTGGCAGTACGCGTGGCTCGACGCCGTACAGCCGACGCTTCGGTGGTCCGACATGATCCAGGGCACCTCGCTGTCGATAACGCTCGCCCTGGTGCTGTTCGCCCTGGCCTTCAGGGGTTTCGCCCGCAAAGACGTGGTCTCCTAGGTCAACGGAAGATCTCCCACCGGTCTCGACGGGCCGTCTCCGTGCCCCCTTCGATACCCATCCGCAACGCTCCGTAGCGCACGCTCCGGCCCCCCGGCCCGTCACAGTCGCAGAAGCCGACGTCAACAGGCCCAGGGGGTACGGACGATGGAGCGACAGCGGACACGACAGGTGATGATCGCCCTCACACTGGCGGGCGGCCTGCTGCTCACCGGTTGCGGCGGGAGCGACGACGGGAGCAAGAGCAGCTCCGACGGAGCGAGGGGCGGCTCGTACGACTCGGGCTTCCCGGCCCCGGACCAGCCCCAGGGCGAACAGGACTCCGGCGAGTCCCGCGACGACTACGTCACCCCGTCCCCCGACTACCTCTCCACCTTCGCCCTCGACGTCGACACCGCCTCCTACGGCTACGCCCGCCGCACCCTCGCCGAGGGCCGCCGCCCCGACCCCTCGACGATCCGCCCCGAGGAGTTCGTCAACAGCTTCCGCCAGGACTACGACCGCCCCCACGGCAACGGCTTCACGGTCACCGTCGACGGCGCCCGCACCGACCGCGACGACTGGTCCCTGGTCCGCGTGGGCCTGGCCACGAGGGGCGCCGCCGAGGACTCCGCGAAGCGCCCGCCCGCCGCTCTCACCTTCGTCATCGACATCTCCGGCTCGATGGCCGAACCCGGTCGCCTCGACCTCGCCCAGCAGTCCCTCGGCACCATGACGGAACGGCTGCGCGACGACGACTCGGTCGCCCTCGTCACCTTCAGCGACCAGGCCGAGACCGTCCTGCCGATGACCCGCCTCGGCGGCCACCGCCCCGAGGTCCACCATGCGATCGAGAACCTGCGGCCCACGTACTCCACCAACCTCGGCGCGGGCGTCGAGACCGGCTACCGGACGGCCGTCGACGGCCTGCGCAAGGGTGCCACCAACCGGGTCGTCCTCATCTCCGACGCCCTCGCCAACGACGGCGACACCAGCCCCGACTCCATCCTCGACCGCATCGACACCGCCCGCCGCGAGCACGGCATCACCCTCTTCGGCGTCGGTGTCGGCAGCGACTACGGCGACGCCCTCATGGAACGCCTCGCGGACAAGGGCGACGGTCACACCGTCTACGTCTCCGGCGCCGACGACGCCGAGAAGGTCTTCTGCGAACAGCTCCCGCAGAACATCGACCTGACCGCCCGTGACGCCAAGGCCCAGGTCGCCTTCGACCCCGAGACCGTCGCCTCCTTCCGCCTCGTCGGCTACGACGACCGCCGCGTCGCCGACGACGACTTCCGCGACGATCGTGTGGACGGCGGCGAGGTCGGCCCCGGCCACACGGTCACCGCGCTCTACGCGGTCCACACCCGCCCGGGCGCCGACGGCCACCTGGCCACCGCGACCGTCCGCTGGCAGGACCCCGACTCCCGTGCCCCGCACGAGAAGTCCGGTGAGCTGGAGACCGGCTCCCTCGACGACTCCGTGTGGAGCGCGAGTCCCCGTTTCCAGGTCACCGCGGTGGCCGCCTACCTCGCCGACGACCTACGCCGGGGCGACGACCGCTGGAGCTCCCTGCCGGGAGCCCCACACCTGAGCGAACTGGCCGACCGGGCGGACACGTTGGCGGACCAGACGGAGGACCGGGCGGTACGGCAGCTCGCCGACACCATCCGGCGGGCGGAGCACCTCGAGTGACCGTCCCGCCGAGCAGCCGGGTGGCCGAAGTGGTGGCTCGTGGGCAGGGCGGCCGGGATCACCCCTGGCGGCCGCCGACGCTCGAACGCGAGCGCCGGTACAGCACCGATCCGGCGGTCAGGAGGGCCAGGCTGGCCACGGACGGTACCCAGGGGCTGTTCGCCCCGGTGTGCGCGAGGGTGGCGGCCGCTTCCTGCTGCACCACGGCGGGGGCCGACCTCGGGGTCGCGTGCGCCTTCGCCGGGTGCGACGGCTGGTGGTGGACCGGCGGCGTGCGCGGCGTGGACGGTACGGACCGGTCCTCAGGCTCGTCGGGGCGGTGGGCCGGTCCGTTGACCGACTCGTTGCCGAAGACGGGATTGGCGATACCCACCAGGTTCGCGCTGTTGCCGCTGAGGTTCACGGGCAGGTCGACCGGAAGCTGGAGGTTGTTGCCGGACACGACACCCGGCGAGTCGTGGGCGCCGCCGACGGCCGTGGCCCCACCCGGCGCCGCGTGCTTCTCGTCGCCCGCGGCCGGGCCGTCCTCGTTGGCGCAGCGGTTGCCCATGGCGGGGTTGAGGAGCCCGACCACGTTCAGGGTGTTCCCGCACACGTTCACCGGCACGTCCACGGGCAACTGGACGTTGTTGCCGGAGAGCACCCCGGGCGAGCCGTCCGCGGAGCCCTCAGCGGTGGAGTCGGCCTGCGCCGGCCCCGCGACTGCCATCGCACCGGAGGCGACAGCGACGGCGATCACACTGTTTCGGATAGCCCGTTTCATGGGTTCCCTGCCCTTCAGACATGTCGCGGGCACTCACCCGCACTCGGTGAAACATGTGCGAAACCATGGAAGTTATGGTTTTTCAGTCATTTGCCCGGAACGAGGTCGTGTGCAGACACCAGTCGGAGCCTGTTCGAGCCGCCTCGTGACCGCGCATGGCCGCCCGCTCCACAGAAAGACCCTCGCCCCGCACCGAGAGTGCCTCGGCGCAGGGGAGGGGCGAAGGCCGCCTGTCGGGCTTCGATTCGGGCTTCGATTCGGTCAGAACGCCCGGCTGTCGCAACCCATGTCTGAACCGAGCTGGTTCTGCTGCGCACCCGGGTTGCCCTCGCCGTTCAGCACGTTGCCTGCCAGGCCGGTGAGTGCTCCGACGCTGCCGAGCACCTCGATGTTCATGTCGTGCGAGCGGCACTCGATGCCCTGAGTGACGTCGATGTCGTGGCCCGGCTCACCGTGTGCCACGGCGCTGCCGGCGCCGAGGGAGCCGACACTGCCGAGGATGGCGCCCACGAGGACTGCCTTGTGGAACGTGCGCATGGGGTACTCCATTTCGAGCGGATGGGGGTCTGCAACAGATCGGGCTGGTACGCGATGGACGCGCTCGGGCGGCCGTTCAGCCGAGTCGGGGAAGCCCCAGTTGACCGACGGGCGGCGCCGCGAGCTGTCCGAGGCCGACCGGAGCCAACTGCGGTGCGCCGGCCGGCGCGATCTGCGGGTTGAGGAGCGGGTTGACCTGCGGGTTGACCTGTGGGTTCACCTGCGGGGTGACACTCGCCGGAGGCTCTGGCGCAAAGGTCTGGGGCACGGCCACCTGCGGGGCGACCTGCGGCATCACCTGCGGCATCACCTGAGGCTGCGGTGCGGGGGCGGGCGCGGGTGCGGCCGGTGCCGGTGCCGGTGCCGGTGCCGGCTGCGCGGCTACGGCCTGTTGCGGGTACGGCGAGGCCGAGGCCTGTGCCGATCCCTGCGACGAGGCGGCGGCGTAGCTGGCCTGCTGCGGTGCGGGCTGGTAGGCGGGTGCCGGGGCGGCCTGCGGAGCCGGCTGGTAGGCGGGCTGTGGGGTCGGCTGCGGCGCGGGCTGGTAGGCGGGTGCCGGGGCGACCTGCGGAGCCGGCTGGTAGGCGGGCTGTGGGGCCTGCTGCGGTGCGGGCTGGTAGGCGGGTGCCGGGGCGACCTGCGGTGCGGGCTGGTAGGCGGGCGCAGGAGCGGCCTGCGCAGCCGGCTGGTAGGCGGGTGCCGGGGCGGCCTGCGCAGCCCCGAGATCGGGAGCCGGCGCCGGCGTGGGACTGCGTTGAGCGATGGGAGAGTCGGCATGGCTGATGCCGGTGCCCATGGCGGACAGACCGCTGGCCGCTGCTACTAGGAGCACGGCCTTGTGAAGCTTGCGCATGAAACTCTCGGCCCTTCATACCTGAAATTAGGGAAGTCCATTGCGTTGAGTGCGGTCACGCGTGCAGTTCGGTGCGCTGCTCCCATATGCACGGTAAGCAGCGGTTGTTCCGAGTGGCACGCGGACTTCGCATCAAAGCCGGCAGCGACTCGCCTCACCCTCTTTCAGGTCCACGACCGCTGCCCTCTCCCCGTTGGAACGATGACGCCTGGCCGTGGTCACGGAACCCCATGGTCCGTCACCCGTTTGCCGCGCTGATGTGTGCGTGTCGCGGCGTCAAGCAAGCTGTTTGCGGCAAACGGGTGACCACGGTCCGGCGCCCGTATCTGCGTCTGTTCTCGTGTCGTTCCCCACGGGGCAAGGACGTTGGTCCATCGCGGCCGCTCAGGGCAGTAGGAACAGCTGCAACTGCGCTGCCGTATCAGCGTTCCCGAGACTTTCGTGCACAGGTCAATGAAGGGCCGAGAATTCCATGCGCAAGTTCCAGCGATTCGCGCTCGTCGTCGCAGCGGCCGGCGGACTGTCCGCCGTCGGGGCGGGACAGAGCTCTGCCGTCACCCCCGCCGCCTTCAACGGGGCTGTGCCGCCTCCCGTTTCACAGCCGGACGCCCAGGCCGCCTCGGCCACGTCCGCTCAGGCGACCACGCAGACCTACGGCTCGCCGGCCCCTCAGCAGTCGGCCCCGCAGCGTGGCACCCAGGTCGCACCGCAGCTCAACCCTCAGCTCAACCCACAGATCAACCCTCAACTCTCCTCCCCGGCCCCGCAGATGGCGCAGAGTGCCGCCGCCGCACCGGCCCAGAACAACCTGTTCCGGCCGTACCAGGAGTGCAGCCCACAGACCGTGCTCGACGCGAACGTCCCGGTCGCCGTGCTCGCCGCCTCCCAGACCCGTGGCGTCGAATGCACCCAGGCCAACAGTCAGTCGAACGCCCTCGCCACCGCGCGCTAGCTCTTCCGCGGGCGGCCGGACATTCCACGCGCTACGACTTCCGGGTGGTTTCGCTTCGCGATCACGAAACCGGCGCGCCTATGACTGCTTTGGGATGCTTTGCCCTAATATTTCGTAACTGTAAGGAGTCGATCTCGCACAGATCGCACCCATTCACTCTCACCGGAGAAGACATGCGCAAGCTTCGCAACGTTGCCGTCCTGGTCGTTGCCCTCGGCAGCATCGGACTCGTGGGCGGCACCGCCCACGCCGGCGGTCAGGGAGGGAAGGAAGGCGAGCACGGGGACAAGTTCAGCATCACGCAGAGCTCCAACTGCCGCTCGCACGACCTGAACCTCGACGTCCTGGGCGAGGTCGGCATCCTCAACGGTCTGCTGGGTAACGGCCTCAACGGCGAGGGCAACCCGGGTGCTCAGGCCACCGACATCGGCTCCACGATGGGCTGCAACAACAGCGCCTTCTAAGGCTCTGCCCGGCGCCCAGGCGCCGAACACCGCAAATGGTCCCGGCGCAGGGCCGGGACCATTTGCGTGCCGCCAGGCCTGCCAGGCGGCGATGGTTCCGGCGCGTCGCCGGAACCTGTCGGCTGTTCCCTTCGGCCTTCATGACCGCACTGATGTCGATCAACTCGGATCGCGTCCACCTCAATTCACCGGAGATGACATGCACAAGCTCCGCACGGCTGCCGTCCTCCTTGCCGCGTTCGGGAGCATCGGCCTCCTTGGAGCCGGCACCGCCCACGCCGACCGCGGTGGAGACAAGGGCGGTGACGCTTTCAACATCCTGCAGACCAGCTCCTGCACGTCGCACGACAGCAACGTCGACATCCTCGGTGAGGTCGGCATTGCCAATGGCCTGGGCGGCAACCTCCTGAACGGTGAGGGCAGCCCGGGTGCCCAGCAGACGTCCCTGGGCTCGAGCATGGGTTGCAGCAACACGGTCGGCAAGTAAGACGCCGCCATTCCCCGGTGCCCCGCATTGTTGACGGGGCGCCGGGGATTTTCGTTTCGTCGCAAGCCTTCCCGGATAACCAAAATGCCGGGCCAGGAATCATCCTGGCCCGGCATTTGTCGTCATGCTCAGAACTCGATGTGCGGCTTCTTGAAATTCGCGGGCAGGGGGGTGTTGTTGGAGCACTCCACGACCGGCCCGACGCTCGCGGACCCACCGTCCAGCATATGGTCCTGCCAGTCCACCACATGCGGCTGGTCTGCCGTCGAGCAGTCCTGCGCCTGGTTGACGATATGCGCGTCGTCCTTGTCGATGTGCGTCTCACTCTTGCGAACGCAGACGGTGTCACCCTGTGCCGTTGTCGCGCAGTTGCCGTCGTCCGCGTAGGCGTACGGGGCGCCGAGGCAGATCGCGGCGAGACTGGTGACGAGCCCCGAGATGGCGGCGATCTTCTGCGAAGTGAACATGTGCGGTATTCCTTTACGACGGAGGCCCGAGCGCACCTGCCATTGACCGGTGTGCGCTCGAGCCCGAGAAGGTCAGAACAGAGAATTCTGCGTCTGGACGTGCTGTCGGCCGCGACGGACGGCAAGACGGCCGCAGCCCGGACGCGTGCCCTGATCGAGCGGCGCGTCCGGGCTGCATGTGCCACGGGGATTCACTCAGCACACCGTTGAACCCGCTGAAGCGGTGCGGGACCGAGACGTTGTGCTCGTGCAATGTGCGTCAGGCTTCCCGAGAGTGTGGGGGTGCCCGTCGTGGCGCTGTGCGGATGGGCTTGCGGCGCGGTTCTTACTCTTCGCCCTGCTCGTAACCCTGCTCGTCCTCGGGGTTCTTGTGCTCCTCCGGCTGAGCCTCGGGCTGCTGCTCCTCCGGCTGGGCCTCCGGCTGGGCCTCGGGCTGCCCCTCGGGCTGACCCTCGGGCTCGCCCTGCGGCTGGGCTTCGGGCTGGCCCTGCGGGACGGTGAAGTAGTCGCCCCCGAAGGCGACGGCGCTGGCCGACGAGTTGGCCACGGCCGAGATCGGCGGAGGCGCCTCGCCGTTGTCGCCGGCGAAACCGACGCCGGCACCGAGGGTGGACAGCCCCGCAATCGCCGCCGCTACGACTGCAGCACGCTGGAACATACGCATGGTTGACCCTTTCTCACCCGGGCAGAACCGCCCGGCTTGGCTACTCGGTGTGAGCATATACACACACTGTGTAGCTATCGAGGATCTAGATTCCCCATGTCGCGTCGTCGGCCTGAGTGGATCGGTGCGGCAGGCCGGTTGTCTCAGGTGCGGTGCCGGTCGCGTCGGGTGGTGTCGCTGCCGAGGGGGTGCAGGTCACCTCGGGGCCCAACCGGGCCCGGCCGTTGCCCAGGGCGGCGGGCACCGTCACGGGCTGTACCGGCGTGCAGGTCTCCTGGTGGGGGATGACGCCGTCCTCGGGAACCACCCCCACGATCCGCTGGGTGCAGGTGAAGCCGCCCAGCAGGTCGCGAGTGCAGGCTCCCGGGCCCGCCGCTGCATGCGCCTGGCCGATGCCGACGCAGGTCATGAGGAGGCCCCCGGTCAACGCCGAAAGGGCCGCGATCTTCCTTCTGTTGAACATCTGATGCGTCGTCCTTCGTAGAGGTGCCCGGGCGAGGCGTCGCGCCGACGGCACTACCGAGTTCAGCCCGTGAAGGCGGTGTTGAACTGGCCGCAGGTGGTGTCCATGGTGGTCGCGAGGCCGAGCACGCCGACCGGGACGTTGTTCTCGGCCACCGTCTGCGGGCTGCATTCCTGGTAGGGGCGGTAGAGGTTGTTCACCTGAAGCCCCCCGTCGGAGGTGTCGGCGGCGGCTGCGGTGCCGGCGCCGACGGCGGACAGGCCGCCCGCCGCCACTGCTGCTGCGATCACGACCTGCTGAAACTTGCGCATGGAACACCTCGTTCGTTGCTCGTACGTCACAGCCGATTGCCTAGCGTGACTGACCGAATACTAGCAGTAGTCACAGCAGGCGCCGCGCGCAACAGGCGTGTTCCTGAGGGGGATACACCCGGCACCTGATCCGGGTTGACGCCAACTGCCCGCCTCGGCAACGGGTTGCCGACGGGCGACGGGCCAACACGGTTGAAGCAGAAGCGCAGTCGCGTCAGGTGAACACCGGCTCCGCGACCCGCAAGCGACCGTGTGAGGGCACCGAGACGATCACATCCCGCAGTCCTTCGGCGTACCGCCGCACGTTCTTGCAGGCGACCTCCGTGTCCGGGTAGCGACAGGCGAACCACAAGCCCTCGTGCAACCGGTTGACCCAGGCGCACACCTGGTCGCCGTACGACACCCGGATCAGCCCGTACGCCCTCTGCTCCGCCCAACGGGCCGAGCCGGGGATGAGGCGGGCATCCACGTACGAGACCATCGAGTACATGTCGGGTGACGTCGGGCGGAAGTCCGTACCGAGCAGACGCAGGACACGGGCCAGCGGGATGCGCGCCAGCGACCGGTTGGCCCGCAACTCGGCGCGGACCGCGACGAGCGCTTCGTCGAAGTCCCGGGCCGCGGGCACCTCGATCGGAGCCCCGCCGACATACCAACCCACGGAATCCGACCACGCGGACTTCAGCCGGGTGTGGAAGGGCACGACCGTGCGGTAGACCGACTGTCCGCCGAGTTGGTGGACGATGAGACTGGTCGCCGCCAGGATGCCCACCAGACTGCCGCCGTAGGGACGGCAGTACTCCTCGAACGCGGCGGCGGCGCTCGCGTCGACGAGCGGCTCGCACAGCAGCTTCTGGGCGGGCAGAACCCCACCTGGCCGCACACCGAGGTCGACGGGGAACTCCGGGAGCCTTCCGTCGCACCGGCCCACGAACTCCCGCCAGCGCGCGACGATGGCGTGGGTGTCGTCGATCCCGTCCGCGTTCGCCCGTTCCTGCTCGCAGAAGTCGACGTAACTTCCCACAGGCGCACCGGCGATGGGCCGTCCCTTGACGCCGGCCAGGTACAGCTCGCTGATCTCCTCCGGGATGCGCTGCAGGGAGTAGGCGTCGACATTGGTGTGGTCGAAGGCCATGTACACACTGACGGAGTCCTCGCGAACGACCGCCGCGTACATGAGGTTCGGCCAACCCAGTGCGTCCGCCGCGATGTCGAACCGGCCCTGGAGGTAACTGACCAGCGCCTCCGGGTCGGTGAAGTCACCGACCACCTCGCGTTGCAGCGACACGTCGCTCGCGTCGAGCGTGAAGCGCTGCATGTCGTCCCCGGCCCACCGGAAACCGCTGCGCAGCGTCTCGTGCCGCAGCGTCCAGTCCCGCAGAGCCCCTTCCAGCGCGGGGAGGTCCACGGGGCCCGGCAGGTCGAAGGCCGCTCCGATCCACGTCGGTACGAACAGACCGTCCTCGCGCACCGACCGCGCCGTCCTGACGTGCGACTCCTGGATGTACGCCGGCGGCCGTGGATCCGGTGGCAGCACCGCCGCAGCCGCGACGGTCGCCGCACTGACCGTCCACTCGACGAGCTGTCCCGGCCGGACCTCGCAGCGCTGCATGTCAGAAATTCGCACGGTGGTGTCTCCTTCGCAGAAGACACCAGCTTGATCAAGGGGCCGCCGTGTGGCAGCAGTGGCCGTCGTGTCGCCGACATTTCAGCAACACGTGTGACGCCTCGAACGACGAAGCGATCCACGGGAGATGGCACGCTCGGCTCAACGGCCGTAGCCAGGACGGGTTTCGTGACGGCCCGGTTGAGCACGAGTGTCGCACAACAGGCCCGGGCGGCAAGCGGGTTGACCACGGGTCGGCGCACCGAGGGCGCAAGAAGGCGGGGCCACCGAACAGTTCGGTGGCCCCGCCCTCCTGTCGATGTCAGCCCTCGCCGTTCTGGGACAGGACCGAGACGTCCTCCAGCAGGTGCGCCAGCGCGCCGTCGCGCTTGACGTTCGAGGAGTTCTCGGTGCACTGCTGCTGCATGTGGTCGGACAGGATCGGAACGTCCTGGATCGCGCCACCGATGGCCCCGTTGGCCGAGGCCGGAATGTCGTTCAGGGCGACGCACGGCTTGTTGAAAGAGCCCTGGATGAGAGCGATCTGCGGGCTCATCTTCCCGTACGTGGTCGAATTGCCGAAGGACTGCCATCCCGCGTTGCCGTTCGTGACGCTCGGGCCTTGGTCGTTCCCCACCGCCAGTGCCTGCGGTACCGCGGCAGCGGAGGCGCCCAAGGCGGAAGCGGCGACAGCTGCAGTGGCGACAAACTTCTTGATCACTGGCCAACCCTTTCTGAGGAAACGTCTGCGCGGGAGCGCTCTGGTTCAACTGTGTCGGCGCAGCATGGTTTCTCGCGTTCACTCCGTCGGCCCATACCGAGGGCGCCCGGCGAGCCTCTTCGGCCCTGGTGGTCAGGGCACCGGCATTTCATGCGGGCCAACCGGGTGAATCCCCGCAACCAATTCACGGGGGTCCGGTTGATGAGGCCGTAGGACATGCGTCGCTACGACGAAAGGAACGCGAAGTGCTCAAGAAGGCAATGGTTGCCGCGGCGGCTGCCGCTTCTGTCATCGGAATGTCGGTGGCGGCCGCGCCCCAGGCGCTTGCCATCGGCGACGATAAGGGGCCGACCGTGGCCAACGGCAACGGCGCCTCGTCGAAATTCGGCAACTCGGTGACCAAGGGCGACATGAGCCCGCAGCTCTCGCTGGTGCAGGGCACGCTCAACAAGCCCTGCCTGGGCGTCCAGGACACCGACGTCGCCGTCGACGGGTTCATCGGCGGCACCATCCAGGACATCCCGGTTCTCTCGGACCACCTGCAGCAGCAGTGCAGCGACAACTCCTCGAACGTCAAGCGTGACGGCGCGCTCTCGCACGTCCTGGAGGACGTGTCGCTCCTGTCGGCCAACAGCGAGAAGTAAGCCGCCGCGCAGGGTGAGGGCGTCGGCGGCCGTGTAGCTCTCTCGGCGGTACGGCGGCGGTATTGTGCGGCCCATCCGAGTGAATGTCGGAGTGTCGCGCGTTCATTTTTCCTTCTTCGGTCAATTTTCTCGTGTGCAGGCTGCTGGTCATGGTGCGAGCCGTACGGCTGTGCTCGCGCGGTTTCGGCCGTCAATGAGGCATGACCGCAGAGAAGGGAAAGTTCATGAAGAAGACCGCTGCTGTCGTTGCGGGCGTGATCATGGCTCTGGGCGCGGCCACTCCGGCTTTCGCTGACGCGGAGGCCGAGGGTGTCGCCGTCGGGTCCCCAGGATTTCTGTCCGGCAACGTGGTCCAGGTTCCCATTCACGCGGCCATCAATGTGTGTGGCAACTCCGTGAACATTGTCGGGATCTTGAACCCGGCGTTCGGCAACGTGTGCGTGAACGGCTGACAACGTTCCGTACCAGCCGTACAGCTGCGTCATGGCCGGCCTTGGACATCGTCGTCCGTTCCAAGGTCGGCTTTCCCATTTCTTCAAGCAGGAAGACGATCAAGAGTGCGACAGACCCTGAGCAGGGGAATGTTCGCGGCCGCTGCCGCGACGAGCGTTCTGTCCCTGTGCGGTAGTCCCGCCCTGGCCGATTCGCAGGCGAACGGGTCCGCCGTGGACTCGCCGGGTGTGGTGTCCGGCAACGACGTGCAGGTGCCGGTCGACGTGCCGTTGAACCTGTGCGGCAACACGGTCGACGTGATCGCCGCACTCGACCCGGCCTTCGGCAACGACTGCGCGACGCGGGACGAGGGCGGTGCGCACGACTCCGCGGACGGCTCGGGTCATGACCACGACGAGGACGCGGACGGCGGGACCGAGGGTTCGCCCGGCGCCGGCTCCGGCAACGACGTGGGGGCTCCGGTCGAGGTGCCGGTGAACGTGTGCGGCGACAGCGCCGACCTGGCCGCCGTCCTCGCCCCCGCCTTCGGCAACGCCTGCACCGAGGACACCCCGGACGGATACGGCGACACCCCTGCGACGACTCCTCCGTCCACCCCGCCGCCCGGGGGGAAGAGCACGCCTCCCCCCGCCGACAGCGGCCACACGCCCCCGCACACCGGAAGCGAACAGCCCGCTCTGGCCGAGACCGGCAGCGCGGCCCTGCTGGGCACCTCGGCCGCGAGCGCCGCACTGATCGCGGCCGGAGCCGTCCTGTACCGGCGAAGCCGAGCAGCGTCCCGTCGATGACACGCGGAGATGCCGGCCGCGGACGCCCGGCATCCTCCCCGTGGACGCCGGGCAACCCGGCCAGGATCCATGTCAGGGACGCACGGCGGGCGCCGGCCCGCGCTGCCCCCGGCCGCTGGGCGCCGGGATGGTTCCGCCGGGTGTGCCCGTGCGCAGGCGACGCCGCACTCCGCCCACGAGTGTGCTCGCCGTGAAGGTCGCGCCGTGCACGAAGCGCATGGCCGGGCCGAAGCCGGACGCCGTCACCAGGCCCGCGAGGAACAGTCCTGGACAAGAGGACTCGAAGTCCCGCCCGACCTGCGGCGCGCCGTCGGCCACCGTCACCAGGGAGCCGCGCAGTTCGTCGGAGAGCAGCCGCAGCCGCTCTCCGGTCGCCCTGAAGCCCGTGGCGGCGATGACATGCTCCGTCTCAAGGGAACGCAGGACCCGCCCCGACCCCGACGGTTGCGATCCGCCCCCGCCGCTCACCACATCCAGCCGTACCCCGCCGTGCACCGGACGGGCCGCCGCCACCTCGTGGCCGAGCCGCACCTCGACGACCGGTTCGATCCGGTCACGCAGCCACCAGGCTCCGGCCGGCCCCAGCGCCGTGGTGCAGATCCGCGTCCGACTCGCCTCGGGAAGCCGGTAGAAGAGGCCGGGGCGTTCGGAGTAGAACCAGTTGCGCCAGCCGGGGCCGAGGCCGCTGTGAGGGGCGCGTGCCCGCTGCCACCAGGGGCGTTGCCAGGGCGGCGGCACGTCGTTCCACTGCAGCTCGTCGGCGCGCGCCAGGACGCGTACGCGTGTGCCCTGCTCGGCGAGGAGGGCCGCCGTCTCCAGGGCCGCCTGGCCACCTCCGATCACGGTGACATCCCGGTCGCGGAAGCGGACGAGATCGTCGTGATGGCTGCTGTGCGACACCAGGGAGGCGGGGAGCGCGCGCAGGGCGGCC
Source organism: Streptomyces sp. NPDC005303 (assembly GCF_040607335.1). Classification (NCBI taxonomy): domain Bacteria; kingdom Bacillati; phylum Actinomycetota; class Actinomycetes; order Kitasatosporales; family Streptomycetaceae; genus Streptomyces; species Streptomyces sp. NPDC005303. The sequence goes on along the minus strand of NZ_JBEXGM010000002.1, from coordinate 219,160 downwards.
GGCAGCTCCACGAAGGGCATCACGCCGACCGCCAGCGCGACCGTGCGGGCGTGCAGGGTCTCGCCGTCCTCGGTGACCGCCTCGAAGCCGCCCGGGCACGGGGCGATCCGCGTGATCGTGCGCTCGTCCACCTCCGGTACCGCGTTACGGGCGAACCACTGGCCGTACGCGGCGAACATCTCCACCGGGATCGGCTCCCCGTGCTCGGCTGCCACGCCCTGGCCCGCGCAGTACGCGTCCAGCCGCAGACGGCCCGCCGGGTCCGACAGGTTGGACGCCCACGGCTCGGACTTGAGGAACATCCCGCGCGGCATGTGGTCGCGCCACGAGGCCATCGGGCGGCCGAACACCCGCAGCCGCAGTCCGGCGGCCGCGGCATGGGACGCGATGGACAGACCGTACGGGCCCGCGCCCACCACCAGGAGGTCGTACATCAGCAGCTGCTCACTTTCTTCTCGTCCGACAGCTCGTCAGGGAGCCCGTTCGCAAGGGCGGGGGACCGGTAGGGCGTGGCGGGGGAGGGCGGCGGCACGGACACGGTGGCCCCGACCAGGCGTCCGGTTCCGACTCCGCCCGGCCGTCGCAGTCGCTCCCGAACGCGGCGCGACACATGGCGTGCCCACAGCCCCCGCATCACCCGGCCCGGCTCCCGGTCGTCCTCCGCGTGCCAGGCCAGTTCCCGTCCGTCGGGCGCGGGGCGCAGCAGGGTGAACGGGGAGTAGTTCTCCACCACGAAGGCGCGCCCCGGCAGGGGCGAACCCTCCGGCAGCGGACGGTGCGTCAGGTCCAGGTGCAGGGCCCGTACGACGTCCAGGTCCGCGCTGTCGGCGAAGAGCCGGAACTGGGCACCGGGGCGCGGGTTGAAGTCGAGGAGGTGGTAGGCGCCGGTCGCGCCGCAGCGGCGGAAGTCGAGATCGAGGATTCCGCGGTAGCCCAGTGCGCCGGTGAGCCGCTCGGCGAGCGCCTGCACATCCGGGTTCGGCCGCCAGCGACCCACCGCCGTCAGGCCCGCCGCGCGCGGCCAGGACCGTTCCTTCACACCGGGGCCGCCACCGATCACCGCGCCCGAGCGGGCGGCGTAACCGTGGAAGAACCAGTCGCGGTCCGGGCCCGGCGGCAGGAACGCCTGCAGCAGCAGCCGGCTGCCCGCTTCCTCGGTGCGCAGGTACAACTCGTGCGCCTCCTGCGGGCTGCGCACCACGACGGTGCTGCGCAGCCCGCCCGTCGTCGGCAGCAGCCAGGGGCGGCTCCACTTCGCCACCACCGGAAGGCCCAGCCGCCAGGCCGCTGCGGCGGCCTCGCCGGCGCTGGTCGGGACCACCGTCTCCGGATGCGGGATGCCCGCTGCCGCGCACACCGCGGCCAGTTCTGCCTTGTCGGCCACCCGCTCGGGCAGCGCCGGGGGTTGCTGCGGCAGGAGGTAGGAGGGGGCCAGCTCCTCACGCAGCCGCCCGACCGCGACCGCGCTCGCGTCGTCCATCGGGATCAGGACGGCGGGCCCGGCGATCCGGGCGGCCACCTGACGCAGTACGACAGCGATGTCAGCCGGGGACGCGCCGGGCGGCGGCGGGGGGTGCAACTGCCGTACGAAACGGGACGCGCGGACCGGACTTCCCGCGCAGTCGGCGACCAGGTGCACCTCCAGACCCGCCCGGCCGAGTGAGCGCACGGCACCCAGCGTTCCGTGGTGAAAGGGATTGGGGTCGATCCGCAGCAGTACTGCGGGGACCCGGACATCGAACGGCGACACGGCATCGTCCTTTGGTTGTTTCACTCGTGCGGGCGATCGGAGCACACGAAAGCCGTAAGCACGGTGGCGGAATTCATATTGATATGACTGAGTGTCAGGTAAGGGAAAGGCCTGAGGGCGAGGCGAAGAGAGCGAAAGCGAAAGTCCGAGCGTGGAGAGAGGAGCAGGCATGGCCCCACAGCATCGACGGACCCGGTCCGGGCGGTTGGCCGTCGTCGCGGCGTCGGTCGTCGCGACGACGGCACTGGCGTCCGGTCCGGGATTCGCGGCGGGTGCGGGGGTGGCGCGGATCGCCGATCCTCCCGCTCCGGCACCCGCCGTCACACCGGTCCCCGTGATCCCGGCCCTGCCCGAGCAGCCGAAGGTGACCCCTCCGCCCCTGCCGGCCCCGCAGCGGCCCGGAAAGCATGCCCCCGCGTTCGGCGCCTATCTCGACTACGGCCCCAGCGGCGTGGCCCGCATGCTCGACCTCAGCCGCTGGCTGGGCGGTGCCGAACTGCGCGTCGGGCACACCTATCTGCCCGGAGACCGCTGGAGCAACATCGAGGGCGCCCCCGGCTTCCTCGACGCCTGGGCGCGCTGGCGCACCGGGCGGGACGACAGGATGTTCGTCCTCAACGTCCCCATGCTGGAGCGCAACGAGGAGAACGTCTCCGACCCCGAGGTGCGGCAGCTGCTGCGCCAGGGCGCGGCCGGCCGGTTCGACCATCACTTCCGCGCCCTGGCCGAACGGCTGGTGCGGCTGAAGGTGCCGGACACGGTGATCGTGCTCGGCTGGGAGATGAACGGCACCACCTACACCCATCGCTGCGGGCCCGATCCGGAGGCATGGAAGACGTACTGGAACAGGATCGTCACGACCATGCGTGCGGTGCCGGGCCAGAAGTTCCGGTTCGACTTCGCGCCGTCCCGGGGGCGGGACGCCGTGCCCTGGACGCGGTGTTATCCGGGGGACGACTCGGTCGACATCGTTGGCATGGATTCCTACGACCAGCCGTCCGGGGTGACATTCGACGAACAGGTGAATGAGCCCTACGGACTTCAGGCGCAGGTCGATTTCGCCAAGGCCCACGGAAAGCCCGTCTCCTATCCGGAATGGGGACTGTTCCGCAACGGGGACAACGCCGAGTACATGCGGCGCATGCTCGCCTGGATGAACGAGCACAAGCCGCTCTACAACACGCTGACCGACTACTGCCCGCACGGTGTGTGGCAGTGCCCGGACAACCCGAGGGCGGCGGAGATCTACCGGTCCCTCCTCTCCGGCACCATCCCCGACCCCGTCACGGAGCCGGCCGAGCCCACGGACCCGGTCACGGAGCCCGTCGAGCCCACCGCCCCCGTCACGGAGCCGGTCGAGCCCACCGTCCCCGCCAACCCGACGAGTCCGCCCAAGTGCACGCCGGTGGATCTGGGCGACTGGGTCGAGTACTGGCTCGGCGGGAAGCTGTGCCTGCGCTTCGACTGGTTGTCGCGCAACCGGTAGCGCGGTGGGCCGGTGGCGGCGGACTCCCTCAGGACCCGCCGCCATCGGGGCGCTCCTTCCGCTCCGTCCGGCCCTGCCAGTGGAGCAGCAGTTCCTTGCCCCGCCGCCGCGCGGCCACGTCGCACTCGACCGCCGCCAGCAGCGGGGCCGTGCGCCGCCGGGCCAGCAGCAGCCGCTGGTTGACGACCTCCTTGGGCCGCCAGTGGTGCTTGTACGGCTCGTTGCCGCGCAGCAGGCTCAGCGTGCCGTGGCCGCCTTCCTGGGTGCGCCGGCTGCACGCGTCGAGCAGCATCACCGCCACGTCCGCCTTCCGTTCCCGCAGGCACGGGTGGGCGCCGTACAGGTAGCCGCCCGCGAGCCGCCGCGACAGCAGGGTCAGGTCCACGGCCACCACGTCGTCGTCGAGGCGGAACTCGGTGACCACCGCGTCCCCGGAGCGCACCATCGGCGCGACCGAGCGCACCAGGTGGTCACGGAACCGCGGTCGCAGATGCTCGGGCGTCACCCCTCGGCCCTCCCACTGGAGCGTGTGCAGCTCGATGAGCCGCCGCAGCGCCTTGTCCACCTCGTCCGGTGTCACGGTGTGCCGCTGGATCCCGAGCGCGCTCAGCTTGCGCAGCTTGGCGCGGACCCGCTGCTGGGCCTTGGCCGTGGGCAGGCGCGTGATCAGTTCGTCCATGGACACGGCGGGCAGTTCCAGGCACACCGAGTCGTCCACCCGGCGTCGGGGCCCGCTCCAGTGGCCGTAGATCCGCTCGGCGGCGCCGCCCGGGCGGACCTCGCGCAGGTCGATCAGGGCGGTGCGAGCGGCCGCGGACAGGCCCCCGGCGAGCGCGGTGACCGCCTCCGAACCGCGCTCGTCGTCCAGCAGCACGTCCCCGTAGTCGGAGATGGACCCGCCGAGCGGCACGAGGGACGGCACCGGGCGGTCCACGCGCATCAGCGGCGCGGCGGCGGCCAGGTCGGCACCGTCGCGCACCAGCACCAGCCGCAGCCGGCCGCGTCTGCCGTACGACAGCCACCAGGAGTGCAGCCAGGCGTGACTCTGGAAGGGGGTGGCGGACCCGCACCGGCGGTACAGGTCACCCCACTCCGCGGCCAGTTCGGCGAAGCCCTGTTCTGTGGTGACGAGTTCCGCCCGGTACGTCACAGCTGCCCGTGGGTGTCGGCGGCCAGGGCCGGACCCGGTACGGACGCGGGGCGCCCGGACGCGTCCCCGGACCGCCTGGGCCGGGCCAGCAGCACCAGCCCGCCGAGCAGCCCGCCCGCGCTCGCGCCCACCAGACCGAGCAGGGCCGGAGAGGCCGAGGACGGCTCGCTGGGCTTGGTGGCGCGGGCGAACTGCTGAAGCTCGACACGGGTGGCGCCCTTGGTGTCGTTCGCGTGCCGGGTCAGCGCGCGGGAGACGGCGTTGGCCATGTCGGCGGCGAGGTCGGGGCGGGTGGAGGTGGCCGTGACGGCGACCATCGGGGCGTCCGGCGAGGTCTGAGTCCGCACGCTCGACTTCAGCGTCGTCACCGGCACCCCGGCCCACACCTGAGCGTCCCCGAGCACCGCGAGCTGCGTGGCGACCCGGCCGTAGGCCTGCGCGAAGCCGGTCGCGGTCGCCGGGTCGGACTTCGCGGTCGGGACGGCGACGACGTAGGAGGTGGCGGTGTACTCGGGCGGCTCGACGACTCCGTACGCCCCGCCGAGCAGCCCGCCGACGAGGGTTCCGGCCGCGAGCAGGGTCCAGGGCGGCAGGGTCCTGACGCGGGCCAGGCCGGTGGCGGGGTGGCTTGGTCCGGTGGGGTTCTCGGTCATGAGGAAGGGACTCCCTGGGGTGATGGAGACGTGGAAGGAGCGGCCACCGCGGCCGCGTAGACGTTCAACAGGCGATCGGCGCTGCGGGTGATGCTGTAGCGGTCGGCGGCCTCGGGCGCGGTGCGCGGGCCGGGGCCCATGGCCCGGGTGGCGGTGACGGCCCGCGCGAAGGCGTCGGGGCCGCCCCGGACCAGGCGCGCGGCCGCCGCGGTCTGCGGTGGCAGGTCCTCGAGCGCCGGACAGGACGAGTAGAGGACGGGCAGCCCGGACGCCAGCGCCTCCACCATCGCCAGACCGAAGGTCTCCTCCGGGCAGGGGGAGGCCAGCAGGTCCATCGCCGAGGTGAGGGAGGGCAGGTCGGGGCCGGGGGTGCCGTCCGGGACGCAGGGGCGTTCGCCGGTGAACAGCACGCGGTCCGTGACCCCGGCGTCCTGCGCGGTCCGCCGCAGAGCGTGCTCCTCCGGCCCGCCGCCGACCAGCAACAGCCAGTGGTCGGCGGGCAGTCGGGCCAGAGCGCGGATCAGGACGTCGAAGCGTTTGGCGGCCGTGAGCCGGCCGACGCCGCCGATGAGATACGCCGTCTCGGGCAGGCCGAGCCGCTGCCGGGTGCGCAGACGACGGTCCGGGTCGAAGCGGAAGCGCTCCAGGTCGACGCCGTTGGGGACGACCTCGATCCGGGGAGCGGGAACACCCCAGCGCCTCAGCCGTTCGGCGACGGCGGGGGAGACGGCCACCGTGGTCCGGCCCAGGCGCTCGCTGGCCAGGTAGAGCCCACGTACCCCCGCCGTCAGCGGGCGGCCCTCCATCTGCGAGTCACCCAGGGAGTGCTCGGTGGCGACGATCGCCCGGACGCCCGCCAGCCGCGCGGCGAGCCGCCCGTAGACGCAGGCCCGGTAGAGGTGGGTGTGCACGAGGTCGTAGCCGCCCGCGCGGATCAGCCGGACCAGCCGGGGCAGCGCGCCCAGGTCCCGGTTGCCGGCCATCCCCAGGTGGGTCACCCGCACCCCGTCGGCGGCCAGCCCGTCGGCGACCGCGCCCGGGTTGGTGAGCGTGACGACCTCGCAGTCGACCGGCAGGTGCCGCAGCAGGAGCCGGAGCTGCTGCTCGGCACCACCGACGCCGAGGCCCGTGATGACATGCAGAGCGCGCACGTCAGACCCCCTCGACAGGGCGTCGGCGCAGGCGGTGCAGCCGGTACTTCAGAGACAGGCGTACGGCGTTGTCGCCCTGCCCGATGTACAGCCGGGGCAGTGCGTACGGGCCGTTCAGCGCACCGGGGTCGATCGCGCAGGCGTACGAGTATCCGGCGTCGCGGACGGCGTCCACGGCACGCTGGTCGATCGTGCCGTACGGGTAGCAGAAGCCGTTGACGGGAGAGCCCGTCAACTGCTCCAGCGCGGCCCGGCTCTCGACGACCTCGGCCTTCACCAGGGCGTCGTCCGCCTTGGTCAGGTCGACGTGGGTCAGCCCGTGCGAGCCGATCTCCACGCCCTCGGCCGCGGCCTGCCGGATGCCGTCCGCGGTGAGCAGCGGCTTGCGCGGGCCCAGCCGGTCCCAGGCGTTGTCCCCGCCGAGCCGGCCCGGCAGCGCGAAGAGCGTGGCGCCGAAGCCGTACCGGCGCAGCACCGGCAGGGCATGGTCGACGAAGTCGGCGTAACCGTCGTCGAAGGTGAGCCCGACCAGCTTGCGGCCCTCGCCGCGGGCGCGGGCGGCCAGCAGGTCGGCCACGGAGACCCCGGTGAGGCCGCGTCCGCGCAGCCAGCGCAGCTGCCGGTCCAGCCGCTCGGGCGTGACCGTGACGCGGTAGGGGTCGTCCGAGTCGTCGCCCACGGAGTGGTACATAGCCACCCAGGGCACCGGCCCTCTGAGAGGGGTGCTGTCAGCGGAAACGGGCATACGAGAGCCTTTGGGTGACGGTGCGTACGGAACGCAGTGCGGAAGCGACGCCCTGGACGTTCAGGGCCCTGGCGAACAGGACGAAGACGGCGACCACGGTCATGGAACCCGCGGCCAGACCCGGTACCGCCGAGCCGAACAGGCTCGCCGTGAACGCGCCGGCGACGGCTGCGACGACCGCCGCGCACAGCGTCCTGCCGAGCCCGACGAGAACCCGCCGGGTACGGATCGGGACGTTGCGCGGGCCCATGCCGGCGAGCAGCACCATGGCCGTGACGGTGATGCCGATGGCGTTCGCGGCGGCGATCCCGGCCACTCCCCACGGGCCCACCGTCCAGGAGCCGACCCCGGCGGTGGTGACGATGCCGAGGGCCATTGCGCCGAGTGGGTACCAGGTGGAGCGGCCCGCCGAGAAGTGCGACCGGACCAGGCACCCGACCAGGGTCTGCCCGAGCAGCCCGAGTGCGTACACGCGCATGACCCCCGCGGTCGCCGCCGTGTCCGCCGCGGTGAACTCACCGCGCTGGAAGAGGAGTTCGACCATCTGCGGGGCGCAGGCGATCACCGTGGCCGCGCCGAGCAGCACCAGACACGCGGCCAGCGCCAGGTCCCGCTCCACGCGGTCCCGGGCCCGCTCCGTGTCGCCGTCGGCCAGCGCCCGCGCCACCACCGGGAAGGTGACCGTGCACAGCATCAGCGACAGCGTCATCGGGATCTGGGCCACCTTCTGCGCGTAGTTGAGGTGCGAGATGGCGCCGGCCGGGAGGGCGGAGGCGAGAAAGCGTTCGATGAGGATCTGGGACTGTCGGCACAGGGCGAACAGGAGGACGGTGGCGACCATCGTCAGCGTCATGCTCTGTCCGGGCCCCTCGGCGGATGCGACCCGGGGCGCCGCCCGGCGCCGCGACTGCCGCCAGACGGACGGCAGTTGGATCGCCACCATCAGGCCACCGCCCACCGCGACCCCGACGGCAGCCGAGCGCACGCCCCACTGACTGCCGAGCACGAACATCGCGGTGATGATGCCGGTGTTGTAGGCCACGTAGATGGCGGCCGGCGCGAGGAAGGTCCGGTGTGCCCTGAGGGCGGCGCTGCAGTACCCGGCGAGCCCGAAGCCCAGCACGCTCAGCGCCGTCAGCCGGGTGCAGTCGACGGCGAGGCCGGGGTCGGGCAGCCCCGGTGCCAGGGCCTCGACCAGGTAGGGGGCGGCGCCGATGACCATCGCGGACACGCCGACGAAGGCCAGCGACAGCCAGGGGAGCGTGGCGGCCACCAGCGAGCGGACCGGGTCGCCGGGAGCGCCCTGCGCACGGCGGGCCAGCGCCAGGCTGAACGCCGGGATCAGTGCGAAGGACAGCCCGTCCTCGATGAACAGGGTGGAGGCGAACTCGGGCACGGTCCAGGCCACCAGGAAGGCGTCCGTCTCGCTCCCGGCACCGAACAGCCGGGCCAGCGCCTGGTCACGGACCAGGCCGAGCAGGGCTCCCACGATGGAGAGGGCGGCCGTGACCAGGGTGGCCTTGGCGAGGAACCCCCCGGAGACGGGGGCGAGTTCGCTCGCGTCGGCGGTGCGGGCGGAGGGAACCGCCACCGGGGTGTCGTTGTCGGCGGGCGCTTCGGGCCGGGATGGGGTCACCTTCACCGCACCGTGCCCCGTGCCGTCGTCTCGCCGCTTCCGGCCAGCGCCCACCATGCCGCCAGCCCGAAGCACACCGCCGTCAGCACCGTCGAGGGGCCGCCGATGTCGGCGTACAGGAAGTCGGTCAGCTGCCAGATCAACAGGCCGCAGGCGACGAGTGCGCAGTCGAGCCCCGGGCCGTCCCGCCGTACCCGCGACAGCCCGCGCAGCCCGCACACCAACAGGCCCAGCCAACAGCCCGCGAGCGCGAGCAGACCGAGCAGGCCCTGTTCGGCGAGGACGAGGAGGTACATGTTGTGCGGGGACAGCAGCGGCTGCTTGCGGAAGTCGGCGCCCGCGCCCTCGGTGTCGCTGCCCGCGGACAGCGCGAGGGAGGCGTGTGTGTCCCGGTGCTCGGGGAAGCCCTTCAACCCGACGCCGGTGAGCGGATGTTCGCGCCACATGCCGGCCGCCGCCGCCCACAGCGTGTAGCGGTCGGTGACGGACTGGTCGGGCGCGTCGGTGACCCGGGTGACGCTGCCGATCCGTTCCTGGAGCTGCGCCGAGCCCAGTCCGAACCCGCCCACCAGGATCACTCCCGTCGCGGCCACCACCGCGGTCACCGCCAGCGCCCGCCGCAGCCCGGCCAGCACCAGCTGTGCCCCGCACGTCGCGGCCGTCGCGATCCACGCACCGCGGCTGAAGGACAGCGCGAGCGGCAGCAGCAGCGCGACCGCGCAGCCGGCCGCGACCGCCCGCTGCCGTACGGACGTCCGGCCCAGGGCCAGCCCCACCGAGCACACCAGCCCGAAGGAGACGACGGTCGCCATCCCCATCACATCACTCGCCCCGAAGGTACCGACGGCCCGGATGTCCTGGCCCTGGTACGAGGCGCCGGTCCCCGTCATGTACTGATGCGTGCCGATCGCGCCCTGCCACACGGCGAGTCCCACGAACGCCCAGGCCAGCAGCCGGAAGTCACCCCGGTCGCGGATCAGCAGCAGGACAGCGGCCGGGACCAGCACGAACACCTGCAGATAGCGGCCCATGCCGCTGATCCCCGCTCCCGGCGAGGCCGCCCCCGCCGCGGCGAGCGCGAGCCCGGCCACGGGCAGGCCCAGCAGCACGGCCGCCGTACGGGACAGGGGGCGCCGCCGGTCCCGTACGAGACGGATCGCGCAGTACACGACGACGAGCGCGGAGGCCGCGTCGGCCGGTCCCGCGCCGCCCTCGTCGCCCGGGGTGAGCGGCAGCGCGAGCAGGGCGACGACGGCGAGAGCGGGCAGGACGGGGGGCCACTGCCGGACGCGGGGCAGGGTCAGGGCGTGGGTCATGTGCTCAGCTCCCCGTCGGGCGCACGAGCGCGGCCGCGGTGCGCAGCAGGATGCAGACGTCCTGCCACAGCGACCAGTTGTCGATGTAGGCGTTGTCGAAGCGGGCCCGGTCCTCGATGGAGGTGTCCCCGCGCAGACCGTGGATCTGGGAGAGACCGGTGATGCCGGTCTGCATGCGGTGGCGGGCCGCGTAACCCGGGTGGGCCTGGCTGAACTTGGCGACGAAGTACGGGCGTTCGGGACGCGGTCCGACCAGGCTCATGTCGCCCCACAGGACGTTCCACAGCTGGAGCAGCTCGTCCAGTGAGGTGCGGCGCAGGAAGCGGCAGAACCACGGCATGCGGTGTTCGTTCGCCACACTCCAGCGGGTCGCCGCCTCGTGCTCGTCGACCGGTCTGTGGGTGCGGAACTTCAGCAGGGTGAAGGGCCGGCCGTCCTTGCCGATGCGCTCCTGCCGGAACACCACACCGGGTCCTCCGGTCAGCCGCAGCGCCACCGCGCACACCAGCAGCAGCGGGCTGACCATCAGCAGCAGCGACCCGGAGACGGCCACGTCCAGTGCCCGCTTGCCGAGGCCACCGCGCCGCCGCGAGCCCATGTCCAGCCGACGACAGGAGAACCCGGCGAGCTGGTCCTTCGAGGCGTACGACGGTGAGTCCGGCTCCACCTCCCACACCGCGCAGCCCGACTCGGCGAGCGCCCGCAGCAGCGGGGCCTGGGCGGAGCGTGCGGAGGGATGGACCACCAGGACGTCGCGCACGCCGTTCTGGATGAGGGCCCGCTCGACCTCCTCGCCGGTCGTCAGCACCGGCAACTGACCGCCGCCGTCCGGCTGTTCGGCCACGATGCCCACCGGCCGCACCCCGCATCGCGGATGCCGCAGCACGGCGGCGGCCACCCGCTGCGCGGTCCCGGCCGGGCCGACGACCAGCGCGGCCCGCGGCCGGGCGCACCGCAGCACGCGCCGCCGCCAGTGCACGGTGCCCCGGGCCACGCAGGCCGTCGCCGACTGGAGCACGAAGCCCGTGGCGAGGGTGCGGGCGGACAGGGCGTGGTGGGGCGCGTAGGCGGCGACGAGCGCCGCGACCGCCAGCCAGGCGATCGCGATCCGGCCGCACACGGTGGGCAGTTCGTCGAGGATCCCCGGCACCGGCCGGGTCGGGTGCCGGCGCAGCAGCATCGACGCGGTCACCAGCAGCGCCACAAGGAGCACTTGGTGCTCGGCGCCGGCGAGTGTCACGGCGCCCAGCAGGGCGGCGAGGCTGTCCGCGGCGAGCAGCGGGGCCGGGGAGGCGGGGCGGGCCGGGGGTCTACGGGCCGGGAAACGGAAACCGGGTGCGGTGCCGCGCGACGGTTTGACGAACAGGGGCGCGAAACCGGGATCCCGTGGCTGGGCACCGGGCGAGGGGACGGTACTTTCCGCGGTCACGAGTGGATGAACTCCCTGTACTCGGTGGGCACGGCGCATACGGCGGCCGGGCCGCCGAGCACGTCGCGGTACACGGCCGCCACCGCTTCGGCGGTGAGCCGTACGTCGTGCGTGGACAGGACGTGGCGGCGCCCCTGATGGCCGAGCGCCTCGCGCAGCAACGGATCGAGCAGCAGCGTGATGACCGCCTCGGCGAGCGGCGTCGGATCACCCGGCGGCACCAGGCAGCGGGGGACGAGGGCGGGTGGCAGGCTCTCCCGGGCACCGTCCACGTCCGTCAGCACCACGGGGCGGCCGCAGGACATCGCCTCCAGCGGGGCGAGCGCCATGCCCTCCCAGAGCGAGGGCAGCACGACCAGGTCGGCGGCCTGATACCAGGGCGCGGTGTCGGTGACGGCCCCGGCGAACAGCACGGACCGCGGTGCGCGGGAGCGCAGCCGTTCCTGGTCGGGCCCGTCACCGACGAGCACGAGCCGGGCGTCCGGAACCCGCCGCGACACGCTGTCCCAGGCATCCAGCAGGACGTCCTGCCCCTTCTGCCGGCACAGCCGCCCCACGCACACCACGAGAGGCGCCGCCGGATCGACACCGGGAAGGACATCGGACCGTACGGTGTCGACGGGGGCGGGGTGGAAGCGGTCGGGCCGGATGCCGTTGGGGACGACCGTCCACCGCCCGCCGATCCCGGCGCGCACGCCGGTCGCGCGCTCCGCCGCGCTCACACACACCACCCGGGATGCCCAACGCGCCCCCCACCGCTCCCATCTCAGCGCGAGCGCCGCCGTCATCCCGCCGACCGCCTCGAACGACCAGGCATGCGGCTGGAACACGGTCGGGATCCGCCCCCGCACCGCGAGCCGGCCGACCAGGCCGGCCTTGGCGCTGTGTGCGTGCACCAGGTCGGGGCGCACGTCCTCGAGCACCTGACCGAGCCGCCGTACCTCCCGCACCAGGGCCGGACCCGGTGAGCGGGTGGCGTGCCAGTGCCGCACGTCGGCGCCCAGCCCGCGCACGGCGGGGGCGAGGGGGCCGTCAGGGCAGGCGACCGTGACATGCAGACCGGCCGCGAGCTGGGCTCGGGCCAGGTCCGTCACCACACGGGCGACCCCGCCGTCCACGGGCTGGGTCAGGTGCAGAACCCGCGGCCGGGGGTCGGGGACTGACTGGTGCATGCGCGTTTCCTCGCTCACGGACGGCGCTCGGGACGGGAGGGAAGGCGCCTACGCGCGGGCAGCAGCAGCGACGAAGAGCACGCCGGCCCTGGCCGCGTCGCGCTGGGAAACGAGCCGGCAGGCCGACTGGTCACCACCGGACCGCGGCGCCTTGCCGAGTTCGAAAAGACCGGACCGGTCGACGCCGGACGCGTCGAGGTCGTTGTCCGCCGCGCGGACGGTGCCCCGGACGCGGACGGGAGCGGCCGGCACCCCGAGGGCGTTACCGCCGACCCTCGCAACGTGGCACAGCGGGACCCGGGAAATACGCATGACCGGCATTGCCCTTTCGGCAGGTGGCGTGACGAATGCGATGTGCTGGCCGCATGGGTGCGTCAAGAGCTTCGCACCCTATCCGGTATGCGCATTTAGTCCGTGAAACCCGACATGTGTGTCGGACTGGTGAGGCACGTTCGTTCGTGAGATCACCCCATTGGCCGCACAACCCGCGCGGGCGTCACGCGTTGACACAGCACCGGGCATCCCCGCCCGGTCTGTGTCAATCCCCAAGGAGTACCTCCCCATGTCGCGTATCGCGAAGGGCCTGGCCCTGACCACCGTTGCGGCCGCCGCCGTTGCGGGCACCGCGGGCATCGCCGCCGCCGACAGCGGCGCGCAGGGCGTTGCCGCCCACTCCCCGGGCGTGCTGTCGGGCAACGTCATCCAGGTCCCGATCCACATCCCGATCAACGTCTGCGGCAACACGGTCAACGGCATCGCCGCGCTGAACCCCGCGTTCGGCAACGAGTGCGAGAACGACTGACCTCGGCTAGCCGCCTCCGCCGGCCGCACTCCCGTGGACCTCTCCACGGAGTGCGGCCGGTCCGCGTTTCCCCGGATGGGGGGTGACCTGCGAAGCGGGCGGTCCATGTCTTGGCATGCCCTTACCAGGGGTGATGTCCGAGGGGCGCGGCCGGAGCGGTGTCAGGGGGTGATCGTTTGGGTTGCAGGGCGTGGTGGTCGCTTCCACGGTGAGCTCAGGATCCGAGCACATCGAAAGGAACCCCATGCGTGGTCTGCCCGCACGGCGTATCGCCTCCTGCGCGCTCTGCGCCGCACTGCTCGTCGCGGTCGCCGGTCCCACCGCGGCGGCGGCCGAGAGGGACTCGGCCGCCGACCGCGTCGAGGCGGCGGCCCATGCGCCGGTACCCGTCCCCGACGCGGACGTGCTCCGCCCCCAGGTCGAGGCCCTGGCCGGACTGGGCGGCGTGCTCACCCCGGTCACCGATCTGCTGAACACCGTGCTCAAGGCCGACGACGGCCAGCTCTCCGCCGAGCAGGCGGCCAAGCTCGGGGACGCCGTCAAGAGCGCCTTCGCGAAGATCACCGGGGAGGTGGCTTCGGCGGCCGCCGTCACCCCGCCGGACACGGGTATGAGCACGACTCCGAGTACGGCGGCTCCGAGTACGGCGGCTCCGGGCACGGCGGCTCCGAGTACGGCTCCGAGTACGTCGACTCCGAGTACGTCGACGGGCGGCACGACGACGCCGAGTTCCTCCCTGCAGCTCACGCTCATCCAGAACCGCGACGACGCCGAGGCGCGGTCCGGCAAGGCGTCGGCCGACCTGCTGGACGACGTGATCGACGCTCTGGGGAAGGCAGTCGACGCCCTGCTCGCCGCGGTCACCTCCGGAGAGGCCACCCAGGTCGAGTCCACCCTCCCCGCCGTGATCAGCGCCCTGGTCGACACCGTCGCCGCCACCATGGTCGGCACCGAACTGCCCGCTCCCGACCTGGCGGGCCTGTCCTTGCTGCCGAGCAGTTCGCCGCCCGCCGGCTCGCTCGCCCCGGCATTTTCATGAAAGCCCAATATCCGCGTACGGAGTTTCCGCTCCGCCCGGGGCTCGTTGGGCACGGTGTCGGACTTCCCCGCCCGATGACATGGATTGCCGAAGAGAGGAACACGATGAAGTCCCTGAAGGCTGCTGCTGTTGTTGCCGGTTCCCTGGTTCTCGCCGGTGCCGCCGCACCCGCGTTCGCTCAGGACACCGCCGATCTCACGCCGACCAGCCTCAACGGCGCCGTCAACTCGCTCACCAAGGGCCCCCTCGACGTGCGGCCGCTGCAGCACCAGTCGGACGCGCTGAACACGGAGAACAAGAAGTCGGTGCTCCACACCGCCAAGAAGGCGACCGCCAAGGCGAACTCCAGGCGCGGACTCCTCGGTGGACTTCCCGTGGGCAAGTGACGTCATCCTCCACGCCGGGGCCGATTCCCCAGCGGCGGTCGCCGCCCGGGATCGGCCCTTCGTGCTGTTCGAGCCGGACAGCACGGCGCCGCGGCGCCTCCCTCGTTCGGATGGAGACGGCATCAGCGCTCCCCCGGCCGAGTGAGAAACGGCCACCCCACGTCCGGCCGCGTGGATACGGTCGCGCGGTGACCACAACCTCCGGCGAAGCCCGCTTTCTGCGCACCGCCGATCTCGGAACTCTCGCGATGACGGCCTGGAGCGGCGAGGCTCCCGACGGCCACGACATGCCCTTCCTTCTCGCGTATTCCCGCGGGGACGCCCCCGACGGCACCGAGGCCGCGACGGCCGCCGTCGAGAGACTGCTGAACGAGAACGGCCTGACCGTCGGCGGTGACCTCGTCGACGGGAACGTCAGGCCGAGCCTGCCGATCACCATGCTCGTGGTGGCCGGGCACGCCGTCGTCACCATGCCGCGGCTGAACGTCCGGTGCCAGGTAGGGCCGCAATGGCTCGCGGCGGTCGCCGAGCGCGGCTACGCCTACTTCGTGTTCACCACCCGCCCCTGGCCCAGGGCCGAGGGCCGGGCCGCCGTCACCTGGGACGAACTGGCCGCGTTCGCGAGTGCCGACGAGACGCTGAAGGCCGCCGCCCACATCGTCCTGCCGGCGCGCAGCCTGCGCTCCTGACACGGCGGGCCGAGAGCCGGTCGGGGGCGGCCCGAGAGCCCGTCGGGATCGCCGGCATCCGGGACGAGCCGACTGCCGTACGTCGTACTACTGCGGCAACCGGGGGAATCTCGCGCTGGTCACCCCACTAGGGTCGTTACCGGTACGGACGTTGAGCCCGCCGAAACCTGAAAGGGACCGTATCTGCCATGAGGTCGACCACCCTAGGAACCCTTGCCGCCGTCATCACGGGCGTCGCGGCCGCGGTAGGGGCTGCCGCGTCCCCCGCCGCGGCGGTGGCCACGGTACCCGTACCCGTGCCGCTGGAGGGCGCCGAGCGTGCCCTCCACACGGAGCTGCCCGAGGTCGGCGGGAAGATTCCGCTGGCGACGCCGGGGGCCCCCGAGGCACCGAAGTTCGTCGAGGGCCGACTCATGCCGGAGCGGACGATTCCGCCGGTGCCGATCAACGGCGGGCTGCCCGGCGCCGACCTGACCGCGCCGGTGCCGCACCTCCTCGACGACGACTTCGACCACCTCGGCCTCGACGCGCCCGCCGCCGACGCGCGGACGCTGACACCGGGCCTGGCCCTGGACGCCCCGCTGACCGCTCCGAAGCCCGGTAGCGGCGAACTGCCGCAGCCGAAGCTCCCGGAGGCGGGCGTCCTGCTGCCATCGGTGCAGGCTGCGCCGGGCGCCGACCTGACCGCGGGCCCCGGCCTGTAGAGCGCCTCGACCCCTCAGACGGGGCCCGGACCGTGACACGGCCCGGGCCCCGTCGGCGTTCCGGCACGGAAGTTCACCCCTTGGGCCCTCGGACGGTGACCGCGCGGGCCGTCGGGCGGTTACCGGTACGGACAACGGAAACCGACCCCTTTCGCGTACGAGACGAGGAGCACACGATGGTCATGAGCGTCGGCCGAACACCGGTGGGCGCCGATCCCTCCCGGGCGAGCCCGGAGAGCGGCGCGCCCGTCCGCCGGAGCAGGCGCGACCTGCTGCTCGGGATCTTCGGCCCGGCCGCCGTCGCGGTCGCGCTCACCCCGGTCGTCATCGCCTCGCGGGTGCCGCGTGCGACCGAACCGGCCGCCCACCTCGTCTTCGACGAGACGTACCGCGGCCGCCTGATCCGCGGCGTCCGCACCGCCGTCGGCGGGGCTCCCGGCGGCGGGCAGTGGCACGTCACCGTGGACGGACGGCCGCTGCACCTGATGCGCCGCGCCGACGGCACCTGGCTGAGCATGGTCGACCACTACCGGTCGTACGCCACCGCGCTGGACGCCGCCCGGGCGGCCGTCGACGAACTGGGGCCCGGGCGGCAGTTGCGGGAGCCGGGGAACGACGGGACGGACATGGGGGGACACGGTGGCGTACACGCGTAAGGACGTCAGCACACTGACCGCGACCGAGAAGCGGCGGTTCGTGCAGGCGATGCTGGAGCTGAAACGACGCGGCGAGTACGACGAGTTCGTACGGATGCACATCGACTTCTACGTCTCGGACGGCGAGGACGGCCTGCGTACGGCGCACATGTCGCCGTCCTTCCTGCCCTGGCACCGTCGCTTCCTGCTGGAGCTGGAGCGGGCCCTGCGCCGCGTCGACTCCTCGGTGACCGTGCCGTACTGGGACTGGACCCGCGACCGCACGACGGGGGCGGCGCCCTGGACGGACGATCTGCTCGGCGGCACCGGTCGGCTCCCGGACCGGCAGGTGACGACCGGGCCGTTCGCCCACGCGACCGGCAACTGGACGCTCAAGGAGCGCATCACCGACGAGGACTACCTCACCCGGGACCTCGGACGGCCCGCCGATCCGATCGAGCTGCCGACGCGGAGCGACCTGGAGTGGGCCCTGCGGGACCCCGTCTACGACACCTCCCCCTGGGACTCGACGTCCACCAAGGGGTTCCGCAACAAGTTGGAGGGGTGGGGGAAGGGCCAGGGTCCGGCCGCCTGGCGCAACCACAACCGGGTGCACCGCTGGGTCGGCGGGGTGATGGTGAGCGGCGCCTCCGTCAATGACCCGGTGTTCTGGCTGCACCACGCCTTCGTCGACCTGTGCTGGTCGCGCTGGCAGCACCGGCACCGTGACCACCGCTATCTGCCCGCGAGACCGCCCGGCCCGGGCAGCGCCCAGCGCGGCCGCATCGTCGCCCGCCACGAGAAGCTCCCGCCGTGGGACATGACCCCGGACGAGTTGGAGGACCACGGCAGGATCTACCGGTACGCGTAGGCCGTACGGCGGCACGGAACCGCGGGCGCGGACACACAAGAGCCCCGGCGCTGGAAAGTGCCGGGGCTCTGGAGTGGGTACGGGCGATCAGCCGCCGTAGCCCCCGTGGCCCTTCTTGCCACCGGCGCGGTGCTCCTTGTGAGCGCCGTTCTTGCCGTCGTCGCCCTTCTTGTCCTTGTGGTCGCCACTGTTGTTCTCGCAGTGGTTGCCGAACGCCGGGTTCAGCAGGCCGATCACGTTGACGGTGTTGCCGCACACGTTGACCGGGATGTGGATCGGGACCTGGATGACGTTGCCCGACAGGACGCCGGGCGAGTGGACGGCTGCGGCGGTGGCGTCCGCGTCCGCCATGGCCAGGCCGGCGCCGCTGATCATCACGGCACCGGTGCCGAGGACGACTCCGGCTGCCTTCACGATGCGAGACATCACGTTCTCCTTTGGTTCGTGGAGTACGACGACAGGACGCGCCGTCGCACTCCCCCTTCAACGCCGCCCCCCACGGCTGGTAACGGCGCCCCGGCGCAGATCACCCGTTTTGAAGAGTGACGGGGGACCTCAGGGCAGTCGCCGTACCGGAGAACCCGAGAGGAAGGCCCGGATGTCCTCGATCGCCTGGCCGTAGTACGTCGTGTAGTTGGCGCGCGAGACATAGCCGAGGTGGGGTGTGGCGAGCAGGCGGGGGGCCGTGCGGAACGGATGGTCGGCGGGCAGGGGCTCGGTGTCGAAGACGTCGACGCCCGCACCGGCGATGCGGCCCTCGCGCAGGGCCGCGAGGAGGGCGTCCTGATCGACGATGGCGGCGCGCGAGGTGTTGATCAGGTAGGCGGTCGGCTTGAGCAGGTCGAGTTCGGCCGGGCCGAGCAGACCGCGGGTACGGTCGCCGAGGGCCAGATGGACGGAGACGAAGTCGCTGGCGGCGAGGAGGTCGTGCAAGGAGGCGGCCGCTTCGACGCCCACCTCGTCGGCGCGGTCCTTGGTGAGGTTCTGGCTCCAGGCGCTGACCTCCATGCCGAAGGCGAGGCCGACCCGTGCCACCCGGCTGCCGATCTTCCCCAGGCCGAGCAGCCCGAGCCGGCGGCCGTGCAGGTCGGCACCGACCGTCCGCTGCCAGGGGCCGTTGTCGCGCAGGGCCCCGCTCTCCTCGACGATCCCCCGGGCGAGGCCGAGCAACAGCGCCCAGGTCAGCTCGACGGGCGGGGTGGAGGAACTCGCCGTACCGCACACGGTGACGCCGTGTGTCTCGGCGGCGGCGTAGTCGATGACGGTGTTGCGCATGCCGGAGGCGACGATCAGCTTCAGCCGGGGGAGGCGGGCGATCAACGATCCGGGGAAGGCGACGCGTTCGCGCAGGGTCACCACGATGTCGGCGTCGGCCAGGGCCGCGGCGAGGGCGTCCTCGTCGGGGAAGTGGGTGTCGTAGGTGACGACTTCGACCTCGTCGGCCAGCGGTGACCAGTCGGCGAGTTCGGTCGCCACGTTCTGAAAGTCGTCCAGCACAGCACAGCGCAGCCGCACGTCGGGCCCCTTCGGTTCCTCACCACCGTCAACGAGGCCGACTCTACGGGGGGATGGCCGGCCCCTTCCGGGCGAAGCCCGCCTGCGGACTTCGGGCGAGAGCACCAACGGACCTCGGGCGAGGCCGCCAACGGTCTTCGGGCGAGGGCTCCAACGGTCCTCGGGCGAGGCCGCCAACGGTCTTCGGGCGAGGGCTCCAACGGTCGGCCGGGGTGAGGTCGGCCTCGGCGAGGACGGTAGCCGTGGGCCCGACGGTGGGTGATCTTCGGCCAAAGAACCTCGACATGTATTCGACAGGGCCAGGGGCGCGCCCGGGGCTCTGTCATGCCGAGCGATGCCCGTTCTGAGCAGCAAAAACGCCCTCCCGAGGGGAGAGCGGAGACTTGCGCCCCCGGCAGGACTCGAACCTGCGGCCAAGCGCTTAGAAGGCGCCTGCTCTATCCACTGAGCTACGGGGGCCGGGTGTGGTGGCCTCTGTCTTGGGTGCCCGGGTGTGGGCCGTTCCGTGACGTCGCCGGGGACAAGGATAGGGCTCCCACGACCTTGTCCCTGTTGCTTCGCCTCCGTGGCTCGATGTGGAGGTTCAGTGAAGCGGTCCTGATAATCGCAGGCAGGTACGAATCGTGCATCGCTTTTGGCGCCTCATGCACTGGGTGTTGTGCACTCGTTATGCCTGGACTGTGCCTGCGTCCCAGTCATCCCTTCCGCCCCTTGTGTCCGGTCGGCGCGCAGACATGGTCATATGCTTCAGAATTCCCCCAAAATTGGGCATTCTTCACATGTGGTGACCTTGGACGTACGGCCTCAGCTGCTCGACGCACTCTCCGCCCTGCGCGACCGTGTCGCCGCCGCACGCTTCCCGCTGCCCCTGGCGGGGGCCGCACGCGCGCGTGCCAACCGCGACGAACTGCTCGCACAGCTCGACGACTATCTGGTGCCCCGGTTGAGGGACCCCGAAGCGCCGCTGCTGGCCGTGGTGGGCGGTTCCACCGGGGCCGGCAAGTCGACCCTCGTCAACTCCCTTGTGGGACGGCGGGTGAGCGAGGCGGGCGTGCTGCGGCCGACCACGCGGACACCGGTGCTGGTCTGCCATCCGGAGGACCACCACTGGTTCAGCGGAATGCGTGTATTGCCCGACCTCACCCGCGTGTGGGTGCCCCACCAGGAGCCGGGGGACGAACTCCTGCTGCCCGGCGAGAACCCCGCGCGCGTGCTGCGCATCGAGACCGCCGACACCCTTCCACCGGGCCTCGCCCTCCTCGACGCACCCGACGTCGACTCCCTGGTCGCCGACAACCGCGTCCTCGCCGCCGAACTGATCTGCGCCGCCGACATCTGGATCATGGTCACCACGGCCGCCCGCTACGCCGACGCCGTTCCCTGGCATCTCCTGCGCACCGCCAAGGAGTACGACGCCACGCTCGTGACCGTCCTCGACCGGGTGCCGCACCAGGTCGTCTCCGAGGTCTCGCGGCAGTACGGCGCCCTGCTCACCAAGGCGGGCCTCGGCGAGGTGCCCCGGTTCACGGTGCCGGAGCTGCCCGAGTCGGCCTGGGGCGGCGGCCTGCTCCCGGCCACCGCCGTGGCCTCACTGCGGACCTGGCTCGTCCACCAGGTGCAGGACCCCGCCGCCCGGCAGCACACCGTCGCCCGTACGGCCCACGGTGTCCTCGCCTCCCTCAGGTCCCGGATGCCCGAGCTGGCGGCCGCGGCCGCCGCCCAGTACGCGGCCGCGCTGCGGCTCACCACCGCCGTGGAGGGGGCGTACGACAACGAGTACGCGCGCGTGCGGGGGCGACTCCAGGCCGGTGCCGTGCTCGCAGGTGACGCCCTCAAGCGCTGGCGGGCCTTCCCCCTCGACTGCACCGCCGCGGAACTCCTGGACGCCCTGGTGGAGAGCCTGGGCGCCCTCCTGCTGTGCGCGGTCACCGCCGCCGACGAGCGCGTCCACGAGGCCTGGCGGCGCGAACCGGCCGCCGCCGCACCGGAACTGACGGACCGCGAGCCGACCCCCGAGAGTGTCGAACACCGGATCGGGATGGCCGTACGGCGCTGGCGGCGCGAGCTGGAGGAGTACGCCGAGGAGGAGATCCGCGACCTCGACCGGGGGGTCGCACCCGACCCGGAGACGGTCGCCGCGCTCGTCGCCACCGTGCTGCTCGGCGGACGCCGGGCGCGGGTCGCGGGCGAAGGGCTCGCCGAGCGGATCGGCGCCCACGGGGCCCTGCGGCTGCGCGACCGGGGCGGACGGCTGCTCGCCGAGCACCTCGACAGGGTCGTGCACGCCGAACGCGAGCGCCGGCTCGCCCCGCTCGACGCGCTCGAGGTACACCCCGAACCCCAGGCCGAACTCATCGCCGCGCTGTCCGTACTGCAGAAGGAGAGGTGACCGATGACCGCCGTCACGGATCAGGACCACACGGAGCAGGCCGGGGACGCCGGTTCGGAGAACGAGGAAGGGGCGGTCGAGGAACCGGCGTCGGGGGGCGCAGTGGACCCGGTCGGGAAGGACGAGCACGCACGCGTGGAGAGCGCTGAGGGCGGGGGCCGGCCCGCGGACGGCGGGCGGGCACGGAGGCAGGCGGCCTCCGGTCCCGCGCGGGCGGGTGCGGGCCAGGGGCACGCGCGCGGGGAGGACGCCGGTCACCCGCGCGGAAAGGAGCCCGGTCACCCGCGCGGAAAGGAACCCGGTCACCGGCGCGGAAAGGCCATGGAGACCTCTGGGGGGTCGGCCGACGTCGACCTCGACGCCGACGGCGCGAGCGCCTGGGACGACGGGCTCATCGCACGCAGGGTCACCGCCGAGACCGAGCAGGCCGCCGTCGTGGAGGTCCGTGGGACCAACGTCCCGCCCGCCGCCCCGCTCGCGTACGACGCCCCCCTGCACTCCCGTCTGGACGCGCTGCGGGAACTCGTAGGGCTCTCGCGGGCCCGGCTCGACAGCCGGACGCTCGCCGAGGCCGGCCAGGTCCTGGACGAGGCGGCCGCCCGGCGCAGGCTCTCCGGAGACCACACCGTCGTCGCCATCGCCGGCGCGACGGGCAGCGGCAAGTCGCAACTGTTCAACTCCCTCGCCGGAGTCGCCATCTCGGAGACCGGGGTACGCCGGCCCACCACGGCCGCGCCCATCGCGTGCAGCTGGAGCGACGGTTCGGCCAGCCTCATCGAACGGCTCGGCATCCCGCCCCGGTTGCGGCGACGCCCGCTGCAGAGCGCCGAGTCGGAGGCCCAGTTGCGCGGGCTCGTCCTGGTCGACCTGCCGGACCACGACTCGGCCGCCGTTCAGCACCGCGAGCACGTGGACCGGATTCTGGCGCTCGTCGACGCCGTCATCTGGGTCGTCGACCCCGAGAAGTACGCCGACGCGATCCTGCACGAGCGCTATCTGCGGCCCATGGCGGGCCACGCGGAGGTCATGTTCGTCGTCCTCAACCAGGTCGACCGGCTGCCCGGGGAGGCCGCCGAGCAGGTCCTCGACGATCTGCGGCGGCTGCTGGACGAGGACGGGATCGTCCTCGGGGAGTACGGCGAACCCGGCGCGACCGTACTCGCGCTGTCGGCGCTCACCGGGGACGGCGTCGGTGAACTGCGGGAGGCACTCGGTCAGTTCGTGGCGGAGCGCGGGGCTCCCGCGCGGCGCATCGCGGCCGACGTGGACGCGGCGGCATGGCGGCTGCGGCCGGTCTACGCGACGGGCCGGCGCACCGGGCTGAGCGAGGAGGCGCGCGACGACTTCGCCGCCCGGCTCGCGGACGCGGTCGGCGCCACCGCGGCGGGCGAGGCGGCCGAACGCGCCTGGCTGCGCAACGCCAATCGCGCGTGCGGGACGCCCTGGCTGCGGCTGTGGCGCTGGTTCCAGGACCGGCGCGAACCTCCCACGGGGCGGATGCCGTTGCGCGCCCATCCCGACGAGGAGGCGACCGCGCGCCAGCGTGTCGAGCAGGCCGTACGGACGCTCGCCGACCGGGCCTCGGCGGGACTGCCCGCGCCGTGGGCGCAGGCGGTGCGTGAGGCGGCCGTACGCGGCTCCCAGGGGCTGCCCGAGGCGCTGGACGAGCTGACGGCCCGGGCCGGGCTGCCACCGGGGCGTCCACCGCGCCCCGGCTGGTGGCCGGTGGCCGTGCTGGCGCAGGCGTCCATGACGCTCCTTCAAATCGTCGGCGGTCTCTGGCTGGTGGGCCAGATCGTCGGGGTCATGGCGCCGAACCTCGGGGTTCCGGTGCTGCTGATGGTGGCCGGCATCATCGGCGGCCCACTCGTGGAGTGGAGCTGCCGGATGGCCGCGCGAGGCCCCGCGCGACGGTACGGCGTGGAGGCGGAGCGGCGGCTGCGGGAGGCGGCGTCCGGGTGCGGGCGGGCGCGGGTGCTGGATCCGGTGGCGGCGGAGCTGCTGCGCTACCGGGAGGTCCGGGAGCAGTACGGCAGGGTCGTCGGAGTGTGACACCGGGAAGGACGGGGCGGTCCTGTGGACCAGATCCCTCGTTCGGGTGGCGGAGTTCTCCACAACCCGGGGACGGTCCACAGGGCGCAGCGGGCTCGGCCCGGCGGAGGCAGTCTGGCTTCGCGGCGATCGCGGTGACGCGGTCGGCACGCAGACTGCAGCAGCCGTACGGGACGGGCCCGTACGCATGTCCGGGAGGGGTTCCCAGCGATGAACGAGACCATGATCTGCGCGGTGGGCAATGTGGCGACGCAGCCGGTGTACCGGGAGCTGGCGACGGGGGCGTCGGTGCGGTTCCGGCTGGCGGCGACGGCGCGCTATCTGGACCGTGAGAAGAACGAATGGACGGACGGGCACACCAACTTCTTCACGGTATGGGCCAACCGCCAGCTCGCCACGAACGTGGCGGGGTCGATCAACGTGGGTGATCCCGTGGTCGTCCAGGGCCGGTTGAAGGTGCGTTCGGAGGTGCGTGAGGGGCAGCCGGCCTGGACCTCGGCCGACATCGACGCGGTGGCGATCGGCCACGACCTCGCGCGCGGCACCTCGGCCTTCCGGCGCACACAGCGGCCGGACAACACCGCCGCCGGGTCGTCCGCCCAGCCGGAACCGGTCTGGGAGACACCGCCGGGTGAGGCCGCGGACCGACAGGAGGCCGTCGCGGTGACGTGACGTCAGCCGAAGGTGCAAGGGCTGTGACCGAAGTACGGCTTATCGGCGAATGCGTTCCGGATGCCTCCGGTCGATTTGTCGATAAGCCATGCGGGTGAAAGGCCTTGGCGATAACGATTCCGAGTCGGATCGATCTTCCGACCGCATCCTCGGGAAGAGGGGGGCGGCCGCGTCCCTAGGATGCCGAACACAGCTCCCGGGGTTACTGATTCTGCTGGTGGGACCGCCACCCCGCTCGTCAACGGGTCCTGTTCGAAGGGGAATTCCGTGTTTTCTGCGTTCTCTGCGCTGTCCGTGCGCGGACGGGGGGCGGCTCGCCTCGCGGCCGTCACGTTCGTCTCCGGCCTGCTCGCCGCGGGTGCGACGGTGGCTGTCGCCGGCACGGCGTCAGCGGACGAGACGGCGCAGAACCAGAGAGGGGCGACCGCCACCATAGGAGGCCTGAAGACCTACGGTGACGCGGTGATCCACGACTCCGACGGCGATCTCCAGGTGCCGGCCGGGCTGTTCGAGATGTCCGTCGAGGGAGGCGGAACCCTCCAGACGTACTGCGTCGATCTCTACAACCCCACGCAGAAGGACGCCAAGTACCACGAGACCGACTGGAGTGGCACCTCGCTGGGCGCCAACAAGGGTGCGGGCAAGATCCGTTGGATCCTGGAGAACTCCTATCCCCAGGTCAACGATCTCGCGGCGCTCGCCGCCAGGGCCGGCGTCACCGCGGGGCTGACCGAGCAGGACGCGGCGGCGGGCACCCAGGTGGCGATCTGGCGCTACTCGGACGCCGCGGACGTCGACGCCGCCGACCCGCAGGCCGAGAAGCTCGCGGACTACCTGGAGAAGAGCGCCCGTGACGTCGGGGAGCCGACGGCGTCGCTGACGCTCGACCCGCCCGCGGTCTCCGGCCACCCCGGCGAACTGCTCGGCCCGGTGACGGTGCACACCAACGCGACCGGCGCCACGGTCACCCCACCGGCGGACGCGGCCACGACCGGCGTGCGGATCGTCGGCAAGGACGGCAGACCGGTGACCTCGGTGAGCAACGGCAGCGAGCTCTACTTCGACGTCCCCGAGGACGCGACGGCGGGTTCGGCCGACCTCACCGTGCAGGCCTCGACCACCGTGCCGGTGGGGCGTGCGTTCGCCTCCGAGAGCCGCAGCCAGACCCAGATCCTCGCCGGCTCCAGCGAGTCGACGGTCTCGGCCACGGCGAGCGCGACCTGGGCGAAGCAGGGGGCGGTACCGGCCCTCTCCGCGGCGCGGAACTGCACCGATGGCGGCCTGGACATCACGGCGGTCAACCAGGGTGACGAGGAGTTCACGTTCGAGCTGATGGGCACGGAGTACGCCATCGCGGCGGGCGAGTCCCGCACGGTGACGGTCCCGCTCCAGGAGGACCAGGCCTACGACTTCACGATCACGGGTCCCGACGGTCTTGCCGAGCGCTTCACCGGCGTCCTCGACTGCCGCACCCGCAGCAGCGAGGCGGGCGCCACGACCCAGACCCTCAGCGAGCCCAGCCCCGCCACCGTGGCCGTCCCCACCACCGACGTCAACCTCGCCGAGACCGGCGGCTCCGCCACCACCCCGCTCATCGCCGGTACCGCCATCGCCCTGGTCGTCATCGGGGGCGCGGCCCTGGTCCTCACCGGCAGGAAGCAGAACCGGGCACAGGACTGACCGCGGCGCGTCGGTGACGGGCACAATGGCGTCATGACCAAGCCATCCGCATCGCCGGCGCGTCACACCTCCTCGGACTCGGTGCTGTCCCTGTGGTCGCAGGACTCGGTGCTGTCGATCGGCTCGGTGGGGTCGGTGCTGTCCATCGGTTCCGTGGGCTCGGCCCTCTCGGTCGGCTCGATCGGCAGTGCCCTGTCCGTGGGCTCGATCGGTTCGGCCCTGTCGCTGATCTCGGCGGGCTCGTGGCTGAGCACCGGTTCGCTGCTGTCGGCGCAGTCGAAGTGGTCGGTGCTGTCGTGGCGCACGTCCCACGGGCTGATGCGGTCCGCGGGGGCGGCGGGAGCGGTGGCCGTAGGAGCAGC
Organism: Streptomyces sp. NPDC005303; assembly: GCF_040607335.1. NCBI lineage: Bacteria > Bacillati > Actinomycetota > Actinomycetes > Kitasatosporales > Streptomycetaceae > Streptomyces > Streptomyces sp. NPDC005303. The sequence continues at coordinate 192,876 of NZ_JBEXGM010000002.1, read as the reverse complement.
TGTGTTGCTGGCTGTGCGCGGGACGGGCGACTGATCCGACGTGCCGGTCGGGAGGCCAGCGCGGGGGCTTCTACGAACCGAGGATCCCGGGCAGCGGAGAACGTAGTGAGCCTCAGCACCAAGCTGATGCGGACGTCGTCGAGCTCGTTCCGGTGCACGACGACACCACGGTCGTCGGCCGCTAGCCAACCTTGCGATGTTCCGACGCGGTGCGATGAGTGGACCGAGCGGGGCTCTGTCAGTGGAAGCCACGGGCGCGCTAGCCGCAGTGAGCGATGTGCATCTTGAAAACGGCTGGTCATCGGGGCTGGTCTCGGTGGGTGGTCGTCTCCTTGGCTGGTCGCGGGCGGGTGCCTGTGGTGAAGATCGTCTGGCAGACCGATGAGTAATGCCGCCACGCCGGGTCTACACGCAGTGAAACCAGTCTGGAGGAAGACCACAGGAGGTCGAAGTGTCTAGATCAGTGCTCGACATGTCGGTGTCACTCGACGGGTACATCGCCGACACCGACGATTTCCTCGGCGGCGATGACGGCGAGCGGCTGCACAAGTGGGCCGACCCTGATGGGGAGACCGGCCAGCCGTCCGGGCCGGCTGCGCAATTCCAGGACGAATGGAATGCGGCCGGTGCGGTGCTCGCGGGACGGCGGACTGCCGAGCTCATGGATCACTGGGGTGGTGATCATGGCGGTCTCCCGATCTTTGTGCCCAGCCACCGCCCGCCCGGCCCGGCCGCCCGCTGGGGCTATCCACTGGTGACGTACGTGACCGATGGGATCGAGAGCGCGATGGCACAGGCCAAGGCCGCAGCCGGAGGCAAGGCTGTGCAGGTGCGTGGCGCGTACACGGCGCAGCGGGCGCTCGAGGCCGGGGTGCTGGATGAGGTGCAGATCCATCAGATCCCGGTGCTTCTCGGGCGTGGCCGTCGCCTGTTCGACGTGTTGCCGTCAGAGATCGAGTTGGAGATCGTCCAGGTGATCGACACTCCGCAGGCCACCCACATCCGCTACCGCGTCCGTCGCTGAGCGCGCGGACTTCAGTGCGACTCGGCTTCGGACGGGTCCCCTTCGAGGAGGAGTAGAGACGCCGGGAGCGAGGCGCGACGTCGTCGTACGGCGGCCGCGGCTGTTGAGGGTGACTCGGCCGGCCCAGCCTCCGACGCTCAGGCTGCTCGGCTTACTGCCGAGCCGGATGCGGACGCCAGGCGCAATCTTGAACGAAGACAGTCGATCTACAGCGGTCATCGGCGAAGCCCCAGGTCACAGCCCCCCGACCAAACGGGTTACCACCCGAGGGTGGACCTCAGGCAAGATGGGGTGTTACTTGCCGCGAGAGGGCATGAAAAGGCCCCTCACCAGCGCTTTTCTCGCCGATGAGGGGCCGTGTCAGGCAGCCTGGGCCGTCTCTGGGCCGTCGTGAGCGTGACCGGCGTCCCGGTACATCGCGGAGATGGCTTTCCGGGTCCGGGTCTCGCTGGACGGCATGAGGTGCGTGTAGACGCGGAGCGTGAACCCCGGGTCGCTGTGACCGAGGTAGAGACTCAGCGCCTTGATGTTCTCCCCGGCGTCCAGGAGGACCGACGCGTAGAAGTGCCGGAGCGCGTGCATCCCGTGCTCGCGTGCTGCCGCGTACCGTTGCCCCTTCTCCGGGGCGGTGATGATGCCGGCGGATGCCAACGCGGGCTTCCATGCCTGGTCGTTGAAACCCTGGCTCCAGATGGCGGCGCGAATGCCACTCGTGAAGACGAGGCGGTGTGTCACCTTCGGGCCGGTCGGAGTGAGCCAAGGCAAGGTCACGTCGACCGGCGGAAAGTGCTTCATGTGCTCCTGCAGCGCGGCCGACACCTCGGAGTCGAGGGGCACGTCACGGAGCTTGCCGCGCTTGGGCGGGGCGAAGACGAGCGTGCCGCGAACCTTCTTGACCTGCTGGCGGACGTAGAGCCAGCCGAGATCCCCGATGTTGTCGACGGCGAGTCCGAAGATCTCGCCCTGTCGCAGACCGCATCCGGCCCCTACGTCGACCATGGCCCTGTAGCGGTCGGGCAGGCCAGCCCGTACGCCGAACACCTGCTCAGCAGTCCACGGATGCACGCGAGTCGGCGCGGGCCGGGGTGCCTTGACCGATCGGGCTCGGCAAGGATTCGAGGCCAACAGGCGGTCATCTACGGCCGCGTTCAGTACGGAGGAAACGGCGTCGAAGATGAGGCGCCGGTACTGGGCAGACGCCACGGAGTCTTCGAGCTGCCGGTTCCAGTCGCGGATGTGCTCGGGCTGGAAGGAGCCGATGGGACGGGCGCCCAGGTACGGCAGAGCGTGAAGGCGCAACCTGCCTTCCACGGCGGCCCGGCTCGTGAGGTCGATCGTGAGGGCGCCGATCCAGCGTTCCGCGTACTCGCGGAAGGTGACGCGACCAGCCTTCGGGTCCATGTACTGACCGCGCGCCATGTCGGCTTCGATGTTGGTCAGCCACGTGTCGGCCAAGCGCTTCTGCTTGTCGGGGAAGCTCTTCGACTTCTCGGTGCCGTCGGGGGAGACGTACCGCGCTCGGTAGCGCATGCCCAGGCCGTGACGATCGGTCTTGACTCTGCGGGTCTTGCCGTCCGGTCCGACCTCGGTCCGGAACCAGCGGTCTTGCACGTGTCCGGCCATCAGGCAGCCTCCCCAAGCTGGGAGTCGACCCAGGCCCGCACGTCGTTCGGGTCGAAGCGCAGGTGCCGGCCAACGCGGAAGCCGCGGGGACCGGTGCGCTTGCGGCGCCACTGGTAGACCGTCTCGACGCTGGGCAGCTCGAACATGTCGACCAGGTCGTCGGGGGTCAGGAAGCGGCTCGGCAGCTCGGAGGACATGTCACCACTCCCTCTCGTCGGCGGATTGGTCGCGTAGGGCTTCGCGGGCGGTTTCGCGGTTGTGCTGGAGGTCGCGGGCGATGGTGGCGGCGAGGGCAGATTCGCCGGGGGTGTGGCCGTGTCCGGCGTACTGCCAGTCGGCGAGGACGAGGACGGTGTCCGGCTCGCGGTCGTCCAGGCCGAGGGCTTCGCGTTCCTGGGCTGCGCGGAAGTCGGCACGGGCTTGGCGGAGTTCGCCGAGGGTGGTCGAGTAGCGGCGGGACTTCGAGCTGAAGTGGCCCCGGAAGCCGAGCATGTGTGCCCAGGCCCAGATACGGCGGTCGGGGTACAGGGGGTCGAGCAGCTTGCAGGCTTCGATCAGGCGGCGGGTGTGGTCGGGGACCTGGTGGCGGTCGAGTTCGGAGAGTTCGCCGATGCGGCGGTCGAGGGTGCCGGTGTTCTCGGCTGCTTTGGTGGCGTACTTGGCGACGTAGGAGGCGACGGCCTGTTCGGTGATGTCGGAGCCGTCGCCGAAGGCCTTGACGGGGCGTACGTCGAGTTGGGTGCCCCAGCGGAAGGTGCGGGCGGGCTGGTCGTCGGCGGCCGGGACTGAGACCGAGGTGTAGGAGTGTGAGGCGGCGGCGTGTATCGCGTCGTCGAGCAACTGCACGGTGGCCCAGGCCGGGGGAGGTGTGCCGGGTCCCTCGGGGCCGTCGATGCGGATCACGGCGTGGAAGTGGAGGGCACCGCGCTTCTGGAACTCGGCAACCTTGCCGTACGAGACGCGCGCATGGTCGGGAAGCTCGCGACGGGTGATTCCGGCACGGGCGGCGATCTCGCGGCGCAGTCGAGTCGTGAAGCGCTGCCACAGGTTGCCTGCGTGGTTGTTGAAGAGGACGGCGCCCGCGTAGTCGTAGGTGGCCGGGTCGAGGGCCGTGCCGAGGGTGCGGTCGTCGGAGGGGTGGTGGGTGCCGCAGCGGCAGGCCCCGTGGTCGGGCCGGTTGTGGACCGGGCCGAAAGACGGGGCGGTGAGGGTGGCGAAGACGCGGGGGTGGTCGCGGACGGTGGACGGGATGTCGCGGCGGTCGTCTCCGGCCAGGCCCGCGCGGATGAGGTGGTAGGTGTCGCCCGCGTACGTCCAGGCGCAGGACGGGCAGCGGGAGGCACGGCGGTTGCCGCACGCGACGCGGAGACGTCCGCCGGGCTCGTTCTCGGTGGAGTAGTGGTGCAGGGTCTCGCCGGTCGTCTTGTCCTTGGCGATCGTCCAGCCGGTGAGGTGGATCGGGTCGGCGCAGCCGCCGGTGCGGCGGATCTGCTCGTTCCAGCGGTCGTAGTCATCGGCCGAGGCCACCCTCAGCAGGTCGCCGAGGGTGGCCGGGTCGAGGAGCAGGTCAGGCACGGGCGCCCTCCCGCGTGCGACGGGTGCGGCGGTGAGTGGTGCCGGTTCCCTGGCAGGCCGGGCAGTGTGCGGTGATGGTGCGCAGGCGACCGTGCGGGTCGCGGCCGCCGAGGGTGATGGCGGCGGAGGCGAAGCCGTCGCAGTTGGGGCAGATGCGGGGCGGGGGTGTGGTGCGGTGCGTCATGCTGGGGGTTCCTTCCGGATCTTCGGGTTCGGTAGGGGCAGGGCTCCCGGGCGGCGGAGACTTGGCGGTTGAGGTCGCCCGGGGGCCGGTCAGCGCCGCTTGGCCTCGGTGTTGATGAGCGAGCGGATGACCAGGGCGCAGACGGCGACCGAGGCGCCGGTGATGGCGACCGCGAGGAGCATCGAGACCAGGACCGCGCCGACCACCAGGACCACGGCCGTACCGCCACCGATGAGGGCGACGACGGCGCCAGGGGTGAGGTGGACGGTGGGTCGGGGAGACGCCGGGGCGGCCGGGGCGACCGGGACAGCGGTGCTGGGCTGCTGCTGGATGACGGCGGTCGGCTCGACGACGGCGGGCGGAGTGATGAGGCCGGTCGGCTGGGGCATGGTCGGGATCTTCGGGTGGAACATCAGCGGGTCTCCCTACTTGATGGCGGTGTCGATGACCGGGGCCAGGAGGCTGTCGGCGATGAGGTAGCCGCCGAGGAGCAGCACCAGGACCAGCCAGAGCGGCGGGCGGATGAGCTTGATGCCGAGGTAGCCGACGACGGCGAGGGCGAACCAGAGGGGGACTTCCACGGGGTGGCCTCCTATCGGGCGGTGCAGCGGTGGGTGCGGGCGGCGAGCTGGGCGGCGCTCTGGCTGGAGTAGTCGGCGGACCAGCCGCAGCGGTCGTTGGTGCACACGGCGGCGTGCTTGGTGCGGCCGTGGCGGTCGCGGTGGGTGCCGATCTGCACGGGGCCGATCCGCATGACGGAGTGGAAGTGATCGCGGGCAGGCATCGAGGTCGTGTCCTTTCGGCTCAGGCGAGTTGGGCAGCGATGGCGTGGGCGAGCTGGGGCGGGACGCCGAGACGGGCACGCAGGGTGTCGGTGTCGATCGGTGTGCCGGTGCGGGTTTGGTAGTCGGCGGCGACCTTGCGGGCGTGGGCGACCAGAGCGGCCGGGACAGCGGGTGCAGCCGGGGCGGCGGGCGCGGCGGGCTTGGGAGTCGGGAGGGGTTCGGCGGGCGGGAGTGCGGGGGTTTCCTCGGTCTCGGTGACTGCGGCCGGGAGGGTTTCCGGCTCGTGGGAGGGGACCGGCTCGGGCTCGGTCGTGGTGGCCGGCACTTCGGGTGCCGGGTGGTCGGTGGCGGAGTGGGCGAGGAGGGTGCCGCCCATGAAGGCCAGCGCGGGCCAGGCGGCGACGAGGATGCGCAGCCAGGCCGGGACCTGTTGGAGGTCGAGGAGTCCGGCAGTCGCGACGTTGGCGCCGAGTGAGGCCACCAGGGCGATCAGGAACCAGCACCAGGCCAGCCGGGACGGGCCCTCACTGCGCAGCCGCCGCCAAGAGGCGACCAGGAGCAGGTCCACTGAGATCGGGTAGGCCCAGGCCTTCCAGCCGTCCTGTCCGGCAGCGGCGGCGAGATCGTGAAGATGGGCGAAGGACAGCGCTCCGGCGATGACTGCCTGGACGAGGACGGCGTCCACGCGGAACACGGGGCGGCCCATCACGAGCCGCCGGGGTAGTCGGGGCCGTCGGCGGGGTCGTAGCCGGGCGGGAACGTACCGGGCGGAGGCTCGGGCAGCGACGCGGCGAGGGACGGGCCCACCGCCTCGATGAAGCCGTGGTCAGCATCGGATACGTCGGCGTAGAGGGCGAGTTGGCCCAGCAGGAGCACGGTGCGGGCGAGGTCTTCGCAGTCGGGGCACATGACGTGCTCTCCCTTCAGCAGGCATGGGGCGGGTAGGGACCCGGCGCGAAGGCGGTCGCGCCGACCGGTGGAGCAGGGAGGGTCAGGCGGTGGCGGGGGCTGTCTTGGACAGCGGCACGCGGGCCGGGGGCAGCGGGGCAACCACGGGGCGGAAGGCCGCCAGGGCGGGCAGGTCCGGCGTGCGCTCGGCGTGCTTGTTGCAGATGTTCACGGCCTCGCGCAGCGAGGTGTGCGGGGCGCGGATACGGGCCCAGCCGCCGGAGGCGTCGCCCGTGACGGCAATGCCGGGAGTGTCGGTGGGGATCTGGATGGCGGCGAGGACGGCGTCCGGGGCGATGTCGCCGAAGGCCATGTTGGCGGAGGACTCGTCGTTGACACGGTGGGCGGTGCGGCCGGTGAGCTGGGCGCGGAGCATGGTGATGCCCTTGCCGAGTTCGGAGCCGAAGCGCTGCCCGCAGATCTCCAGGTAGATCCCCGCGGCGCGGCCGAGCTGGGCGAGGCGGACCAGGGCAGTGATGATGCGGTCCCGGCGCTTTTCTTCGTCCTTGGTGGCGAACAGGGCGAGTTCGGCGACCTCGTCGACCAGGACCACGACCGGGACAGGACGTATGTCGGCGGGCAGGTCCCAGATGTCGGCGGCGATCTCCGCATCCGGAACGTCCGCCGTGATCCGCTGGTTGGCCCGGATCAGCTGATAGACGCCTTCCATGTGGGTCACCAGGGATTCGAGGAGGTCGAGGGCGGTATCAGGGTTGTCGGCGAGGGCGGAGAAGCGGCGGGCCAGCGGGAAGAGTTCGACGCCCTGCTTGCAGTCGATACCGACCAAGGCGACATCCAGCGCGGCCAGCCCGGCAACCAGGTTGCGCTGATAGACGGACTTCCCAGATTCCGTGGCGCCGAGCGTGAGGCCGTGCGGGACAGCGCGGTAGTCGCGGTAGTGGACCGAGCCGTCTTCGCGCAGGGCGACGGGAACCCGCATGGGTGCTCGGTCAGTCTTGGCAGGCATCTGCACCCGCTTGAGGACGTCATAGCCGGTCATCCTCAACTCGACTACTCCAGAGCGAAGTTCGCGGGAGGTGACGCCGTACAGGCCGAAGGAGTGGCGTAGCCGGTCTGTTGCGGCGGAGACGTCGAAGGCATCCTGTCCGGGGCGGAGCTTGAGCCGTAGCACCAGGCCGGTCCGGGTCGGCCGCAGTCGCAGGATGCGCGGGGCGCGGGACTCGGGAGCTGGACGATTGGTCATCCGGGCGAGAGCGAGACGCCAGCGCGAGGGCGGGACGGTCAGCCCGCAGGCGTCCATGACGGAGGCGTAGCGGACCAGGACTCGCAGGGCAGCGAAGGTGACCCCGAAGGTCATCCAGTACCAGGCGGGGCGCCGCCACCGCAGGAGACCCGCAGCGGCGACGACCAGCACCAGCGCGACCGTGAACCAGGTCATGGTCAGGCCGCCTTGGGCTTCGAGGCAGCGGCGGCGAGCGAGGTCACGGCGACCGCGCGGAAGGCGATGCCGTGCCGCTTCTGCCCGTTGAACTCGTTCTCCCATGCCGAGGCGACCAGGCCCGTGAGCGCGACCGGGGTACCCATGGCCAGGTCCTCGGAGACGCCGGGCTGGGGGACGGTGAGCTTGAGGATCTCCACCTCGTCGGGCGTGGAGAACATGACCTCCACGGTCATCAGCGTGACGCCGTCCTTGTCGACGGCGATCTCACCGGTGCGACGGTCCTTGACCTTCGGCTGCGGGGCCTTGGCGACCATCACGGTCGCGTTGGAGGTGTCGACGGGAATCTGACGCATGGCGCGCTCCTTGGATCGCTGAACTTAACGTACTTAGTACGTCATCTTGCTGTAGAGGATGGACCTGTACTACTTGGTGTGTCAAGTGGTTGTCTCGACGCCTGTCAGCGCGATGTGCTGCACTAGGTACGACAACCACTGAGAGGGGCTATGGCCGACTTCACTGCCGGACGTGCCGCGTACTTGCAGATCGCGGACGACTTCAAGCGCCGGATCCGAGACGGAGAGCTCACACCGGGGGACAAGCTCCCCTCGGAGTCGGACCTGATGGCGCAGCACTCTGTGTCTCGCACGGTCGCCCGGCAGGCGATCTCGCGTCTCCGCGAGGACGGCTACGCCATCTCCCACCAAGGCAAGGGCAGCTTTGCCGCGTTGCCTGGCGAAGGCGGTTCCGCCAAGCGCAGCCCCGAGTTCGAGCAGATCACGGAGTACCTGTCCGAGGTCCGTCGGGATGTGCGCCGCCTTGCGGAGCGGATGGACCAGCTGGAGGACCTGGTTCGGCAGCAGGCTCAAGGGCGATGACCAAGGCGTCGGCTCGACGCGCTACCTCGGCCAGCTCTTCACCAAGTCCCCTTGCCTGGTTGATCAGTTCTCGCTTCTCTCCCGGGCTCAGCACGATCACAGCCCCTTCGTTGCCCTTTCGATCTGACAGCCCCTCGGCCTGTGAGCAACGCTAGGGCCGACCGACCTCACCGACCCGGAAGAAATTTCCCCCCAGAAAAATTTTCCGGGTCCGCAGAGACAGACGGGTGGACGCTCTTCCCATGCGAGGAATGACGACGAACCTGACGATCGGTGAGCGAGTCGCTTGGTACCGCCGTAGGCGCGGCATGTCCCAAGAGGTGTTGGCCGGACTCGTCGGCCGAACGGTCGACTGGCTGAGCAAGGCCGAGAACAACCGGATGGAGCTTGACCGACTCTCGGTCATCAAGACCCTGGCCGATGCCCTGGACGTGTCCCTCGGTGACCTGCTCGCTGAAGCGACCCTAATGGAGTGGACCGCCGACAGCGGCAACCGCACGGTGCCGGCACTTCGGTCGGCGCTGATGAACTACCGCCAGCTGACACCGTTGTTGGGGGTTCCGATCGAGGGTGACCCCACGCCCCTGGACGAGCTTCGCACCAGCGTCGTAGAGATCATGGATGCCTACCAGGCTTCCCGCTACGGCTTCGCCACCCGTCGCCTGCCCTTGGTGCTGGCGGACGCTCTCATCGCGGCGCAGTCCTACGACGGCCGGGAACGCGAGCAGGCCAACGAGCTGCTCGCGCTGACGTATCAGAGCGCTGCCATGGTCCTCGGGAAGGTGGGCGAGGTGGACCTCGCTTGGATCGCCGCCGATCGGGGATTGGGCGCGGCGCAGCAGTCCGGCAACTCGGCGGTCATCGGATCGCTCTTCCGGTCCGTGGGGCACTGCCTCTTGTCGACTGGCCGCTTTGACGCCGCCGTACAGCTCATCGGTGATGCGTCTGACTACCTTCGGCCGGGCCTGTCCGGGGCCAGCCAGGATTTCCTGTCGATCTACGGGACGCTCTTCCTCACCGGATCCATGGCAGCCGCCAGGGCGGAAGAGCGCTCGACTGTGCGTGAGTTCCTCGCCGAGGCTGACCAGGCAGCCCGCCAACTTGGGCAGGACGCGAACCACATGTGGACCGCTTTCGGCCCGACCAACGTCGACATCCACCGTGTGGCCACGGCGGGCGAGCTGGGCGACATGCAGGTAGCCGCGGACCTCGGGCCGCGTATCGACACCAGCAGCCTTCCGACGGAGCGCAGGACCCGGCACAACATCGAGGTAGCCCGGGCGCTGAGCGCACACAACCGTGTCGACGACGCCCTGGCGATGATCCTTGAGGCCGAGTCCTGGGCACCGGAGCAGCTGCGGAGCCACTACCTGGCCCGCGAACTCGTACTCACATGGGTGCGCAACCAGCGCGGCCGACCGAGCCGGACGATGGCGGATCTCGCCGATCGGCTGCATGTGGTCTAGGTGGGTACGCTCGGCTGCATGGCAGCGAACGAGCATGAAGCGAAGATGGCGCATCCGCGTATGGCAGCGGGTGCGCTTTTCTTTGATGCCGGCGGGCGCGTCCTGATGGTGGCGCCCACGTACAAGGACTACTGGGACATCCCCGGGGGCTATGTCGAGACCGGTGAGTCTCCGCTTCAGGCTGCCAGTCGTGAGGTGCGGGAAGAACTCGGCATCACGCCGAAGCTCGGCCGTCTCCTGGCCGTCGACTGGGCGCCCAGCATCACCGAGGGCGACAAGGTGTTGTACCTGTTCGACGGCGGCGAGCTTGCCCCGGAGACCGTGGAGGACATCCGCCCGCAGGCCGAGGAGCTGAAGAGCGTCACGTTCGTTGCCCCGAGCGAGATCGCGGACCGGACGATCCCTCGGTTGGCCCGACGAATCCTTGCGGCGATCGATGCCCGAGCGGCGAGCGCCCCGGTGTACCTGGAGCATGGCCAGGCGCCGAGCGATGTAGCGGCGTAGCCGAGACCGAAGCTCCCATCCCAGCGGGATAAGACTTTCCCTACTTCATCAAGGGCCCGCGCAAAGCGCGGGCTGGCCCCTTGGGCCTGGCCCCTCTGCGCCTACGGCGCCGGGGCCTGGCCCTGGGGCCGCAAGCATGTTACGGCCCAGGCGGTCGAGCCCTAGACGGGCAAGGCCACGGTCAAGACGATGCCTCCGGCGGGGGATCGGCCGGCACCGGGATGGAGGGGGCGCCGTATGCGACCGCGGGTTCGTAGTGGCGTGCGGGGGGGAGCTCCCATCCCGTCCACCATCGACCCAGGCAGAGCCGAGCAGACGCGGCCCATGGCGTCCAGGTCGTTCGTACAGTGGCGCGCTCCACCTGGACGCCATGAACCACGCCCGCTCCACGGTGTGTGGGTCGACGGCGGACGGGATGGGAGCTGGGGGAAGTAGTGGGTTGAGGTTGTGCGGGAAGGCTCCGCTTTCACACCGATCCAAGCAAAAATCACGAAACCGCAAGGACGCCGTGAGAGATGCCCTCCGGCGCCTAGTCTCTTTGGGTGAGGGGGAGGCGTGCAGCGGACGATCCCACCGGTGCGCGACCTATAAAGATGATCAATTTGCTGATAGGGGCATTGGGTGGGGCGTTGAGCACCATCCTTGTGTCCGCCTGTGTTGCGTGTACCCGTGGCGGACAAGAACTCTTGGCCTGGTTACTGTCCTATCCGCAACGGCGGCGAGTAAGAAGCGAAGCTCAGGCAGGATCGGGACAAGGGAGCCGGGCCTGGCTCACCAACCCGATCGAGGGGGATGGTTTCGACACTGAGATCAATGTCGAAGGAAGAGTCCTTGACCTGCCTCAAGATCATGAAGTGTGGATCGTTCACCGCGTTCCCAACGGCAGTGAGATATGGCCGAAGGAGAAGCTGACCTTGGACGCAGGTGGGCGGTTCAAGGTGACCACGTTGGAAGGGGGCAGGTCCCGTTCGATGGCTGTGGTTGTTTTGCTGACGTCGAAGCAGGTGAGCCAAGAGTTCGACGCGTGGTTTCAGCGAGGACGACGAACCGGCCGTTTTCCGAGCGTTCAGCTTCCGTCCTCTGCTCGCGTGCTGGCCAGCGCTGTCGTTCGCAGCCAACGTGTGCGGTAGCGTGCTGAGCCGAGGCCGTCAAGGGCGGCCCTGGTTCCTGATACCAATGCTTGACACCAACAGAGGCGAACGTCAGCGATCGAAGCCGCATCGTGGCGAACGGTCTGCCCTGCTCTGGAGCGGGTTGTTCGAGGGCAACGATGCCTCATGATCGACCTGATAAGGATGAAGCCCCGCCGCAAAGTCTGGACACTGACCCGTCGCATCGGAGGACTGGGCACCATAGCTACATGCCGCGACGACGCTTGAATGACGACGAGTCCCCCCGCTTCTGCCGCTCGCATGAGGTGGGGGGCACTCAATGGCCAAAGAATCGGGCTCTTGAGCGGAACCGCCGCGGTGTGTGCGGCGCCGAAGGGTGCAATTTCAAGATCGACAGACGAGGCAGAGTCCGCCAGATAAGCGGCTCGCACGTTGAGGATGTCCTGCGGGCCCACCGGGAGGTGTCGCGGGAGGCCGGGGGGCGGCCAAGCGGACCCTGGCTCAGCGGATCGTTCTACCTTGTCGCCGTCTTGGCAATCACAGCCGCCACGATCAGCACTAGTCGCCTAGCACCCGCGTGGGCGGTGCCCGTCGTAATCGTTGGCTCTCTGCTCGGGGTTGGAACGGTTGGTGCACTCCAGCTTCGCCATGACGACAGGCTGAGCGAGCGGCGTTTTGTGGATCTCATCAAGTTGACCTTCCTGAACCTGCCCGCCCTACTGCGGCGGTCTTCTCCCCCTGTCGATCCACTGCCTAACGACCAAGGGACCCCCAACAGCCAAGAGGCGCCACCAGCGTAGGCGCGTGTCAGACCCATGCCAGGTGGTCGGGGAACCGGGGGAACACCGGCGAGCTGCCCCAGAGAACGGCATCCACGTCCTCCAATGGGGAGACGCTCACCTCGAGCCCGACCGCACCTTCACCTGGCTCCACAACGAGCAGCCTGCGGTTGGCGCCCCAGCCGCCTGTGCCTAGTCCCAGTCCCGGGCCGTCTCTGGGCCGTGCGAGGCTGCCCGAGGCCGACCGGTGACGACCGGCAGTGACAGTCGATCTACAGCGGTCATCGGCGAACCCCCAGGTCACAGCCCCCCGACCAAACGGGTTACCACCCGAGGGTGGACCTCAGGCAAGATGGGGTGTATCTGCCCACTGCCAGATTTCAAGCTGCCGGACGGTTTCTCTTGGCTGAGTACATCTACACCATGCGCAAGACGCGCAAGGCAATCGGCGACAAGGTCATCCTTGACGACGTCTCGCTCAACTTCCTGCCTGGCGCGAAGATCGGTGTGGTCGGCCCGAACGGTGCCGGTAAGTCGACCATTCTGAAGATCATGGCGGGGCTGGAGCAGCCGTCGAACGGGGATGCCTTCCTGTCGCCGGGTTACACCGTGGGGATCCTGCTGCAGGAGCCGCCGCTGAACGAGGAGAAGACCGTTCTGGAGAACGTCCAGGAGGGCGTCTCCGAGGTCAAGGGCAAGCTCGACCGGTTCAACGAGATCGCCGAGCTGATGGCCACGGACTACTCCGACGCGCTGCTCGACGAGATGGGCAAGCTCCAGGAGGAGCTCGACCACGCCAACGCGTGGGACCTCGACGCGCAGCTGGAGCAGGCCATGGACGCGCTCGGGTGCCCGCCCGGCGACTGGGCCGTCACCACCCTCTCCGGTGGTGAGCGGCGCCGCGTGGCTCTGTGCAAGCTGCTGCTGGAAGCTCCTGACCTGCTGCTTCTCGACGAGCCCACCAACCACCTCGACGCCGAGTCGGTGAACTGGCTGGAGCAGCACCTCGCCAAGTACGACGGCACCATCGTGGCCGTGACCCACGACCGGTACTTCCTGGACAACGTCGCCGGCTGGATCTGCGAGGTCGACCGCGGCCGCCTGCACGGCTACGAGGGCAACTACTCCAAGTACCTGGAGACCAAGCAGACCCGTCTCAAGGTCGAGGGTGCGAAGGACGCCAAGCGCGCCAAGCGGCTCAAGGAAGAGCTGGAGTGGGTGCGGTCCAACGCCAAGGGGCGTCAGGCCAAGTCCAAGGCCCGTCTCGCTCGCTACGAGGAGATGGCGGCCGAGGCCGACAAGATGCGGAAGCTGGACTTCGAGGAGATCCAGATCCCGCCGGGCCCGCGGCTCGGCAGCATCGTCGTCGAGGTCAACAACCTCACCAAGGGCTTCGGCGACAAGGTCCTGATCGACGACCTGAGCTTCACGCTGCCGCGTAACGGCATCGTCGGCGTCATCGGCCCGAACGGCGCCGGCAAGACGACCCTCTTCAAGATGATCCAGGGCCTGGAGGAGCCGGACTCCGGCACCATCAAGGTCGGCGACACCGTCAAGATCTCGTACGTCGACCAGAGCCGCGCGAACATCGACCCGAAGAAGACGCTGTGGGCGGTCGTCTCCGACGAACTCGACTACATCAACGTCGGTCAGGTCGAGATGCCGAGCCGGGCCTACGTCTCGGCCTTCGGTTTCAAGGGCCCGGACCAGCAGAAGCCGGCCGGTGTGCTCTCCGGCGGTGAGCGCAACCGTCTGAACCTCGCGCTCACCCTCAAGCAGGGCGGCAACCTCCTGCTCCTCGACGAGCCGACCAACGACCTCGACGTCGAGACCCTCGGCTCGCTGGAGAACGCGCTGCTGGAGTTCCCGGGCGCGGCTGTGGTCGTCTCCCACGACCGTTGGTTCCTGGACCGGGTCGCCACCCACATCCTCGCCTACGAGGGCGAGTCCAAGTGGTTCTGGTTCGAGGGCAACTTCGAGTCGTACGAGAAGAACAAGATCGAGCGGCTCGGCCCGGACGCGGCGCGTCCGCACCGTGCCACCTACAAGAAGCTGACCCGGGGCTGATCGATCTTGCGTCACCTCTACCGCTGCCCGCTGCGCTGGTCCGACATGGACGCCTACGGCCATGTCAACAACGCCGTCTTCATCCGCTATCTGGAGGAAGCCCGGATCGACTTCCTCTTCCGGCCGGAGAAGGACTTCAAGCAGGGGTCCGTGGTGGCGCGCCATGAGATCGACTACAAGCGGCAGCTCGTCCACCGGCACCACCCGGTCGACATCGAGCTGTGGGTCTCGCAGATCAGGGCGGCGTCCTTCACCATCTCCTACGAGGTGAAGGACGACGACCTGGTCTACGTACGGGCCTCGACAGTGGTCGTGCCGTTCGACTTCGCGGAGCAGCGGCCGCGCCGGATCACCGATGAGGAACGGGAGTTCCTGGAGGGATACCGGGACGACGACGAGGACGAGGCCGTCGCCGCATGACGGTGCTCCATCTGGCCGACGAGTCGGAGGCGGCCGACCTCGCCGCCTTCCTCTCGCGGCTGCTCCACTACGACCGCTCGGCCGCGGTACGCCTCCAGGGGGCCGGTACCGCGCTCGCCGTCTTCGGGCGTCCGCCGTCCTTCGAGGTGCTGGCGATCCGGGCGGTTCGGCTCGCGAAGCCGTACGAGAACGGGCTGGACGTCGCGCTCGACGTGACCGTGTCCGCCGGGGAGTTCCTCGAGTCCGTCGACGAGGCCGCCGGTACCGCGGTCGTGCCGCAGGCGGTGACCGGGCCGCCGTGGGCCGGGGTGCTGCCGCCGCGGGGCGGGTGGCAGGCGGTGACCGGGCTGCCGGAGCCGCAGGCGCTGCGGGCGCTCGTCCACGCCGGGGTCGCCGAATTCCGTTCCCGGACCGAGGAGTTGGGCCCCGAGGGGCGTACACGGGCCGAACTCGACCGGATCGGCCGGGAGATCTGGTCCCGGACCGTGGCGGACACCTGGCTGCCCGTGCGGGCCGTGCACGCAGCCCAGTCGCTGGGATTCCTACGGCCAGGCGGGGAGCCGGCGCTCTTCTCGTCGGGGGCGTGGCTGCGGCTGCGTACGCCGTACGGCTCGATCGCCGTACGGCAAGGGGGACTTGGGTTGCTCGGCGTCAGCGTGCGCTAGGTGGCCGTCAGTCCTGGTCGCTGTCGCCACCGGCTGTGTCAGCCCGTCGGCTCGCCGGCCAGGAGGACCGCCGGGTTGCCTGCCGGCGCAAGCGGGCGCCGGGGCCGATGTGGAGGGCGCGGGCGGCGGCCTGCGGGAAAGCCCCCTCGACCCACCCCTCGACCAGCCGCGGCCGGCTGCGGTCCAGCGCCGCGAAGTGGGGTCGGATCCGAGTCGACCGGCCCCCTGGAGGCGTACCGCGGCCGCGAGGACCGCCGTGGTGAGCGCGAAACGTGCGATTCCCGAACCCCGCCGGAGGGGACGGTCACGGGTAAGCGCAGTGAACGGTGGTCACTGCGTGGTGATCAGTCGGCGGTGTTCACCATCGACGCGGCCGCGTACGTCAGGTAGTTCCACAGCTGCGTCTCGTGCTCCTCGGACAGACCGAGTTCGTCGACGGCGTCCCGCATGTGCCTCAGCCACGCGTCGTGTGCCTCGCGGTTGACGACGAAGGGGGCGTGGCGCATCCGCAGCCGGGGGTGGCCGCGGTTGTCGCTGTACGTCGTGGGGCCGCCCCAGTACTGCATCAGGAACAGTGTGAGGCGCTCCTCGGCCGGGCCGAGGTCCTCCTCGGGGTACATGGGCCGCAGGACCGGGTCCTCGGCCACCCCCTGGTAGAAACGGTGGACGAGGCGGCGGAAGGTCTCCTCCCCGCCGACCTGCTCGTAGAAGGTCTGCGTCTGAAGCGTGCCGCGCCGGATTTCTTTCACGTCAACCATGGTCTCAGACGGGGCGGACGAGGACTCAAGGCTTAGGACCTCCCGCACTCAGGGTGCAGAGTGGAGGTATGGGCGCGCACGCTCTCGACAGGGACCTCACCGGACTCGCCGCCTCCGCGCGGGCCGCGCTGGTGCGGGAGATCGACGCGAGCGGGGCCTGGGCCGCCGACCCGGGATGGCGGGAGGCCTTCGAGGCGGTGCCCCGGCATCTGTTCGTGCCGTACTACTACGTCGGCGTCATGGGGGGCTACGAGCGCCGCTGGGGCGAGAGCCCGGACGCGCGCACCCGGGAGAAGTGGGTGCGCGGGGCCTACGCCGACGCCCCGCTGGCCACCCGGCTGCGCGACGGCGAACTCGTCTCCTCCAGCAGTCAGCCCTCGCTGATGGCGATGATGCTGGCCGAACTGCGGGTACGGCCCGGCGACCGGGTCCTGGAGATCGGCGCGGGCACCGGTTACAACGCCGCCCTGCTCGCACACCGGCTCGGCGACGACCGTGTCACCACCGTCGACCTGGAGCCGGAGATCACCGAGGCGGCGCGCAGGCATCTGGCCGCCGCCGGGTATCACCCCGCCGTCGTCACCGGCGACGGCGCACGCGGGGTGCCCGAACGCGCCCCCTTCGACCGGATCATCGCCACCTGCACCCTGGCCTCGGTCCCGGCCGTCTGGCTCGCCCAGTGCCGCCCCGGCGCGCGCATCCTGAGTCCGCTCGCCACCGGCCTGATCGCCCTGACGGTCCAGGACGCCGGGCACGCGACGGGGCGCTTCCTGCACACGCCCGCCTACTTCGTGCCGTTGCGCGGCGCGGGCCGACGGGACCAGGAGCCGGCGGACCCGAGCGGGGTCCCGCGCCAGGCCCGGGAGAGCGACCTGTTCCGGTTCCTGCTGGCCCTCACTCGAGACAGCCTCGAACCCCGGGAGGCGTACGCGCTGTGGGAGCACGAGGGGCAGCCGCAGCGGGAGCGGTACGGCGTCACGGTCAGCGGAGACCGGCAGTGGGCGTGGCTGGACGACCCGGAGGGACCGTACGCCTGGCCCCTCCGGTGACGTGGCCGTTCGCCGGCCGTGGCTTCGCTAGCCGCGGCGGATCGTGATCGTCGTCCAGGCGCCGACGTGCACCCGGTCGCCGTCCTGGAGCGGCACCGGCACGAAGGGTGTGATGGGCTCCTCGGCGCCGTTGACCGTGGTGCCGTTCGTCGAGTTCTGGTCGACGACCGCCCAGGAGCCGTCCGGCTGCTGGACCAGCACCGCGTGCTGGTGCGAGACGCCCGGGTCCTCCGGCGGCACCGACAGGTCGACGTCGGGGGTGTCGCCGGTGGAGTGCCGACGGCGGCCGATGGTGACCTGGTTGCCGGTGAGCGTGCGCTGCTGCTCGGGGGAGTACGCAGGCAGGTTCAGGCCCGCGGCCTCGGGGCCGGAGCGCTGCATCATCGCCATGAAGTAGTCGCGGTCCGGGCCGATGGTCGCCGTCCAGGTCGCCGGCTGCTGCGGGAAGGAAGGGCCGGGGGGCGCGGGCGGGGCCTGGGTGGAGCCGGGCTGCGGGTAGCCGTAGCCGCCGGGGCCACCAGGACCGCCCGGACCTCCGGGAGCGTTGGAGGACGGTGGGGAGATGACCCAGTCGTCGGCGCCGCCGCCGAAGGGCTGACCGCCCGGCTGCGGACGGTTGGTCTCCTGCGGGAAGGCGGGCGGGGCCGATGCGCCCTGCGCCGGGAAGCCCTGCGGGGCACCGCTGGTGGCACCGGGGCCGGCGGGCGGGGTCGGGCCCGGGTGCGGCGGGACCGGGCGGGAGGGATCCGCACCGAAGTTCGGCGGACCGCCGGGGCCACCGGGACCGCCGGGTCGGGACGGGTCGCCGGGGAAGCCCTGAGGGCCACCGGGGTTGGACTGCCCGGGGCCACCGGGACCGGGCTGAGTGGGAGGGCCGCCGAAGCCCTGCGGGCCACCGGGACCGCCCGGGCCGGGCGGAGCCTGGGTGGATCCGGGCTGGGGGTAGCCGTAACCGCCGGGGCCACCAGGACCGCCGGGACCACCAGGGCCGGACTGGCCGCCGGGGCCACCAGGACCGCCGGGTCGGGACGGGTCGCCGGGGTAACCGGAGGGGCCGGGGCCACCGGGGCCACCGGGGCCGCCCGGGAAACCGGAGGGGCCGGGTGCGCCGGGGCGTCCGGGGTCGCCCGGGAAGCCCTGCCGGCCACCAGGACCGGACTGGCCGCCGGGACCACTGGGGCCACCCGCACGGGACGGGTCGCCGGGGTAACCGGAGGGGCCGGGGCCACCGGGGGCGCCAGGACCACCCGGGAAACCGGAAGGACCGGGGCCGCCGGGTCGGGACGGGTCACCGGGGTAGCCCTGCGGGCCTCCGGGACCACCAGGACCGCCGGGCCCACCCGGACCGCCGCCGGGCCCGCCCGGACCCGAGCGGCCCGACGGCTCCGAGCCGAAGGGGATCGGTTCCGCGGGGCGGTTCACCTGGGACGGGCGCGAGCCCTGGTACTCGTACGAGTCACCGCCGCCGCCGCCGAAGGACGGACCGGGCCCGGGCGGCTGCTGCTGGAAGTGCGAGGGCGGGCCGCCGGAACCGGCCGGCGGGCGCGGGGCGGCCGGAGTGTACGAGGTCGCCGTGTTCGTCAGGAAGTTCCACCGGCACTCCTCGCAGAAGGGCGCACCGCCCTCGCGGGGCGTACGGCACTGCGGGCAGAGCTCCGGCTCGGGGTCCGGTACGGAGGACAGGTGCGGACGTCCACCGGGCTGGCCCCCGGGACCACCGGGCGGCGGGAAGCCGTAGCCACCCCCACCCGGACCGGGCGGCGGCGGAGGGGGCGGAGGTACGGCACCGGCCATGCGGTGACCGCAGACCTCGCACCAGTCGTCGGAACCCGACTGGTGTCCGTTCGGGCAGGTCGGCATGTCGGCGCTTCCCCCTCTCGGATCAGGGAACTTCTACGTCGGAAACTGTCTACTTCTTTACACGAACTGTCTTTGTCGACCGAGTCTCGAGAGTCATCTCGTCGGCCTCCTCGACCTTCGCCTTCAGTCGCACAGTACCTGTCGTGGCGTCGACCACGTCGACCACCTTCGAAAGCAGTTTCGCAGTATCGGCGTTCCCCGAGTCGTTCGCGAGCTGGACGGCCCGGCCCAGTTTGGCCGTTGCGCCATCGATATCGCCCGCTTTGCGAAGATCGAGCCCTTGCTGGATGGCCTGCGCCAGTTCGGCCTGGCCGGTGTAGTGGGCGACTTGGGGGTTGATCGACGTCGAGGCGACCATGTCGTCGGTCCACACGGCCCTGACGAGACCCTGTGCGCCCAGGTTCTGTGTGCTGCCGTCGGGCTGCGGAACGACCAGGGAGACCCGGGCCGCGAGCATCTCCTGGCCGATGTTCGCGGCCGGGACCTCGACGCAGACGTGGTAGTCACGGGACTCGTCTCCCCAGGAGCCGGTGGGGTAGTCCCCGGCGCGCGGACCGGCCTCGGTGCGGCGGTCGGTGAGCTCCTCGACGGTGGGCGCGACCTGCTTGACGAACTTGATGGCGGTGCCCACCGGGGTCCAGACCCTGAGGGCGACGTCGGCGACCTCCTTGCCCATGGCCGTCTCCATCATCTGCGTGAAGTCGGCGGCGAGGGCGGCCGGGTCGGCGACGATGTCGGCCGTGCCGAGCAGGGCGGAGGCGATCCCTGTGACTTCTTTCACTTCCCAGTCGGTGCCCACGCCCCGGGCGTCGCAGGTGAAGCGTCCCGCGCAGGCGTCGAGGGAGGCCTTGAGGTCCTCCGGCGACTCGTGTTCGTTGCGCCCGTCGGTGAGCAGGATGCCGTGGCGTATGGCGACGTCCGCCGAGGACAGCAGGCGGTCGGCGAGGCGCAGCCAGGTCCCGATGGCCGTACCGCCGCCCGCGCTGAGCTTGCGCAGGGCCTGCTTGGCCTGGTCGCGGGTGGTGGCGTCGGCGACGGCCAGACGGCCGTCCCCGGGATACACCTCCTTGGCCACGTGGGTGCCGCCGATCACCGCGAAGTGCACACCGTCGCGCAGGGTGTCGATCGCGGCGGCCGTGGCGCCGCGGGCGTTGCGCATCTTGGTCGGTGGGTAGTCCA
Organism: Streptomyces sp. NPDC005303; assembly: GCF_040607335.1. Taxonomy (NCBI): domain Bacteria; kingdom Bacillati; phylum Actinomycetota; class Actinomycetes; order Kitasatosporales; family Streptomycetaceae; genus Streptomyces; species Streptomyces sp. NPDC005303. Next base: position 172,601 of record NZ_JBEXGM010000002.1, on the reverse strand, counting down.
TGGAGCCCGAGCAGTCGACCATGATCGCTACTGCCGCCGAGGGTCCCTGTCCCGCCGACCAGAGGTGCGGGGCCGCGACCGAGCTTCCGATCGTGCCGCCACCGGTCGAGGTCACCGTGACGATCGCGTTGACCTCGCGACCGCCGTCGGGCAGGTACTCGTTCTGGTATACGTCCATCGCGAACTGCGGCACGTTCGACTTCGAGAAATTGGCCATGCCTACTCAAATCCCCCTCGCGAACCCCACTTTCGTGGGCCGATGACTGATCGCGGACCGGTCCCCTCCGGTCCGACGCTGATGCCGCGACGCGTTCCCCGTGTACGGCCTCAGGCCGATCCTGCCCCCTGCGCGGGGGTCGGGAACGGCACGACGGCCACTGTTACGTTGTCGTGGCCCCCGCCGTCCAGGGCGTGACCGACCAGGACCCGGGCGGTGTGCAGCGGGCGCGCCGCTGCGTCGGCGGGCACGGCCTGAGCCATCTCGTCCGCCGCCTCCGCGTAGTTCCACAGGCCGTCGGTGCACACCACCACCACACCAGGCCGGTCCGGCTTGAAGGAAGCGGTGTGCGGGTCGAGTTCGTAGGCGTCCGCGCCGAGCCAGCCGGTGATCGCGTGGGCGCGCTCGTCGGCGTACGCCTCGGCCTCGTTCATCAGGCCCGCGGCGACCATCTGCGCAGCCCAGGAGTCGTCCTCGGTGAGCCGGGCCGGGGGTGAACTGCGGTCCGTGGGCACCCAGTAGACGCGGCTGTCGCCGACCCAGCCGACGACCAGCAGGCTGGGGGTGACGATCGAACCGACGATCGTGCACGCCGGGGCGTTCTGGTGCGGCTGGTGCTCGCGGGCCGTGGCGGGTTCCGCGGCGAGCGAGTTGACCGCGCGGGAGGCGGCGACGATCGCCTCGTGCATCGCCTGCTGGGGGTGGGTGCCCTGCGGCAGCGCGGCCAGCAGCGCGTCGGCCGCGGCCCGGGAGGCGGCCAGGGAGGCGTCGTCGGGGCGGGTCGCGGAGGACACGCCGTCGCAGACGACCGCGAAGGTCGCGGGCCGGCCGTCGGGCAGCACGCTGGTGCCGAGGGTGAAGGCGTCCTCGTTGCGGTGGTGGCGCAGGCCGCGGTCGCTGACGGCGGCGATCGGACCGGCCTCCTGCTCCATGTGGTCGCGCTCTCGAGGCTGGGCGTGCCCGCAGTTCTCGCAGTAGCCGTCGTCGTCGACCCGGCCCGCGCTGCAGGCCACGCACACTTTGGTGCCCTCGGCCGGGGTGGGCGGTCCGGCGGCCACCCGGGGGTCGGGCGCCTGCAGGGCGTACTCGTCGGGCTCCGGCTGCCGGTCGAAGCGCACACCGGAGGCAGGCGAGACCGGCGACCCGAGCACCGGCGCCGACTGGGGTGGCGTCGGGGGCAGTTCGTGCTCGCCCGAAGCGGAGGCCCGCAGGTCGGTCGGCAGATGGAGCTCCGCCGGCGGGTGCGGGGCCTGTGGCCAGGGGCCGCCCGGGGGCGCGCCGTTCAGGGCGACGGTCGGGCTGTCGTCCGGCCGCGCCGGGACGGCGGACAGGTCGTATCCGCACGCACCGCAGAAACGGTCGCCCGACTCGACGGGTTCCTCACAGCTCGGACACCTCGAAAGGGCGGTCTGCTGGGGCATCTGCGACATCAACTACACCCACGTCCGGGGGCGGTAACGGTTGGCTCGTTCCACCAGGTCGATCCTCTCCTTGCCGCCCTGCGCGAGCCGGGCCAGCGCACGGTACGAACGCTCCAGGCCGAAGCGCAGTCCTCGCTCGTCCAGTCCGCTGCCGAGCAGCGCCCGTCCCCCGGCGGCGGGGGCGACGGAGTCCTGGCCACCGGAGAGTATCCAGTCCAGGGCCGCGCCCAGCACCTCGGCCGACAGCTGCTCACGACGTGCCGGATCCAGTCCGTACGCGTCCAGCGCCTCGACCTGCCCGGCGGCGGCGGTCAGGTCGTCCAGGAAGGGTACGTCGCCCGCGGTCGCGGTGCGTCCACGCAGCCGCGCACGGACGGCCGCGACCCGGGCGGCGGTGTAGTGGATGGAGGACTCCGGCACCGACTCCAGCGTCCGCACCGCGCCACGGCGGTCCCCGGCCGCCAGCTGCACGCGCGCGAGACCGAACGCGGCGCTCACATAACTGGGGTCGGTCGACCAGACCAGGCCGTAGTACTCGGCGGCGTTGTCGAGCTGACCGAGCACCTCCGCGCACAGGCCGAGGGCCAGCTTGGGGGCGGGTTCGCCGGGGAAGGCGTCGTAGATCGCGTCGAAGGCGAGCGCGGCGGCCTCGTGGTCGCCGGTCACCAGGGCGGCCACGCCCCGGTACCAGACCACCCGCCAGTCGTCGGGCCGTTCGTCCTCGAGTCGCCGCAGTGCCTCGTCCGCGGTGTGCGTGTCGCCGTTCTCCAGCCAGGCCCGCACCTGCCGCAGCCGGGTCTCCGCCGACGGGGCCGGCGCGGCCGCGAGGGCCCCGAGCAGTTCGGCGGGCGCGGTGGTCATGAGCCCGGCGAGGAAACCGGCGTTGGGGTCGGAGGGGTCGACGAGGGGGACGGGGAGCGCGAGCGCGGCGGCGGGCGCCTCGACGTCCTTGACGATGGGCCTGGTGGCGCCGACGACCGCGGTGCCGACGGAACCGGTGGTCGCCTTGCCGCGCGTCGACACCACCCGCGCACCGAACCGTGACACCTCCCCGTCCAGCTTCGGGAACAACTCCGCGTCGGTGACCCGGACTTCGGGGCCGAAGAGAGTCGACAAGGAAGGCCTGGCGCGGCCCGTCTGCAGGGAGACGACCTCGCGCAGGACGCCCGTCAGCTGTTCCGACATCTCCTGCGCGGAGGCGAAACGGCGGGCCGGGTCCGGGTCGGTCGCGCGGACCAGCAGACGGTAGAAGGACTCGTACCGGCGGAAGACCTCGATGTGGTCGGGGTCGGGGAGCGAGTCGACGAAGACGTTGGTGTAGCCCTGGAAGTCGAAGGTCAGCACGGCCAGGGTGCGGCCGACCGTGTACAGGTCGGAGGCGACCGACGGGCCCACGTCCGCGACCTCCGGCGCCTGGTAGCCCACCGTGCCGTAGATGGCCGACTCGTCGTCGTCCATCCTGCGCACCGCGCCCATGTCGATCAGCTTGAGCTGGTCCTCGGTCTGGATGGCGTTGTCGACCTTGAAGTCGCAGTACAGGAGGTTGCGGCTGTGGAGGTGGCCGAGCGCCTCCAGGGCCTCGATGCCGTAGGCGCACGCCTGCTCCACCGGCAGCGGGTCCCGCTTGCCGTCGGCCGAACGGCGGCCGTTGGCGATCTCCTTCAGCGACTTTCCGCCCACGTACTCCATGACGATGTAGCCGTCGAGCGAGCCGGTGCGCTGGTCGAGGTGCTCGACGAAGTTGTAGATCCGCACGATGTTGGCGTGCTCGATCTCCGCGAGGAAGCGCCGCTCGGAGATCGCGGCGGCCATCGCGTCCTGGTCACCGGTGTCCAGCAGGCCCTTGAGGACCACCCAGCGGTCGGACACCGCGCGGTCCACGGCGAGGTAGACCCAGCCGAGACCGCCGTGCGCCAGACAGCCCGCGACCTCGTACTGGCCGTGCACGATGTCGCCGGACTTCAGCTTCGGCACGAACGAGTACGGGTGGCCGCACTTGGTGCAGAAGCCCTCCGTGCGCCCCTTGTGGTCCCCCCGCGAGCGCCCCACCGGGGCCCCGCAGTCGGAGCGCGAGCAGAACCGCTTGCGCTCGGGCACCTCCGGGTTCTCCAGGACCATCCCGCGCGGGTCGGGCCGCGGCACCCCGGGCACCTCGACGAGCCCCGCGCCGAGCCGGCCGCGCCCGGTCGAACCGGCGGAGGAGCCGGAGCTGCGCACCGACACCGAACGGCCCGTGGACTTCCCGGAGACCGAACGCGAGAGCCGTCCCGACACCGAGCGCCGGGACTTCGACGAGTGCGACGTCGTACGCGAGGAGCCGCGGCCGGTGGAGCGTGAACTGCCGCTGCCCTGTGAGCCCCTGCCCTCGCCCGCCGTACCGGTGGGCGACGAGCCGGCCCGGGCCGCCCCGGCCGGGAGGACCGGCGCGAGACCGCAGGTGTCGCAGTACAGCTCGCCCCCGCCCATGTCCTCGTACGTGCCGTCGCAGCCGGGCCGCTGGCAGGGCTGCTGTTCCTGACTCATGACGTCGACTCCCCCCTACGGTCCTCGGTGCCGCTCTGCTGCGGCACCCGCGGTGCGTTCAGCAGTTCGGCGACCGCGTGCTGGTAGCGCAGCACGGCCTGTTCGGCGACCCGCAGGTCGCAGGGCGCGCTCCACAGCATGCGCCGGGCCGCGTCGTACCGCTCGATCAGGAACGGGTCCTCCGCCAGGCCGTGCCGGGCGACCTTCGCCTTGTACGCGTCGAGCCGGCCGCGCAGCTCCGCGCGGACCGCCAGCGGCGCGGTGACCGCCGTCAACGACTCGCGGGCGCGCAGCAGTTCGTCCTCCGCCTTCTCCTCCAGGGACTCCAGGAGCGGAGACAGACGGTGCCACTGGGCGTGTCTGCGGTACTCGGCGGCCGTCGCCAGCTGCTCCTGCAGCACGGTCGGCGGTCCGCTGACGACCGGCACCTCCGTGGCGGCGATCTTCGCGAGGACCTCGCCGCGCGCGATGCGGGCCTCGGCGAGTGTGCGGTCCGCGCGGGAGAGCACGTCCCGCAGCTTGACCAGCCGGGCCTCGGCGTCCTGCCGGACCGTGAGCACCGCGTCGATCTCCCGGCGCACGTCCTCGAGGGCGCGCGCCTCACGGTCGTACGCCGCGGTGTCCGGCCTTCCGCCGCCGGGCGCCGAACTGCCCTGTGCGCGCTGCCAGAAGGCGAGCGGGTCGGAGATCACCTGCTCGCGCAGCGAGGTGAGGGTACGCGTGATGCGCTCCAGGTCGTCGCCGGCCGGGTGCTCCCCGGGGCGTACGCCGACGGAGTGCGCGAGCCGGCGGGTGCGCTGGAGTTCGGCGGACAGCAGGTCTATCCGCGCGGGCAGCGCCGACCACACGGCGTCGGCGGCGACGACCATGTCCAGGCTCGTCGCGTACAGCTCGTTCATCCGCTCCACGAGCGTCACCAGTGAGAACTGCTCACTGAGTTTCCCCGAATTACCGTGCAGGGTCGGCGCATTGGCCGTGGCGGTCGCCGAGCCCGCGACCGTGACCGACTCGCCGCGCAACAGCTCGGTCAGCTCCACCAGGTCCTCGCGGCTGGACCAGCGGCGGCGGGAGCGGATCGCGCGGGCGGAGCGCAGCGCGTCCGAGTAGGCGTCGAAGTACGCCCACAGCAGCGTGATCGACGCGTCGGCGGCCTCCCAGCGCTCCTTGGTGACCCCGGTGAGGTCGGCGCCTTCGAGGAGCCTGCGGCCCGCGTGGTCCTGCAGGGCGAAGAGCGAGGTCTCGATCGCCTCGTGCTCCGCGCCGAGCCGCGCCAGCGCACGGTCCACCTCGTCCCGGTCCATCACCGGCCCGGGGGGTCCCGTGACGCCCATCGATCACCTCTCGCTGCTGAAGGGTTGCTGGGTGGTTGTTCGTCCGTGCGGTCGTCAGCTCTTGCGCAGGTACTTCGGTGGCGGCGGCTCCGACTCCGTCGAGTGCTTGGCCAGTGTGGCGGACAGCCACCTGTCGTACGAGGCCTGCCAGCCGTCGGTGGTGTCCTTGCGGTAGTCCACCAGGATCTGGTTGACCCGGCGTACCAGATCGTCGGCGTCGCTCTTCATCGCCACGCCGTAGTACTCGGTGGTGAAGGGGGTGCCCTTCAGTTCGACCGTGGGGTCCTGGGCGGCCTGGCTGGCGGCGAGCGCGCCGTCGGTGACCACGGCGTCGACCTCGCCGAGCTGCAGCCTGACCAGGCAGTCGAGTTGGTTGGGCACTGTGGTTTTGATGTCGGCGGAGGCGACGAGCTCCCCCGTCTTCTTGTCGTCCTCCAGCTTGCTGAAGGCGGTCGAACCCTCCGCCGTGCAGATCTTCTTGCGCGCCAGGGTGTCGTCGTAGCCCTTGATGCCGGAGGACTTGGGGGCGAGGACCTGCTGTCCTGTCTTGAAGTACGGTGCTGAGAACGCCACTTGGCCCACCCGCTTGCAGTTGATCGTCATCGTGCGGACGACCATGTCGACCCGGCCGTTCTGTATGGCCGGGATGCGCTGGTTGGTGGGGATCGCCTTGAACTGCACGGCCTTCGGGTCACCGAGGATGTCCTTCGCGATCCGGTGCACCAGGTCGATGTCGAAGCCCTCCAGGTCGGCGTGCTCCCCGCCGTTGGGGTTGCGGTAGCCCCAGCGGTAGCTGTTCTGGTCGACGCCGACGATCAGTTTGCGCTTCTGGCCCTCGCGGGCCTTGATCTTCTCGATGGTCGTGCCGTCCGCGCTCGACGGGGACAGCGTCTGCTCCTCCGGGTGCGTCCTGATCGCCGGGACGAGACAGGGATCGCCCTCGGCCGCCGCCTGATCGGCGTGGGTCGCGCCCGGGCCGCCGGTGCCGGTGCTGCCGTCGCCGTGCGACCGGGCCTGCGGCAGCAGCAGGGCGAAGGCGAGCACCAGGGCGCAGACGGCCGCCATCGCCCCGACACCGCCCCAGCCCCTGAGACCGGCCCGCACACGTCCACGCATCCGCATCGTCACGCCCCCTCTCACCGGTACTCCGACAGCCTGCGCCCGATGCCGAGCACCGCGCCGGCCGCGCCCAGGACGGCCAGGACGGCGGCGCCCGCCGTCAGGCCGGTCATCGCGTCCAGCCCGTCACCGGCCGACTGCTGGAACTCGGACTTCTCGTGCTTCAGGGCGACGTCGAGGTTGTGGTCGACGCTGTCGAAGCACTCGCCCGTCGCGCCCTTGCCGCCGATGACCCGCTTCAGCGCCTCTTCGTAGTTGCCGTAGTCGTCCTGCGTGCGGGCCGCGGCGTGGCGCTCCTTCCACACCTTCATGTTGCCCTGTGCCGCGGTCACCGGCTCTTCGCCGCTGCGGTCGTCGGCGAGCTTCGACGCCTCGGCCAGCCCCTTGCCGAGAGCGTCCATGTCCTCGCCGAAGTCGAGGTCGTAGGCGTCGTAGGTGAATTCCTTGCCCTGGGCGTTCTTCTTGGTGACCGTCTCCGCGCCGCGGGCCACCAGCGTGAGGTTCTCGTTGCCGCGCGCCTTCAGGGAGGCGATGCGGGCGTCGTGCAGCACATTGAGCGAGCGGACCCCGTGGTCGTAGGAGTCCTCGAGGCCCGAGCGCGCGACGGTGTGGCCGACGACCAGCCACAGCAGCACCACCGTGGCCGTCGCGGTGGCCGCGACCAGACCGTGGTTCAGGACCCGGTTGGTGCGCCGGTAGTTGCGGTGCTGGGCCCAGGCGAGCCCGGCGAGCGCCAGGACGCCGAGGCCGATCGCGGCCCACGGGTAGGGCGTGGCCTCGGCGTAGTCGGCGCGCAGCCGCTGGTTCTCGCTCGTGTAGAGGTTCTGCGCCTTCGGGAGCATCTCCTCCTGCATCTTCTCGTTGGCGTACCGCAGATACGCGCCGCCGACCGGGAAACCCTGGCGGTTGTACGTACGGGCCTGCTCCACCAGGCCTTTGTACTCCGGCAGAAGGGTGTTGAGCTCGGCCACGGTCTTCGCGGCGGGGGAGTTCGGCTCGGAGTTCGAGGCGGCCTCGACCAGACCGTCCGCGGCCTGGTCGATGTCGCGCTCGTAGCGCTCGCGGGAGTCGGCCGACTCCTGCCCGCCGGCGAGGAAGCCACTGGAGGCCGTGGTGTTGGCGTCGGCCAGGTACAGGTAGATGTCGGCGGCGGCGCTGCTGAGCGGCTGGCTCTTGTGGAGCACGTCGTCCGCGGCGGTGGCCCGGTCGTCGGTCTGCCAGGCGGTCACCGCGCCGAAGAGCAGGACGAGCAGGGCGATCGCCGCGCCGATGATGCGCAGCCGGCCCGGTTCGGTGGTGGCGGCCGCGCGCACCTGGTCGAAGCCCTCGGCGAAGGCCGTACGGCGGGCGGGCGCCGGGTCCGGCGCGGGGGCGGACGGGGGTGCCTGCGGGGCCGGGACCGGGGGTCCCGGCTGCGGTGGTACGGCCGGAATCGTGGGCACCCCGGAAACCGGTGGTGCCGCGCTGCTCTTCGGCGGATGTGTCACCGTTTGACCTCCCCCATGGTCATCCCTCGCCGCAAGTATCGCTGCCGGGACCGACATCCGCACCGGCCTTGGCTGGATCTTGATCGGATCGCGTCGGATCGTCTGCCGACGGCCCGGCCGCGCCCCCCCGCACCACCCCTTGCCCATGAATACGCCACGGGAATCGGTTCGGTTCCCCCAGGGGGCGCGTAGGGTTGCCGTCGTGCGCGGGGTACGTGTGGTGATGATCGGCGGAACGTCCCATACCGGCAAGTCCACGGTCGCCGAGGCGATCGCCGACCGGCTCGGCTTCGAGCATCGGTCGACGGACCTGCTGGCGAGGCACCCGGGGCGGCCCTGGCGCACGCCGGAGCGAGAGGTGCCGCCCCATGTGGCCGAGCACTACGCGACGCTCGGCGTCGACGAGTTGATCGACTCGGTCCTGGCCCACTACGAGCGGCTCTGGCCCCGCATCGAGGCGTTGGTCGAGGCGCACGCCACCGGGCCGGGCCTGGTCCTGGAGGGTTCCGCGCTGTGGCCGGAGCGGGTCGCAGCACTGGACGCCCCGCACACGGCCGCCGTATGGCTCACCGCCGGCGAGGACGTCGTACGCGCCCGAATCCGTGCGGGCGGGCGCTATGACGAGGCGTCGGAGCAGGAGCGGGCGCTGATGGACAGGTTCCTGGCCCGGAGCGTGCGCTACCAGGAGCTCATGGTGGAGGCGGTCGACCGGCTGGGACTGCCCCGCGTCGACGTCGGCAACGGCATGTCCGTCTCCGACGTGGCCGACGCGGTGCTCGCTCAGGCCTCGTAGTACGCCCGCACCCTCGCCTGTACCTCAGGGGACGCCCCCGCCCGGTCCAGGCCGAGGAGCGCGGCGCCCAGGACCGGGCTCGCCGTCACCACCTGGGGCACGGCCTTCGGGGCGCGGGCCGCCAGGAGTTCCCGCACCCCGTCGTCCAGTTGGGGGTGGCGGGCGGCCAGGACGCTGCCGCCGAGCAGGACCGGGGTCTCCTCGTCGAGGAGGTCGAGGCGGGCCAGGGCCACCGTGGCCATGGACACCACCTCGTCGGCCAAGCGGTCGACGAGCGAGCGGGCCACGGGGTCGCCGGCGGCGGCCGTGGCGAACAGCACCGGGGTCAGTTCGTGGCGGCGGGCGGGGGCGATCTCCTCCAGGTGCAGGGCCTCGACGAGGGCGTACATCGACGGCAGCCCGAAGTGAGCGGGCAGCACGCGCGCGAGGTCGGTGTCGACGCCCCGCCCGTCCTCCGCGCGGGCGGCGTGCCACAGTGCCTCCTCGGCGAGCCCCCAGCCGCCGCCCCAGTCGCCGGAGATCCGGCCGAGCGCGGGGAAGCGGGCGGTACGGCCGTCGGGACGCATGCCGACGCAGTTGATGCCCGCGCCGCACACCACGGCGACCCCGCGCGGTTCGGTGATCCCGGCCCGCAGGATCGCGAAGGTGTCGTTGCGGACCTCCACGTCCCGGCCCCACGCGCGCGTGTGCAGCGCCGCGGCCAACTGCTGCTCCTCCACCGGGAAGTCGGCGTTGGCGAGGCACGCCGAGACGTGCTCCACCGACGTCACCCCGGCCGCGGCGAAGGCCCGCCCGACCGCGTCGGCGACGGTGTCCACCGCCGCCTCGACGCCCACCACAGGCGGCCGGAACCCGCCGCCGCGGGCCGTGGCGAGGACGTTTCCGTCGGCCGCCACGACGGCCACGTCGGTCTTGCTGTTGCCCGCGTCGACGGCGAGGACGCATGCGGTCAGGCCCACGCGAGATGCTCCCGGTTGTGTGCGATCAGTCGGTCGGTGAGGCCCTCGGCGTACTCGTACTGGCCGACGAGGGGGTGGGCGAGCAGCGCCTTGAAGACCCGGTCCCGGCCGCCCCGCAGAGCCGCCTCCAGCGCCAGGTCCTCGTACGCCGTCACGTGCGCCATCAAGCCCGCGAACAGCGGGTCCACGGCAGGCACCGCCAGCGGGGCCGGCCCGTTCGGGCCCACCGCCGCCTGCACCTCGATCACCGCGTCGGCGGGCAGGAAGGGCAGTGTGCCCCGGTTGAGGGTGTTGACCACCTGGTAGGGGCTGCCGCCCCCGCCGAGCAGTGCGGCGGCAAGGTCCACGGCCGCCTCCGAGTAGTAGGCGCCGCCCCGCCTGGCGAGCAGCTCCGGCTTCTCGTCCAGGGCGGGGTCGCCGTACATCTTCAGCAACTCCTGTTCCATCGCCGCCACTTCGGCGGCCCGGGACGGCTTGCTGCCGAGCTCCCGTACGACCTCGTCGTGCGCGTAGAAGTAGCGCAGGTAGTACGACGGGACCACGCCGAGCCGGTCCAGCAGCGTGCGCGGCAGGTGCAGGTCGGCGGCGATCGCCTCGCCGTGCCCGGTGAGAAGCTTGGGCAGGACGTCCTCGCCCTCGGGACCGCCGAGCCGTACCCCGGTCTCCCAGGTGAGGTGGTTGAGGCCCACGTGGTCGAGGTGGAGGTCGGCGGGGGCGACGCCGAGCAGCCCGGCGAACTTCCGCTGGAAGCCGATCGCCACGTTGCACAGCCCGACCGCCTTGTGCCCGGCCTGGAGCAGGGCACGGGTGACGATCCCGACCGGGTTGGTGAAGTCGATGATCCAGGCGGCCGGGTTGGTCCGGCGGACCCGCTCGGCGATGTCGAGGACCACCGGGACGGTGCGCAGCGCCTTGGCGAGGCCGCCCGCGCCGGTCGTCTCCTGGCCGACACAGCCGCACTCCAGGGGCCAGGTCTCGTCCTGCTGCCGAGCCGCCTGGCCACCGACGCGCAGTTGCAGCAGCACCGCGTCGGCGCCGTCCACGCCCGCGTCCAGGTCGGACGTGGTGACGATACGGCCGTCGTGGCCCTGCCTGGCGAAGATGCGCCGGGCGAGCCCACCGACCAGCTCCAGGCGGTCTTCGGCCGGGTCGACGAGGACGAGTTCCTCGACGGGCAGGGTGTCGCGCAACCGGGCGAAACCGTCGATGAGTTCGGGGGTGTAGGTCGAGCCGCCGCCGACCACGGTGAGTTTCATGTGTGGTTAACCCTTCACTCCGGTCAGGGTGACGCCCTCGACGAACGCCTTCTGCGCGAAGAAGAACACGAGGATCACGGGGGCCATGACCAGCACGGTCGCGGCCATGGTGAGGTTCCAGTCGGTGTGGTGCATGCCCTTGAAGGACTCCAGGCCGTAACTCAGCGTCCAGGCGTTCTGGTTCTCCGAGGCGTAGATCTGCGGGCCGAAGTAGTCGTTCCAGGCGTAGAAGAACTGGAAGAGCGCGACAGCCGCGATACCCGGCTTGGCCATGGGGATGACGACCCGCAACAGGGTGCGCAGATCGCCGCAGCCGTCGACCTTGGCCGCGTCCACGTACTCGTTCGGGATCGTCATCAGGAACTGCCGGAGCAGGAAGATCGAGAACGCGTCCCCGAACGCCATCGGGATGATCAGCGGCCACAGGGTGCCGGACAGCCCGAGCTGCTTCGCCCAGAACAGGTACATCGGGATGATGACCACCTGGGGCGGCAGCATCATCATCGAGATGACCAGCATCAGGGAGAGATTGCGGCCCCGGAAGCGGAACTTGGCGAGCGCGTACGCCACCGGGATCGACGACACGACCGTAAGGACTGTTCCCAGTCCCGCGTAGATCAGCGTGTTGCGCCACCAGGTCAGGAAGCCCGGCGTGTCGAAGACCCGCTTGTAGTTGCCCCACTCCCAGGTGTGCGGGATCAGATCGCGGCTCAGGGCCTGGGTGTCGCTCATCAGCGAGGTCAGGAACACGAACACGAAGGGCAGCGTGAAGAAGAGCGCGGCGGCGATGCCGAGGGAGTGGATCGCCACCCATTCGAGGAGTGCCTTGCGCCGGGCGGTGCGTTCGGCGGGCGAGGCCGGCGTCTTCAACTCCACCGGCCGGTCCAGTACTTGGGTCATGGTCAGTCACCTGCCTGGATGAGACCGCCCCGGCGCCGCATCAGGAACGCGGTGAACAGCATCGACAGGGCGAAGAGGACGAGGGCGACGACACACGCGGAGCCGTAGTCGAAGCGCTGGAAGCCGAGGTTGTAGACGAGCTGGGGGAGGGTCAGCGTGGACTTCTCCGGATAGCCGGGCTCGAACTGCGTGCCCGCGCCCTGGATCACGCCCGAGGCGACCTTCCCGGCGATGAGTGGCTGTGTGTAGTACTGCATCGTCTGGATGACACCGGTGACCACGGCGAACATCACGATCGGCGAGATGTTGGGAAGGGTGACGAACCGGAACCGCTGCCACGCCGACGCCCCGTCCAGCTCGGCGGCCTCGTACTGCTCCTGGGGCACATCCAGCAGGGCGGCCATGAAGATGACCATCAGGTCGCCGATGCCCCACAGGGCGAGCAGGGTGAGGGCGGGCTTGGACCAGGCGGGGTCGTTGAACCAGCCGGGGGCCGGGATGCCGACCTTCTCCAGGATCGAGTTGACCGGTCCGGTACCGGGGTTGAGCAGGAACGCGAAGGCCATGGTGGCGGCCACCGGCGGGGCCAGGTAGGGCAGGTAGAAGAGCGTCCGGAAGACACCCGTACCCGTCTTGATCTTCGTGATGAGCAGGCCGACGCCGAGTCCGAAGACGACCCGCAGGGACACCATTACCACGACCAGCCACAGGGTGTTGCGCAGGGCGGGCCAGAAGAAGGGGTAGTCCTTGAAGACGTAGGTCCAGTTCTTCGTCCCGCTCCAGGTCGGCGGCTTGAAGCCGTCGTAGTGCATGAACGAGAAGTAGACCGTCGAGAGCAGCGGGTACGCGAAGAAGACCGTGAAGCCGATCAACCAGGGCGACATGAAGGCGATCGTGCGAAGCGCCGACCTGCGGCGCTTCGACGCCAGAGTGATCGTGGCCATTACTTCGCCTGCGCGATGTCCGTGTCGATCTGCTTGGCCGCGCCGGCGAGGCCCTTCTTCAGGTCGGTGACCTTGCCGCTCTCGTAGGCGTAGCCGAGGTCCTGAATGGTGGTGAGGTACACACCGCCGTTGATCGAGGACGGGGCGGTCGTCGAGTTCGGGTTCGCGGCGATGTCGAGGAAGGTCTTGAAGCGCGGGTCGTACTTCAGCTTCGGGGACTTCAGGGCGGCGAGCGTCGAGGGCACGTTGTGGATGGCGTTGGAGAAGCCGACCACCGCGTCCGTGTCCGTGGTGATGTACTTCAGGAACTCCCAGGCCGCGTTCTGCTTGGTGCTGTTGGCGGCGATGCCGGCGATGGTGCCGGTGATGTAGCCCTTGCCGTACTGGTCGGCCTGGTCGTCCGCGACGGGCAGCGGGGCGACGCCGATGTCGAAGCCGGGCTTGGCGTCCACGGCCATGCCGAGCCGCCACTCACCGTCGAGCTGCATGGCGACCTGGCCGGTCTGGAAGGGGTGCTTGGGACCCCACTCGTCGCCGAGCCCCGCGCGGTACTTCTCCAGCTTCTTGTAGCCGCCGAGATCGTCGACGAGCTTCTTCTGGAGGGTGAAGGCGGCGGTGACGGCCGGGTCGGTGGCGATCGTGGACTTGCCCGCCTTGTCGAAGTAGGTGGGCGAGAACTGGCCCATGTAGTGCTCGGTGGTCGTCTCCCAGCCGTGGTAGTCCGGCATGAAACCGAGCTGCTTGTACGAGTCGCCCTGGGCGATCGTCAGCTTCTTCGCGTCGGCCTCGAACTCGGTCCACGTCTTGGGCGGCGAGGTGATGCCCGCCTTCTCGAACGCCGTCTTGTTGTAGTAGAGCCCGTACGCGTCACCGAGGAGCGGCGCCGCACAGCGGTCGCCGTCGAACTGCGTGTACTGGTTCATCGCGGCCGGGAAGGTGGTGTCCGGGTCGATCCCCGACTTCTTGAAGAAGGGGTTCAGGTCGACCAGCGCGCCCGAGGAGCAGAACTTGCCCACGTTGTTCGTGGTGAACGACGAGATGACGTCCGGGGCCTTGTCGCCGCCCGTGCGCAGCGCCTGGTTGATCTTGTCGTCGGTCATGTTGCCGACGACGTTGACGTGGATGTTGGGGTGCGCCTTCTCGAACCCGGCGACCAGCGCCTTCACCCCCGCCACCTCGGAGTCCGCGCTCCAGGCGTGCCAGAAGTTGATGGTCGTCTCCTTCGAGGCGTCGTCGTCGGCGCCGGAGGAGGACTGGCCGGTACAGGCCGTGGTGACGAGCACCGCGGACACGGTCAGGGCAAAGGCCGCTTTTCGGGCGGATGAGGGTATGGCGGAGGAAAGGGCTGTGCGCATGACGGGGTCTCCCAGGGACGGGCGGTGAGGTGAGGGTGTGGGGGAGTACGGGGGTCAGCGCGAGGTGTCGAAGACCTCGTCGCGGGTGGCCGCCAGCGCGCTCTCCAGCGCACCGCGCAGCACGGGGTGTTCACGGACGGCGCCGACGACCAGCCGGGGCCGGGAGGCTGCCAGTTCCTCCAGCTCGGCCTGGACGAGGGCGCGCAGGGTGTCGCCGCCGGCGGTGAGCGAGGCACCGCTGAGGACGACGAGTTCGGGGTCGAGGACGGAGACGAGGGAGGCGAGACCGGTGGCCAGGCGGGTGGCGTAGGTCTCCAGGAGCAGCCGGTTCAGGACGGTGTCCTCGGTGGCGGCACGCTCGACGAGGGCGGCGGCGACCTCGGCGTACGGCCCCGAGGGGATGTCCGTCATGCCGAGCTCGCGGGCGAGGCCCGGGACGGCCTGGGAGCCCGCGAGCTCCTGATAGCCGCCACTGTTGGCTTTGGTCACCTGCCGTACCAGGGGCGCTCCGGGAACCGGCAGGAAACCCACCTCTCCCGCGCCCCCCGTCCAGCCGCGGTGCAGCCGTCCGCCGAGGACCAGGGCGGCGCCGAGACCGCCCTCGTTCCACAGCAGCACGAAGTCCTCGTGGCCGCGGGCCGCTCCGAGCCGTTGTTCGGCCACGGCGACGAGGTTGACGTCGTTCTCGTACTCGACCGGCATCGGCAGCACGGCGGCGAGTTCGTCGAGCAGGGTCGGGGTGTGCCAGCCGGGGAGGTGGGAGGCGTAGCGCAGCCGGCCCGTGCCCGGGTCGAAGGCGCCCGGGGTGCCGATGACGAGCCGGTGGATGTCGCCGCGGGCCAGGCCCGCCGCCTTCACCGCCCCGTCGAGGGCGTCGGTGACCTGCCGTACGACGGGCTGGGCGGGTCGCCTTCCCGGGGTCGGCAGTTCGAAGGAGCCCACCTCGCGGCCGGTGATGTCGGCGACCGCGGCGAGGATGCGCTCGGGGGTGACGTCGAGCCCGGCGGCGTACGCGGCACTCGGGTCGACCTCGTAGAGCTGGGCGTTGGGTCCCGGCCTGCCCTCGCTGGTACCGGTGGCCAGGACGAGCCCTGAGGCCTCCAGGCGGGCCAGGAGCTGGGACGCGGTCGGCTTGGAGAGGCCGGTGAGCTTGCCGATCCGCGTGCGGGAGAGGGGGCCGTGCTCCAGCAGGAGGTCGAGCGCGGCACGGTCGTTCATGGCGCGGAGTGTGCGTGGTGTGCCTGCCATGGGTGCCCCTCTCCGTGACTGCCGGACGACTTTACTGTCCGACGACTGTTAGGAAGGTTTCCTATCGGATGTCACGGAACTTAGGTCTGGACCACCTGTCCGTCAAGAGGGGAACGACAAACCGCCCCCGCAGGAAACGGAGTCGTTACCTGCGGGGGCGGTGAGGGTGGTGCGGGTGGGCCTACTGCACGTCGATGTAGTCGCCCGCGGCCGTAGCGGCGCCGGTCGTGGACGTGCCCGCGAAGACGTAGCGGTAGTAGCCGTCCTTGGACGCCGTGGTCGTCGTCTTGAGGGCGCCGCCGGTGCCGGAGGTCACCGTCTTGACCGTGCTGTAGGTGTTCGAGCCCTTGGCCCGGAACTGGAGGGTGGCCTTCTGGGAGGTGTAGCCCGAGTAGGTGCTGGTCTCCCAGTTGGCCCGGGTGAGCTTGCCGGTGACCGTGATGGTCTTCCCCTTTTTCACCGGCTCGGGTGACGCGTTGGCGGTGAGCCTGGCGGCGCGCTTGACCTGGACGCCGCTGCCGAGGGGGCCCCACACGTCGTAGTTGTAGCCCAGGCTGATGTGGCCGTCGGAGTCGTCGTTGTCCTGGTCCATGTGGCTGTAGACGCCGGCGGCCTTCCAGGTGGTGGCGTCCGCGGCCGAGTAGAAGTAGCCCTCGGGGTCGATCGTGAGCGTCTCCTTGCACGACTCGGTGACGGTGGTCTCCGTCGTCGCTGTCGTCGTGCAGGTCGGCGCGTCCTCGGGCTCCATCTCGTTCGCCATCTTCTTGAGCGTGCCCCGGTAGAGCAGGACGCCCGCGAAGGTGTTCTTGTAGTCGATCGTGAGGTCGGCCGGGCGGGCCAGGGTGTAGGTCACCGGCACCTTCACGATGGCGGTGGTGCCGGCGACGATCGCCTTGCCGCTGTTGACCGTGATGCCGGAGAAGACCAGGTTCGGAGTGTCGGCCGCGGACGCGACGGGCGCGACCAGACCGGTCAGGGCCAGGGCACCGGACGCGGCGATGCCTATGGCGAGCTTTCTCATGTGTTTCCCCACATTCGAAACGGGCCCCTGGGCGTTGCGCTCCAGAACAAGGGCCCGTTGTGGGGGTGACATTAGATGATCATGCCTGTGGACGGAATGCGCCGCTCATGTGAAGACGGTGAGAGTTCGGGCTACTTCGGCGCCGGACGCTGAACCGGTGCCGACACGAGCGGGGAGGCCGCCGCCGACTGCGGGGACTCCGAGTTGGAGAAGACCGAAGGGGCCGCGACCGCCGCGGCCGGGTCGGCGGGCTCCTCCTCGGCGAGGACGGTCGCGCCGCCGACGATGCGGATGTCCGCCGCGTCGAAGGCACGCTTGATGCGCCAGCGCAGCTCGCGCTCGACCGTGAGGGACTTGCCGGGCATCGTCTTGGCGGAGACCCGCACCACCATGGAGTCCAGCAGGACGCTGTCCAGGCCGAGGACCTCGATCGGGCTCCACAGGAGCTCGTTCCAGGGCTCCTCCTTGCTCATCTTCTCGGCGACCTCGCCCAGCACCCGCTTGACCTTGTCGAGGTCCTCCGAGGCCCGCACGGTCACGTCCACGCCGGCCGTCGCCCAGCCCTGGGAGAGGTTGCCGATGCGCTTGACCTCGCCGTTGCGGACGTACCAGATCTCGCCGTTGTCGCCGCGCAGCTTGGTCACCCTGAGACCGACCTCGATGACCTCGCCGGAGGCCACCCCCGCGTCGATGGTGTCGCCGACGCCGTACTGGTCCTCCAGGATCATGAAGACACCGGAGAGGAAGTCCGTGACGAGGTTGCGGGCGCCGAAACCGATCGCCACACCCGCGACACCGGCCGACGCCAGCAGCGGGGCCAGATTGATCTCGAAGGCGCCGAGGATCATCAGGGCCGCGGTGCCCAGGATGGCGAAGCTGGCCACCGAACGCAGCACCGAGCCGATCGCCTGGGAGCGCTGGTGACGGCGCTCGTTGTTGACGAGCAGACCGCCGATCGAGGTGCCGTCGACCGCCTGGGCGGTGCGGTTCATCCGGTCGATCAGCTTGGTGATGGCCCGCCGCACGACCATTCTCAGCACGCCGGCGATCACCAGGATCAGCAGGACCCGCAGACCGATCGCCAGCCAGGTCGACCAGTTCTGCTCGACCCAGCTCGCGGCGTTGGTCGCGCTCTCCTGGGCGTCCTGGAGACTCGGCACGGCCGGCGTCGAGGTGTCCGAGGGGGACGGCGACGGCGACGGACTCGCGGCCAGTAGGACGGCGGACAAGGACACGGCAGGTACCTCCAGGTGCTGCGCCTGCTTCCGGCGTGGCGGTCAAGGTCACGAAAAGGTCACCGGTAAAGCAGGCTCACCACACTAACGGTGCATCGTGTGTGGATCGTTGCAATGTCTGGGGGAGAGGTGGCTCTCACCTGGGGATGAAGAAAGGTGTGGTCGAAAACACTCCCAGCCCGTTACCGGGACATGGTGGCGTTTCTCCCGGCAGAGAGGGGAGACTGACTGCAGTTCGTCCCGGCGCGAGCCACGCGCCGCCGACGCCCAAGGAGGCATCCGTGCCGCATGTCCTGGTACTCAACGCGTCGTACGAGCCCCTCGGCGTCGTACCGCTCCGCCGCGCGCTCGTCCTCGTCCTGGAGAACAAGGCCGTCTCCCTCGAGGAATCCGGCGCCTTCATGCACAGCGCGACCGTCACAGTCCCCGCACCCAGCGTGGTCCGGCTCAAGCGATTCGTGCGGGTTCCCTATCGGGGACCCGTCCCTCTCACCCGCAGGGCGCTCTTCGCCCGGGACGGGGGCCGGTGCATGTACTGCGGTGGCGTCGCAACCAGCGTCGACCACGTCATCCCGCGCAGCCGCGGGGGCAAGCACGTCTGGGACAACGTGGTGGCGTCCTGCCGGCGCTGCAACCACGTGAAGGCCGACCGACACCTGTTCGAGATCGGCTGGCGGCTGCGCCACAAACCCGCCCCACCCACCGGGCTGGCCTGGCGCATCATCGGCACCGGGCACAGGGACCCGCGCTGGCTGCCGTACTTGCAGCCGTTCGGCGCGGAGGACGCCATGGCCCGGATCGACGGCATCTCAGCCTGACGACGATCCGGGCCTTTGTGTTGCCGCACGCGGCTCGGTTCCGGCCCCGGAGGTCCCCCGCGCCTCCGGGGCCGGACGTTCATGCGCTCACGTGTACCTGAGCTCCGCCGGACGGACCGAGCGGCGCAGCAGGGGCAGCGAGGTGGCGGCGGCCAGCAGACAGGCCGCGTACACCCCGAGCGGGACCAGAAGGGCCGCGTACGGCGTGACGGGCGGGCCGTCCGAGGTGAGCCGGGCGTACCAGACGCCGATCGCCATGCCCCCGGCGCCGCCCAGCAGCAGAGCGGGCGCGAGCGGCAGCGCGGTCTCCAGGAGCAGCGCCCTGCCGAGCACCGACTGTGGCACCCCGGCGGCGGTCTGCGCGGCCAGGCCCCGGCGCCGCGCGGCCAGGGACTCGACGGTACCGACGGCGAGACCGCCGAGGGTGATCGCCAGGGCGACGAGGATCGCGGCCGCGGTCAGGTCAAGACCCGACTCGTAGTACGACATGCTCGCGCCGAGCCGGTCGGCGTCCCTGCCGCCGAGATCGGCGAGCAGGGCCTGGCGGATGCCCAGGTACCCCGTCCCGGAGACCGTCACCAGCAGCACCGCCGCATGTGTACGGGCCGCCGCCCACGGGTCCTCGCGCAGCCGTTCCGCGGCGATCAGCGTCGCCGCCGTCCGGGCCCGGACGGCCAGCCGGCGCCCCATGAACCCGGCCGTCGCCCCCGACAGCCACACCGCGCCCGCACCGGCCGCGAGCAGCGCCCCGGCCACCAGCAGCGGCCCCTCCGCGTACGCCAGGCCGCCGCGGCCCGGCATCCCACCGGTGGTGCCGGCCACCGCGGCCGGCGCCACCGCGCCCACCGGCAGCAGAGCCGCCGCGAACAGCAGGCCGGGTCCCCGTCCCGACCGCGGCCGCACCCGCCGGACCCAACCGAGCGGCGAGGTCACCACGCGGCGCAGCGCCAGCGCACCCGCGCACGCGCCCAGCACCGGCACGCCGAGGCCGACCACCGCGATCCCGGCCCAGGCGAGGGCGGCCGGGCTCCGCCACCGGCTCAGCAGCACCACGACCGAGACGGCCGTCCCGAGCGCCGAGCCGAGCAGACAGGCCAGGCCCGTCTCCAGCGCCGAGATCCGCCGTACCCGGGCGGCCGAGGCGCCCGCCAGCCGCAGCCCCGCGAGCCGTCGGTCGCGGTGCACGGCTCCGAGCCGGGCGCACTGGCCGAGGAAACCGAGGACCGGCACCAGCAGGAGCAGCAGGGTCACGATCACGCCGGAGCGGGTGCCGGGCTCGTCGAGGAGACCGGCGCCGACGGGGATGTGGTACTGCCCCTGGAGCGAGGCGAGACAGACGGCGGCCAGCGCGAACCCGGTCGCGAGTGCCGCGCCCACGGCCGTGAGCCCGACCCGCCACCATTCCCGCCGGTCGGAACCGCGGGTGAGCAGCCAGGCCATACGGAGATCGGCGGCCAGAGGGCTCGCGGTCCGCACCTTGGGACCGGTCGTCACGCCGTCACCCCCACCGGGACCACGGCCCCGTCGGCCATCCGCAGCTCGCGGTCCGCGTACGCCGCCACCTGGGCGTCGTGGGTGATCAGCAGGACCGCCGTGCCGGACTCGCGGGCCGTGCGGACGAGGGCCGTCATGACCTGCTCGCTCGCCAGGGAGTCCAGCGCGCCGGTCGGCTCGTCCGCGAAGACGACCTTCGGTCCGGTGATCAGGGCGCGGGCCAGCGCGGTCCGCTGGGCCTGTCCGCCGCTCATCTCTCCGGGCCGCAGCCCGGCCTGGCCGCGCACTCCGAACCGCTCCAGCCACTCACCGGCCCGCGTGTGGGCGTCGGCGCGGGACAGGCCCGCGAGCAGCAGCGGCAGCGCCACGTTGTCGAGCGCCGTCAGCTCGGGGATGAGCTGCCCGAACTGGAAGACCACGCCGAACTCCGTACGGCGCAGCTCGCTCAGCCGCTTCTCGGGCAGCTGGTCGAGGCGCTCACCGCCGTAGGACACCGAACCGGCGTCCGGGCCGACGATCCCGGCCAGGCAGTGCAGCAGCGTCGACTTCCCGCTGCCGCTGGTGCCGGTGACGGCGAGGATCTCTCCGGCGTCCAGCCGGACCGAGGCGCCGCACAGCGCCTTGGTCGGGCCGTACGTCTTGACGAGACCGCGCCCTTCGAGGAGCGGCACCCTTGTGTCCCCCTGGGTGTTCATGCCGAGTCGACCTCCGCGGTCAAAGTGGTGAGCCGGGCCGCCGTGGTGTTCATCCAGCGGAGGTCGGCGTCGAGGTGGTTGAGGGCGTAGTCCGCCGAGAGCACGGTCGCGAGGTCGGCCCCCGTGGCGGTCTTGACCGCCGTGAGCTCCCGCATCCGCGTCATGTGGGCGGCGCGCTGGGCCCGCAGGTAGGCGTCCGGGTCGCCGCCGGACAGGATCGAGACGACGACCTTGGCGAAGATCTCGTTGGTCACGAAGGGCGCGGGCGGGGCGATCTGCCCGGCCCACTCGGCCAGTTCCCGCGCGCCCGCCTCGGTCGAGCGGTACCTGGTGCGCTCCGGGCCGCCGTCGGAGTCGGTGCCGTCGATCTCGGCGAGACCGTCCCGGACCAGGCGCTGGAGGGTCGTGTAGACCTGCCCGTAGGCCAGTGGACGGGCCTCGGGGAAACGGTCGTCGTGGCGTCGCTTCAGGTCGTAGCCATGGCTCGGCCCTCCGGCGAGCAGCCCCAGCAGTACGTGGCGGATGCTCATGTCGACGAGTATGCACCATGTACATGTACTGAGTGAATAGTGATCAGTGGGCGAAGGGCGTTCGGTGGACGGGAGCGACGGATCCCCGGAACATGACGAAGAGCACGTTCTCCCCTCCGTTACGTCTGTCCTCGCGTCCTGTGGGTAGGGCTGCGGTAACCCCCGTAGTCGTACTCGACAAGGAGGCCCCCGTGGCCGCATCGGCACCCCTTCTGCTCCCGGCCCTGTCCAAACCCGAGGCGCCCGCTGAGCACTTCTGTGTCTTCAGCGCCGAGGGCGCCTGCACCGAGATCCCGCTCACCAGCGAACCACCCCTGCCCGACGCCGAGCAGCCCCTCACCAGCGAGCCGCCGCTCGCCGACGCCGCCCCCCTGACCAGCGAGTCCGACGCTTACCTGGAGCCGTAGATGGTGGCGCCCCCCGGTCCGGAGCTGTCCCGGCTCGCCGAGTCCTACGGCGTAGCCACCTCCTACCAGCCCTCCCCGGACCGTACGGTCGCCGCCTCCGCAACCGCTGTCACCCTGGCCCTGGCCGCCCTCGGTGTCGACGCGGACGACCCGGCCGCCGCGCTCGCGGCCCGGGAACGCGAACTGCGCGCGCGCCTGCTGCCGCCGACGGTGGTGTGCTGGAGCGGCAGCCCGCCCGCCTTCGTCGCCGACCTGCCCGAGGGCACCCGGCTGCGCATCGCCACCGAACAGGGCGAGACGCGCGCCACCGCCGACCAACTTCCGCCCGGTGTGCATCGGTTGACCGCCACCGCCCCCGACGGCCGCACCGGCGAGGCCCACCTGATCGTGGCCCCGCCGCGGCTGCCCGCGCCGCCGGGGCGGTCGTACGGACTCCTCGTCCAGCTCTACTCCCTGCTCTCGCACCGCTCCTGGGGCATGGGCGACCTCGGCGACCTCGCCGAACTGACCTCCTGGGCGGGGCGCGCCCTGGGCGCCGGCTTCGTCCAGGTCAACCCGCTGCACGCGGCCGTGCCCGGCGCACCCACCGACCCGTCCCCCTACCGGCCGTCCTCGCGCCGCTTCCCCGACCCGGTGCACCTGCGGATCGAGGACATCCCCGAGTACACCCAGGTCGCGGACCCCGACCGGCTGCGGACCCTGTGCGAGCGGGCCGAGCGGTTGCGCGGGTCCGTGCTGGAGAAGGGCGCGCTGATCGACCGCGACGCGGTGTGGGAGCTGAAGCGGGAGGCGCTCGAACTCGTCCGCGAGGTCCCCCTCGGGCCCGGCCGCCGCGCCGCCTACGCCGACTATCTCGCCGAGGGCGGCCAGGCGCTGGAGGACCACGCGACCTGGTGCGCGCTGGCCGAGGTGCACGGCTCGGACTGGCGCGGCTGGCCCGTCGGCCTCCGCGATCCGCGATCCGCTGAAACCGCCCGCGCGCGCGGCGAGCTGATGGACCGCGTCGACTTCTACTGCCGCCTCGCCTGGCTCACCGAGAGCCAGCTCGGTGCGGCCCAGCGCACCGCGCGGGAGGCGGGGATGCCGCTGGGCATCGTCCACGACCTCGCGGTGGGCGTGCATCCCGAGGGCGCGGACGCGTGGGCCCAGCAGGCGTACTTCGCGGCCGGGATGTCCGTGGGGGCGCCCCCGGACGCCTTCAACGCCCGCGGCCAGGACTGGGGGCTGCCGCCATGGCGCCCGGACCGGCTGGCGGAGTCCGGGTACGCGCCGTACCGGCAGCTGCTGCGGGCTCTCTTCCGGTACGCAGGCGCGCTGCGCATCGACCACGTCATGGGCCTGTTCCGGCTGTGGTGGGTCCCGCAGGGGCAGCCCCCGACGCAGGGCACGTACGTCCGCTACGACGCGGAGGCGATGCTCGCCGTGCTCGTCCTGGAGGCCTCGCGGGCCGGGACGGTGGTGATCGGCGAGGACCTCGGCACGGTCGAACCCGGTGTGCGGGAGACGCTGCGCGAGCGCGGGGTGCTCGGCACGTCCGTGCTGTGGTTCGAGCGGGACTGGGAGGGCGGCGGGCGCCCGCTGCCGCCCGAGGCGTGGCGCGCGGACTGTCTGGCGACGGCGACCACGCACGACCTGCCACCCACGGCCTCACGCCTCACCGGCGAGCATGTCGAACTGCGGGACAGCCTCGGCCTGCTGACCCGGCCGCTGGAGGAGGAACGCGCGGAGGCCGCCGCGGACACGGGGGAGTGGCTGGAGCTGCTGGCCCGGCTCGGTCTGCTGCACGGCACGGGCGGCGGCGCCGATCCTTCCTCGGAGGAGGCGCAGATCCAGGCCGTCCACCGGTATCTGCTGCACACCCCGGCCCGCATGGTCGGGGTCTGGCTGCCGGACGCGGTGGGCGACCGGCGGCCGCAGAACCTGCCGGGGACGTGGGACCAGTACCCGAACTGGCGGTTGCCGATCGCGGACGGGGAGGGGCGGGTGATGACGCTGGAGGACCTGGCGGGGTCGGCCCGGCTGCACGCCTTGGTGGAGGTGCTGCGGGCGCCGTAGGGGGCGCCGCTCGTGCGGCCGGGGCGCCTCATACGGCACCCCGGGCGCGCGGCCCGAACCGCCGTTGGATACTTTGACTCCGTGGACAAGAAGAACGCCCTGCGCGCCGGCGCCCTGGTGGCCGGTACGACGCTGATGATGCTGCTCATGTCGTCCCCGGCCTCCGCGCTGACCCGCGACGACGGCGACGACCCCGGCACGGGCCTGAGCGTCATCGAGACGCTGGGTCTCTTCGTCGTGGCCCCGCTCGTGCTGTTCGGGGTCATCGCCGGCCTGGTGATGGTCCTGGACAAGTCCAAGGAAGAGCACCGGGTGACCAGCCGCAACATCAGGACCAAGCCCGCCGAGGCCGAGGCCAAGGCCGGCTCCAAGGCCTGAGCCCGCCTTTCCGGGGCGCTGAACCCGCCTTTCCGGGGCCGGCGCCCTCGCGCGTTCTCAGCGGCCCTCTCGGGGGCTCGGCGCGGTGATGTGCCGATGCACCGTGGGGGCCGGCCACGCCACCATCTCCTCGCGCGCCCGCGTCGCGGTCGGCGGGAACCGCAGGACGTACCGGGGCGGCGCGAGCCGCAACAGCTGCGTGGCGGCCCGGGCGGGGACCTGCTCCGGGCCCCGGACAACCCGCAGGGCCACCGGCATCACCCGCTCCCGGAAGATGCCCTGCATCCGCTCCGCCCCCGCCCGGCCGGTGAGCCGGGTGGGGCCGTCAGTGCTCTGACTCCTGGGTGCCCGCGAGCAACTTCCGCAACAGGTCGGCCAATTGGCCGGCCTGTTCGTCGTCCAGGGGGGACAGGGCCTGCGTCTGGGCGGCCAGGCCCGCTGCTACCGCCTCGTCGATGACCGCCAGCCCCTTCTCCGTCAGGGTCACTTGGAGGCCTCGGCGGTCGTGGGGGTCGGGGGAGCGGCGGACGAGGGCGGCGCGTTCCAGTTTGTCGAGGCGGCCCGTCATGCCGCCCGTGGTGAGCATCAGCGTCGAGGAGAGCAGGCGGGGGGAGAGGGTGTACGGCTCTCCGGCGCGGCGCAGGGTGGCGAGCACGTCGAACTCGCCACGGGAGATGCCGTAGGGGGCGTACACCTTCTCGACGCGGTCGCCCATGGTGCGGGAGAGGCGGTAGATCCGCCCGAAGACCTCCATGGCCCGGGTGTCGAGGTCGGGCCGCACGGCCGCCCACTGGTCGATGATCGCGTCGACGGCGTCCTTGCGTGCACTCATGTGCCGAGTATCCGTGGACGCAGGGTTGCCCGCAAGAAAGTGGCTTGCGGAAAAGTGGCTTGCAGTAAAGCGGCTTGCGAGAAAGTAGCTTAGGGGTAAGCTACTTTCTGCCAAGCTAAGCAAGGTCATGAGACCGAAGGGCTCGCCATGAACCGCACCGCCACCATCCTCCTCACCGCCCTCGCCCCCGTCTCCTGGGGCACCACCTATGCCGTCACCACCGAGTTGCTCCCCGCCGACCGGCCCCTGTTCACCGGCATGATGCGGGCGCTGCCCGCGGGGCTCGTGCTGCTCGCCCTGGCCCGGGTGCTGCCGCGCGGTGTGTGGTGGGGGAAGGCGGCGGTGCTCGGGGCGTTGAACATCGGCGCCTTCTTCCCGTTGCTGTTCCTGTCGGCGTACCGGCTGCCGGGCGGGATGGCCGCGGTGGTCGGGTCGGTCGGGCCGCTGATCGTCGTGGGGCTGTCGGCCGCGCTGCTGGGGCAGCGGCCCACCACCCGCAGTGTGCTCACCGGACTCGTGGCCGCGTTCGGCGTCAGCCTGGTGGTGCTCAAGGCGGCCGGCGCCCTCGACGTCCTCGGGGTGACGGCGGCCTTCGCCTCCACCGCCTCCATGTCAGCCGGGACCGTGCTGACCAAGCGCTGGGGCCGCCCCGACGGTGTGGGCC
Source organism: Streptomyces sp. NPDC005303 (assembly GCF_040607335.1). Taxonomy (NCBI): domain Bacteria; kingdom Bacillati; phylum Actinomycetota; class Actinomycetes; order Kitasatosporales; family Streptomycetaceae; genus Streptomyces; species Streptomyces sp. NPDC005303. The sequence continues at coordinate 146,919 of NZ_JBEXGM010000002.1, read as the reverse complement.
CGCTCGCCCTCACCGCCTGGCAGCTCACCGCCGGCGGCCTGCTCATCGCGCCGCTCGCCCTCCTCGTCGAGGGCGCCCCGCCCGCGCTCGACGGCCGTGCGGTCGGCGGCTACGTCTACCTCGCGCTGGCGAACACGGCGATCGCGTACTGGCTCTGGTTCCGCGGCATCGGCCGTCTCACCGCCACCCAGGTCACCTTCCTGGGCCCGCTGTCCCCGCTCACCGCGGCGGTCGTCGGCTGGGCGGCACTGGGGCAGACGCTGACGCCGCTGCAGCTGGCGGGCATGACGCTGGCCTTCGGGGCGACGGTGGCCGGGCAGCTGGGGGTACGGCAGCCCACCGTCGGCCGAACGTTCGGTCCCGCTGGAGGGAACGGGGCACCGGAGGCGCTGCGGGGCGTGCCGAGGGCGTTGTAACGTCACCCCGTCCCCGCGTTACGCAACTCCCGGAGGCACCAGTGGACGCAGGCACCTGTCCGGTGTGCGGGGAGCGCCTCCCCGCGCGAGCCGGTCGCACCGGTCGCGGTTCCCTCTACTGCTCCCACGCCTGCCGGCAGAAGGCCTACCGGCAACGCCGGCAGCCCCAGGGCCTCACCGTGCAGGGGCTCATCGACGACATCGGGCGGCAGGCGGGCCTGCTGGCGCCGCGGCCCGCGGACACCCTCTACTCGACGGTCACCGAACTCTCGGAATCCGTCGCACAGTTGAAGCGGGTGGCCCGCACGGTACGCGACACCACCCAGGACGCCGGGGATTCCGTAACAGCCGCCCCCGTTACGCAACCCACCGATGCCGCCCTCGTCACGCACCTCACCGACGCCGCCCCGGCCGCCCACCTCAGCGAGACCGACTTCGCCGCCCTCACCGAGCAGTACCGCCGTGAGATCCAGGTGCACTGCTACCGCATGACGGGGTCGTACGACGAGGCCGAGGACCTCGTGCAGGAGACCTTCCTGCGGGCCTGGCGGGCGCGGGACGGGTTTCAGGGGCGGGCGAGCGCGCGGACCTGGCTGTACCGGATCGCCACCAACGCCTGTCTCGATCTGCTGCGGCGGACCGCGCGCCGCCCGCAACGGTACGAACCGGTGCCGGGGATGAACCACGGCGAGGGGGAGCCGCCGGCCCGCATCACCTGGTTGCAGCCCTACCCCGACGACGAGATGCCCCTGACCGAGGAGCACGAGCAGCCCGAGTCCGCCGCGGTCTCGCGCGAGACCCTGGAGCTCGTCCTCCTGGCCGCGATCCAGCACCTGCCCCCGCGCCAACGGGCCGCACTGGTCCTGCGCGACGCCCTCGGGCTGACCGCCGCCGAGACCGCCGAGGCCCTGGAGACCAGCGTGGCCTCCGTCAACAGCGCACTCCAGCGGGCCCGGCCGGCCCTGCGCGCACACCTGCCCCGGGAACGCTCGGACTGGCGGGCCACCGTGCCCACGGAGGACCAACAGGCCGTACTGGACCGGTACATGGCCGCCGTCGGACGCCTCGACTTCGAGGCGATGGCCGCGCTGCTCACCGAGGACGTGACCCTCACCATGCCGCCGAACCCGTACTGGTTCGTCGGCCGGGACGCCGTCATCGACTTCGTGCGGGTCAGCCTCGATCCCGCCTCCCCGATGTTCTTCGGACACTGGCGCAGCCTGCCCACCCGGGCCAACGGCCAGCTCGCGACGGCGCACTACGTCCGCCGGCCCGGGACCGGCGTCCACCGGGCCCAGGTCCTGGACGTGCTGCGCTTCGCCGACCAGGGCCACGGCGACCGCATCGCGGAGATCACCTCCTTCGAGCCGCACCTCTTCCCCGCGTTCGGGCTGCCCCTGCGGCTGTGACCGGCCGGTGAGCAGGGAGATGGCCGATGAGCGTCGGCGATGTCGTACGTCTGCATGGATGTCACGTACGAACCACTTCCAAGGAGTCACCATGCTGCTCACCGACAAGACCGCGATCGTCTACGGCGCCGGCGGTTCCATCGGCGGGGCCGTCGCCCGTGCCTTCGCCGAGCAGGGCGCGAGGGTGCACCTTGTCGGCCGTGGTCGAAAGACCCTGGAGGCGGTGGCCGCAGACATCAAGGACGCCGAGGTCGCCGTCGTGGACGCGCTGGACGAGGCGGCCGTGGAGGCGCACGCGGAGCAGGTCGGGGACATCGACATCTCCATCAACCTCGTCACGCGCGGCGATGTGCAGGGAGCGCCGCTGGTCGACATGCCCGCCGAGGACTTCCTGCGGCCGGTCACCGACGGTCTGCGCGCCAACTTCCTCACCGCCCGCGCCGCCGGACGCCGTATGGCCGCGCGCGGTTCCGGTGTCATCCTCGCCCTCAACAGCGGTTCCGCGCACGGCAGTCCGATGATGGGCGGCACCGGTCCCGCGGACGGGGCGATCGACACGCTCGTGCGCAACCTGGCGATCGAGCTGGGGCCGCGCGGGGTGCGAGCGGTGGGGCTGTGGGTGGCCGGGGTGCCCGAGACGTTCTCCGTCGAGAAGCTCGCTGCCGTCAATCCGGCCATCGACGAGAGCGCCGTGCAGGGCATCATCGACCAGCTCGCCGGGATGCGCATGACCCGCCGCAACCCCACCCTCGCCGAGGTCGCCGCCACCGCGGTGTTCCTCGCCTCCGACCACGCGGGCGGCATCACCGGCACCTTCGTCAACGTGACGGGCGGGATGGTGTCCGTCTGAGCCGACGGCCCCGCCACCAGGTGCGCAGCCACAGGGCGTGCAGGCCGCCGAGCGTGACGACGACGGCGAGCCCGTCCAGCCGGTCCCAAGTCGACGGCCCCACAACCGACTTGCGCACGGCGCGGGCGAACAGGGTGAGGTCCGCGGGCAGGGTGACGGCGGCGAAGAACGCGAGACACAGCGTGGTGCCGACGACCAGCACCACGCTGTACCCGCGTACGGCCCGCCGTTCGTGCGCGGGCAGTCCCAGGCTGGGGTCCGGCTCGTCGGTACGACGGCTTCGGCGTCGCAGCAGCCGCCGGGCCCGGTACCTCGTGTACGCCACCCCGTCTCCGAACAGGTCGCGGCAGCGGGTGAGGTCCTGGAGGACGAAGTACAGGTCCGTGCGCATGAAGACCATGAGCTGGAAGGGGAGGGGGAGCAGAGCGAGCAGGGCCACGGCGGCGAGGACGCGGCGGGGGATGCCGGTCGTGGCGCCGGTGGCGAGGGCGGCCAGGGACGCGGCCGTCAGGTTGCTCGCGATGCCGGCGAGGTAGGCGGTCAACCGGTGCCTGCGCGGGGCGAGTTCGATGCCGCTGATGTCCGTCTGCATCACCAGGAACTGCAGCCGGGTGCCGAGCCGCATCCGTCCCGCCACGCCGGTCGCACGGGCGGTCAGCAGATGGGCGCACTCGTGGAGCAGCAGCAGGCTCCAGCCGACGCCCGCGCCGAGGGCGATGACCGCGCTGCCGTGCGAACTCCACAGCAGGGTGCGGTAGTCGAGTGGCACCGGAGGGCGAGTGAGCAGGGTGACCGCGATCAGCAGGGCGACCGCCACGGGGGCGACGGGACTCAGCAGCCAGCGCACATGACGGGGCCCTATCCACGCCAACGTCGGTGCCGGAGGCGGCTCCTGGTCGATCGCGCGGCCGTCGACCTCGGCCACGAACCCGAGTCCCAGCAGGGCCTCCACGAAGTCCGGTACGTCGATGTCGTCGCCGGTGCGGGTGCGGAGCCGCTCGCCGACCTCGGCCGGGGTCAGCCCCTGGTCGAGCAGATCGAGGGCCTGCTTGCCCACCTCGGGCAGGGCGACGAAACGGCCGGTCGCCCTGCGGCCCACGATCCACTCGTCGCCGTCGGGGCGGGAGTCCAGCGCGTGCAGCCGTACCCGGTTCACGCACGCTCCCCGCACGCCGGGCAGTCCAGGTGGCGGGGGGTGCGCTGGTCGACGGGGTCGCCGGGGAGCATGAGGTTCACGCCGAAGCGGAAGCCCGGCTCCAGCGCGGGGACCCCGGTCAGCAGGGCCACGGCGGCATGCGCGAGCAGTGCTCCGGAGAGTCCGGCGGTGACGGCACTCGCCGGGTTCCACGGCATCCGCGGCGAGGCGCTCTCCGGGTCCTGCCCAGGCCCGAGCCGCAGGTCCCGCCGGGCGATCTCGCCGTCCCGCAGACATTCCCAGCAGGCCCCCTGACCGGGCACGTACACCCCGGCGGTCACGAGAGGCCCCCGGTATCCGGCGTCCACCCACGGCAGTCCGGCCGCCAGACAGGCCCGGTTGGTCCAGCGGCGAAGCTCGTCGGGGCGGTCGGCGGCGAGGACGAGGAGGTCGTACGGGGAGCGGGCGGAGGACACCAGTCGAGCGAGGTCCTGCGGCCCGCGTACCTCCTTGCGTTCCCCGGTCACCGTCACGTCCGAGTTGAGTGCCCGCAAGGTCGCCACCGCCGCCTCCACCTTCGGCCGGCCGAGATCGGACTCGCGGTACAGGGGCTGGCGGTTGAGGTTGGAGAGTTCGACCACGTCCGGGTCGACGCAGTGGACGTGGCCCACGCCGGAGGCGACGAGGGCCTGGGCCGCGTGGCCGCCGGTGCCGCCGACTCCGATCAGGAGGACCCGGGCCTCGCGCAGGCGGAGTTGGGCGTCCCAGGGGCTGCTGCGGGGGGCGAGGTCCATCCAGCGCAGGAGGGGCACACCGCGGCTGTAGCGGTCCTGTTCGCGGAGTGGCAACGGGGCCGAGACATCCGCGTCGTCCACGAAACCGGCGGCCAGCAGGTCCGCCATCGCCTCGCGGGCGTCCTCGCCGGACAACTCCGGGTGCGCGCGCAGGACCTCGGCGACCACCTCCGACGGTCCCCGCGTCCCGTCCATGGTCTCGACGAGCGTCCACACCCAGCCCTGCGGGTCCGCGATCTCCGCGCCGATGCCGTGGATCACGCTGCCCACGCGGACGTTGCCGTCGACCGTGCGGTAGGCGCGGTGCTCGGGCTTGATCCGGGGCCGCCCGAACGCCTCGACCGTCACCGCCGTCGCATCCGCCACCAGGGACCCCTCTCCTTTACATGTACACCTTCTTGACACTCTGACTCTCGCGGCACAGCCTTGACAAGAGCGGTCAGCGATCGCTTCGGAAAGGTCAAATCCCGTACGGAGACGAGGAGTTGCGATGCCGATGAAGATCGTGATCCGCCCCTTGGACAAGAAGGAGACCACGGGGGACAGCGGCGGCAACGGCGGCAGCTGAGAGGAGCTCACATGCCGGTCAAGATCGTGATTCGCCCGCTGGACAAGAAAGAGACCACTGGGGACAGTAATTCCCAGGGTGCTTGATCGGATCACCAGCGTGCGGGGAGGACCGGCGTGCGGACTTCGCTCTATCCGGCAGTCGACGAACTGGAGCGAAGGGCCCGCACGCTGGTCCGCGCCGCCCCCGGCCTGCTGCGGCTGGACCAGGTCGGACGGAGCCGGGCCGGGCGCCCGCTGTGGCTGCTGTCCGCCGGACACGGCGACCGCCACATCCTCGCCGTCGCCGGAGCCCACGCCAACGAACCGGTGGGCGGGGCCTCGGCGTTGCGGCTCGCCGCCCTGTTCGGCCGCCGGCCAGGCCTCCTCGAACCCCTCGGCTGCACCTGGCACTTCCTGCTCTGCCTCGACCCCGACGGGGCACACCTCGCGCACGGCTGGCAGCCGGAACAGCCCGAGCCGTCGCTGACGGAGTGTCATCGGCACTTCTACCGGCCCGCGTTCGCCCGTCAGCCGGAGTCCCTGCCCGCGCCTCCCGGGAAGCCGCTCCCCGAGTCGGCCGCGCTCGTCCGGCTCCTCGACGAGCTGCGGCCCGTCGCCCAGTTCACCCTGCACGGCATCGAGTTCGGCGGTGCCTTCGTGATGATGACACGGGAGGTGCCCGGCGCCGCGGACGCCTTCCGGGAGACCGCGGCTCGCCTGCGCGTCCCCGTCGACCGGGACCCCGTCGACGGTCCCGACTGGCGGCTCGACCCGCCCGGTGTCCTGGTGTTGCCCGACGGCCACGGCACGGACGAACGCGACCCGAGCGGTTACGTCGCCGAGAGCACCTGGTTCCACCCGCGCCGCCACGGCACCGTGACCACCCTGATCGAGACCCCCGCCTGGGCGGTGCCCTCGGTGAGCGACGCCCGGCCCGTCACCGACCCGGACCGTGCGGCCGCGCGGCTGGGGGAGGTGCTGCTGGGGCGGACCCGGGAACTCGCGGCCGTCCTCGGGACACGGCTCGATGACCTGGCCGTACCGGAGGAGCTCGCGCCGCTGCGGGACGCCGCGCGCGAACTCCTCGACGTGGCGCCGTCGATCGTGGCGAGCTGGGCCGCGGAGGAACCCGGCGGATTCCAGGGCCACTTCGCGACCCGGGGGATCTCCGCACGCCGTATCCCGCTCAGGGTGGCGGCGATGGCGAGCCGCGCCCTGGCCCGCACCGACCCCCGGACCGTCGAGATCCTCGACGACCTGGTGCGCGAGTGGAGCCAGGAGCTGGAGAAGACGTACGACCTGCGGTGGGTGCCGGTGGCCGTGCAGACAGGGCTGCATGTGCGGACGATGCTGAACACGGCCCGGCTGGTGTGCGGGGGAGGCGGATGACCGGGGCCACCCGCCTCCCGCCGTCCTACTGGGCCGCCTGCGCGTCCGCCGCCTGGGCCTTCAGCGCGCGCTCCACGCCCGCCCGGGACTCGGAGACGAGCCGGCGCAGGGCCGCGTTCGGCTCCGCCGAGGCCAGCCAGGCGTCCGTCCGGTCCAGCGTCTCCTGGGAGACCTGGAGCGACGGGTAGAGACCGACCGCGATCTGCTGGGCGATCTCGTGCGAACGGGACTCCCAGATGTCCTTGACCACCTCGAAGTACTTGCCCGTGTACGGCGCGAGCAGCTCCCGCTGGTCGGTCTGGACGAAGCCGCCGATGACGGCCTCCTGGACCGCGTTGGGCAGCTTGTCGGACTCGACGACCTGCGCCCAGGCCTCCGCCTTCGCCTCCTCGGTCGGCCGCGAGGCACGGGCGGTCGCCGCGTGGCGCTCACCCGCGGCGGTCTTGTCCCGCTCGTACTCGGCGGCGATCTCCGACTCGTCGTAGCGGCCCACGGAGGCCAGCCGCTGCACGAACGCCCAGCGCAGCTCCGTGTCGACGGCCAGGCCCTCGACGACCTGGGACCCGTCGAGCAGCCCCTCCAGGAGGTCCAGCTGCTCCGGTGTACGGGCCGTCGCCGCGAACGCCCGCGCCCAGGCCAGCTGGTGGTCGCTGCCCGCCGCCGCGGACCTCAGGTGGGCCAGCGTGGCGTCGGTCCAGCGGGTCAGCAGTGCCTCGCGGGCGCTGGGAGCGGCGTACAGCTCGATCGCCAGCTTCACCTGCCGGTGCAGCGACTGCACGACACCGATGTCGGACTCCTTGCCGATACCGGACAGCACCAGCGAGAGGTAGTCGCGGGTCGCGAGCTCCGCGTCCCTCGTCATGTCCCACGCCGACGCCCAGCACAGCGCGCGCGGCAGGGACGACTCGAAGTCGCCGAGATGCTCGGTGACGAAGGCCAGCGACTGCTCGTCGAGGCGGACCTTGGCGTACGACAGGTCGTCGTCGTTGAGGAGCACGACCGCCGGACGGCGCTTGCCGACCAGCTGCGGTACGGCCGTCAGCTCACCGTCCACGTCCAGCTCGACACGCTCGTCACGGACCAGCTTGCCGCTGTCGTCGTCGAGTTCGTACAGGCCGACCGCGATGCGGTGCGGACGCAGGGTCGGCTCGCCCTTCGCGCCGGCGGGCAGCGCCGGGGCCTCCTGGCGGATCGCGAAGGAGGTGATGACACCGTTCGCGTCCGTCTCGATCTCCGGGCGAAGGATGTTGATGCCGGCCGTCTGCAGCCACTTCTGCGACCAGGTGCCCAGGTCGCGCCCGGAGGTCTCCTCCAGCGCGCCCAGCAGGTCGGACAGGCGGGTGTTGCCGTACGCGTGGCGCTTGAAGTACGCCTGCACACCGCCGAAGAACTCGTCCATGCCGACGTAGGCGACGAGCTGCTTGAGGACGGAGGCGCCCTTGGCGTACGTGATGCCGTCGAAGTTGACCAGCACGTCGTCCAGGTCGCGGATCTCCGCCATGATCGGGTGCGTGGACGGCAGCTGGTCCTGGCGGTACGCCCACGTCTTCATGGAGTTGGCGAACGTGGTCCAGGAGTGCGGCCACCGGCTGTCCGGGGCGTACGCCTGGCAGGCGATGGAGGTGTAGGTGGCGAACGACTCGTTCAGCCACAGGTCGTTCCACCACTCCATGGTGACCAGGTCGCCGAACCACATGTGGGCCAGCTCGTGCAGGATGGTCTCGGCGCGCATCTCGTACGCGGCGTCCGTCACCTTGGACCGGAAGACGTACTGGTCGCGGATGGTGACGGCACCCGCGTTCTCCATCGCGCCCGCGTTGAACTCGGGCACGAACAGCTGGTCGTACTTCTTGAACGGGTACGCGTAGTCGAACTTCTCCTGGAACCAGTCGAAGCCCTGCCGGGTGACCTCGAAGATGGCGTCCGAGTCGAGGTGTTCGGCGAGCGAGGGGCGGCAGTAGATGCCCAGCGGCACCGACTGGCCGTCCTTCTCGTACACGCTGTGCACGGAGTGGTACGGGCCGACGATCAGGGCCGTGATGTACGACGAGATCCGCGGGGTCGGCTCGAAGACCCAGACGTCGTCCTTCGGCTCCGGGGTCGGGGAGTTGGAGATGACCGTCCAGCCGGTCGGCGCCTTCACGGTGAACTGGAAGGTGGCCTTCAGGTCCGGCTGCTCGAAGGAGGCGAAGACACGGCGGGCGTCCGGCACCTCGAACTGCGTGTACAGGTACGCCTGCTCGTCGACCGGGTCGACGAAGCGGTGCAGGCCCTCACCGGTGTTGGTGTACGCGGCGTCGGCGACGACCCGCAGGATGTTGCGGCCCTCCAGCAGGCCGGGCAGCGCGATCCGGGAGTCCTGGAAGACCTCCGCCGGGTCGAGCGGGTCCCCGTTCAGCGTGACCTCGTGAACGGTGGGAGCGACGAGGTCGATGAAGGACTCCGCTCCGTTCTCGGCCACGTCGAAGCGCACCGTGGTCACGGACCGGTAGGTACCGCCCTCCTGCGCGCCGGAGAGGTCGAGATCGATCTCGTAGGACTCGACGCTGAGCAGCTTCGCCCGCTGCTGAGCTTCTTCGCGAGTCAGGTTTGTGCCAGGCACGCGGTCATCTCCTCGTTATGTGTGGGTTCGGCGGTTCGGTCATCCTTCCACGAACTGTCTCCGACGGATCGGGGGATTACCCTGCGGATTCGGGGGGCGGACGTTCCAACGGCCCGAAGGGCCGCAACGAGGTCGAAGGGGCGGAGCCCCCTGGAAGCGGGACGGCCAGGGGCGGCGGGGGCGAAACCCTCTGTCCCGGGCCGTACGACGAACAGGGCCCGGTCTTCTGGTCGAGAAGCTCGACGACGACCCCTTCAGAAACGCGTTCGACGACCCGTCCGTGGCGCTCGTCCATGTCCGGGCCGTCGAGTACGGCTGTTTCCTCTACGAGGTGCGCGGGCGCTCGATCTAGCCCTTCAGCTCGGCCGCCACCAGCTCCGCGATCTGGACCGCGTTCAGCGCGGCACCCTTGCGGAGGTTGTCGTTGGAGATGAACAGGGCCAGGCCGTTGTCGACCGTCTCGTCGCGGCGGATGCGGCCGACGAAGGAGGCGTCCTGGCCGGCGGCCTGGAGCGGGGTCGGGATGTCCGAGAGAGTCACGCCGGGAGCGCCCGCCAGGAGCTCCGTCGCGCGCTCCGGGGAGATCGGGCGGGCGAAGCGGGCGTTGACCTGGAGGGAGTGCCCGGAGAAGACCGGGACGCGCACACAGGTGCCGGAGACCTTCAGCTCGGGGAGCTCCAGGATCTTGCGGGACTCGTTGCGGAGCTTCTGCTCCTCGTCGGTCTCGTTCAGGCCGTCGTCGACGAGGTTGCCCGCGAAGGGCAGGACGTTGAAGGCGATGGGCCGCTTGTAGACCTGCGGCTCGGGGAAGTCGACCGCCGAGCCGTCGTGGGTGAGCTTGTCCGCGTCGGCGGCGACCTTCTGCACCTGGCCGTGCAGCTCCGCCACGCCCGCGAGGCCCGAGCCGGACACTGCCTGGTAGGTGGTGGCGATCAGCGTCAGGAGGCCGGCTTCCGCGTCCAGTACCTTCAGGACCGGCATCGCGGCCATGGTGGTGCAGTTCGGGTTGGCGATGATCCCCTTGGGGCGGTCCGCGATCGCGTGCGGGTTCACCTCGGAGACGACCAGGGGGACCTCGGGGTCCTTGCGCCAGGCGGAGGAGTTGTCGATCACGACCGCGCCCTGCGAGGCGACCTTCTCGGCCAGCGCCTTCGAGGTCGCACCGCCCGCCGAGAACAGCACGATGTCCAGGCCGGTGTAGTCGGCCGTCGCCGCGTCCTCCACCGTCACGCCGTCCAGGACCGAGCCCGCCGAGCGCGCGGAGGCGAACAGGCGCAGCTCCGTGACCGGGAAGTTCCGCTCCTTGAGGATCCCGCGCATGACCGTGCCGACCTGTCCGGTGGCTCCGACGATTCCGACCCTCACGGTGACTCCCTCTGCATGTCCTGGATGTGTCTGCGGCTTTTCCATCATGCGGCCGACCCGGGTCAGCCTGTCCAATTCTTTGTGCCCCATGCCCGCGGGCTGGGACGCGGGCATCGCGATCACCAGTTGTGGAACTCGCGTCGCACCCCCACTGAGCTGGAGAAATTCGTCCTCCCGCGGCTCCGCGCCGCAAGCCGTGCGGCGCGGAGCGGCCGGTGTGACGTACACCTCGCAGAATTTTCCCCGGGCCCCGTCGAACGTTTTTCGCCCCACCGGCGTCGTAGGAGAAACGCGGCGAGGGGAGGGGTGTCGGTGCTGCGCAGAATCGCCCGCCGAACCCAGGGGGACGACCCCCTGGACGCGGCGCAGGAACGCCGGGTGCGGGCCGTGCTCGCCCTGGGCGGGGTGCCGCAGGCGGACCTGCCGGACGGGGTGCAGCAGGTCCGCCTGCGGTTGCTGGAGCGGGCGGCGAAGGGGTACGAGGCGCCACGGGACGTGTCCGCGTGGGCCGCCGTCGTCGCCTCCAACCTCGCCATGGACTGGCACCGGGCCAAGAAGCGCCAGGAGCGGCTGGGGGAGCGGCTGGCCTCGCTGCGCCAGCACGAGCACCCCTCGGGGGAGGACACCAGCGTGCTCTCCCTGGCCGTCGCCCAGGGCCTGGACGAGCTGCCCGACCAGCAGCGCCAGGTCCTCGTGCTGCGGTTCTTCGCCGACCTGCCGGTGCGCTCGATCGCCCACGAGCTGGGCGTCCCGGAGGGCACGGTCAAAAGCCGCCTGCACACGGCGGTGCGGGCCCTGCGCGCCCGCCTGCACGAGGACGAGGTGGTGTGACATGAGCGCCGAGAACGAGACGTACGACAGCGACGCGCTCATGGCCGCGATCACCGGCGAGGAACTCGGCGCCGAGGCCCGCGCGGACACCGCGTTCCTGGCTGAGTACCGTGCGGCAGAGGTTGACATCGGGCTCCTGAGGGAGCAGCTCGGGATCCTCGGCGAGAGGCTCGCCGAAGCGCCGACCGCAGCGAAGCCCGCTCCCCGGCCACGGCCTTCCCCGGCCCGCCGCCGCGCCCGCGTCCTGGCCTTCGGCACCCTCGCGGTGGCCGCCGTGGCCAGTGTGGTCACGGGCCTCGGCTGGCTCGTGGGACACGAGGGTGCGGACAACCTCAGCTCCGCCGATTCGGGAGCCTCCAAGGCGGAAGCCGGCGTCCGCTTCGGCAGCCCGGCCTACCTGGCCTGCGCCACCACGGTCGCCGAGGGCGAGGTCACCGCGGTCAAGGAGCTCCCGGCCACCGGAGAACTCCAGGTCAGCGTGCGGGTGAGCCACTGGTTCAAGCCGGCCCGGGGCGTCGGGCACCTCACGTACACGGTGAGCGAGTACGACCTCCCCGGACCCCTCACCAAGGGCACCCGTGTCCTGTTCGGCGTGACCGAGGGCTCGCCCGCCCCCGACCACTGGGCCGTCGGTGCGCAGGACATCGCCCGGGAGCGGGCCTGGATCACCGCCTCGCTCCCGGCCTCGCGGGGGCTCGGCTGCTGAGGGCACGAGAAAGGGCGGGCGCCCATTGGACGCCCGCCCCTTGTCGCCGTACGGAGAAGTGTTACGGCGTGACCTTCTCGATCTTCACGTTGCCGACGCCCGCGACCGTGCCGCGCGCGTTGACGAGGCTGACCTGGCCGAAGAACTCACGGCCCTCCGGGGCGGGCGCCAGGGCGGTGACGCTGCCGGAGACGGTCGTCGAGGCGCCCGTGGCGAGCTTCACCGGGGCGTCGGAGACGGTGACGGTGCCCAGGGTGCTGGAGAAGAACACGTCCTGGTAGTCGTACGCCGTGGAACCGGCCGGGACCGAGTAGCCGACGACCTCGATGGTGTACGTGCCGGCGGCGGGCGAGGCGACCGAGACGGCCTCCTCCGAGTCACCGTCGGCGGACGTGCCGACCACGGTGCCGGCCGCGTTGTAGACCGTGAGGTCCAGGTCGGCGGAGACGTCGGAGACGTTGCCGATGGCGACGTCCAGCGACTTGGCGCCCGCGGGGACCTCGACCGTGGTGGTCTGGGTGGCGCCCTCGGCGATGGTCGGGCGGGTCGTCTTGGACGAGCCGAGCGGACCGCCGGCCGGCTTGCCGTCGATCGCGGCGAGGGTGTTGGTCACCTTCCAGGAGGCGGTGGCCGGGGTGCCGACCTTGGCCTCGGGGACGGTCACGGTCTCCGGGTCGAAGACCGCGCCGTAGACGGCGACGTCAAGCTTGTACGGGTTGTCGAGCAGCGGCGAGGTGCGGCGCGACTCGACCTCGATCTCCCAGACACCGGCCTGCGGGTCGGCGTAGGAGCGGGCGTCGGGCTTGCAGCCGTTGCCGTCGAGGTAGTTGTTGTAGCAGTACGGGGTGCCGGTGTTGTCGACCGGGACGCCGTAGGGGTGGATGGCGATGAAGCGGGTCTGGCTCTTGTCCTTGAGCCCGCCGATCGCGACCTCCAGCGACTTGGCGCCCGCGGGCACGGTCACGAAGTACGACTGGGTGCTGTTGCGCTGCACGGTGTTCGACGCGGTGTAGGTGTACTTCACCGGCGTCGAGACGACGACCGTGGTCAGGATCTGCTGGTCGAGGCCCTCGGTCTTCGGGTCGTCGACGACGAGGATCGCGCTCTTGAGACCGGCGGACTTCGGCTGGGCCTGGACCTTGACGGTCACCGGCTGGTTCAGCGGGAGGCTGATGTCGTCCTTGCCGAGGATCCGGAAGGTGTGACCCGCGTTGTTCTCGAAGTACAGGTCGTGGCGGAGCGCCTTGTCCGCGCCGGACGTACGGGTGATGGTGACGTCGTACGTCTTCTTCTGGCCGGCCTTCAGGCCGCCCTCGCGGTCGTAGAGACCGGTGCCGAAGCCCGGGGTCTTCAGGAGCTGGTCGATCGCGGTGTCGACGGGCGCCTTGACCGTGTAGTCGTGCGCGGTGGCGCCGTCCTTGATGGCGTCCCAGGCGTCCACGATGTCGATGAGGCCCGCGCCCTCCTCGTACGCCTGCACACCCTTGATGTGCTCGGCGGTCGAGGTCAGGGCGGTGCGCAGGGTGGCCGGCGTCAGCGCGATGTGCTTCTGCTTGGCGGCCGAGATGAGCAGCGCCGAGGCGCCCGCGGCCTGCGGGGAGGCCATCGAGGTGCCCTGGAGCATCGAGTAGCCGGCCGGCAGCGTGTAGCCCGACTCGGCGACCGGGGAGCCCGGCAGCCAGGTCTGCGTGGTGTTGATGGCCGCACCCGGGGCGGACAGGGTCGGCGTGAAGCCGCCGTCCTCACGCGGACCGCGCGAGGAGAACGGCATCATCGCGTACTTCTTCTCCACGGCCGAGCCGTAGTTGGCGGCCCAGGTCTCCTTGGAGATGGCCGCGCCGACGGAGATGACCTTGTCGGCCAGGCCCGGGTCGCCGATGGTGTTCGCGCCGGGGCCGGAGTTGCCCGCGGAGATCACCAGCTGGACGCCGTAGGTGTCGATGAGGCGCGTGTAGAGCTCGGCGCGCGCGTTGTTGCCGTCGTTCAGCGCCGGCAGGCCGCCGATCGACATGTTGACGATGTCGACCCCGCGGTTGACGACGAGGTCGATCATGCCCTCGGTCAGCGCCACGTTGGTGCAGCCGCCGGTCCAGGTGCAGGCACGGGAGGAGACGATCTTCGCGCCCGGGGCCGCGCCGTTCATCCGACCGCCGAACAGGCCGTTGGCGGCGGTGATACCGGCGACGTGGGTGCCGTGCTCGGACTCGATGACGCCGATGTTGACGTAGTCGGCCTTGCTGCCCGCGGCGTCGTAGACGACGTCCTTGCGGATCTCGACGACGAACGGCTGGCGCTCGGCGACGTCGGTCGACGGGTCGTCGGTGCCGAAGTAACCCACCTGGTAGCCGTCCTTGTACGGCTTCATCGGGGTGTCGTCGGAGAAGTCGTTGTTGTTGTTCAGGTCGACCCGGACGGTTCCGGCGGCCGCGTCGTAGAGGACGCCCCAGACGTCGGTGGTGTCGCCGTCGCGGTTGGCGTCGCCCTTGGCGTCACCGCCGGTGGTGGCCGACTCGCGGAACAGGTTGAACTGGTAGGAGCCCGCCGGGGCCTTCCAGGTGGCGCCCGCGATGGTGAAGGTCGGGCCGCTGACGGCGTTGTTCATTCGCCGCCAGGTGGCGTCGCCGTCGGAGACCGGGTCGGTCGCCGTCACCCAGTCGACGATCTTGCGCTCACCGGTGGTGGTCTTCTGCAGGGCCGGGTGGCCGAGGTCCACACCCGAGTCCAGGATGCCGATGGTGACCCCGCGGCCGTCCGCCTTCGGGTGCTCCTTCACGAAGTCGACGGCGCCCGTCTCGAAGGACGGGTTGTACGGGTTCTCGGCGGGGGTCTTCGCGCTCGGCGCGGGGTAGGTCTTCGCGGCCTGGTGCGCGGCGCCCTTGGCGGTGTCGGCGCTCGGCGTCGGGTCGTCCAGCGGGATGTCCTGCTTGACGTCGATGCCGTGCACCGAGGAGAGCTTCGCGGCGGCGGCGATGGCCGAGTCCGCCTTCGCGGTGGGGACGGTGGCCCGGACGTAACCGAGCTTGTCGTACGTGAGGCCCACCAGTCCGCCCTTGACCGCGTCCAGCTCCTCGGCGACCTGCTCGGTCTTCCCGGGGGCGGTGGCGACCATCAGCGTGATGTTCTTGGCGCCGTCGGCCTTGGCCTCGGCGAGCGCGTCGGCGTCGTCCGAACCGAGCTTCTCGTCGGCGGACTTCAGGCCCGGGTCCGACGCCGCGGGGGTGGTGCCAGCCTCGGCGGAGAAGGCCATGGGTATCGGCCCCGCCGCGGAGAGCGCGGCGACCAGTCCCGCGGCCGCCGCTATGCGCGCCACACGTCTCGCGCCCGATATCGGAGCGTGCTGGGGGGTGAGGGTCATCGGCATCCCTTGTAGGTAAAGGAACGAGCGGGTGTGTGACCGGATCCGATCGGACCTGGCCACGGTGATCCGGAAGAAGACCCCGGATGACCGCACAGCTTTACGCATGGGATGCATGTTTAGGGAGAGTTGACCGAATCGATATGGGTGTATGGGGAAAACCCGCGATGCCCTTTGTGGACATCGGTGAAGTCCCATAAGAAAGCGGGCAATTCGCCCTGCGGGCCTCTTGGGCAGCCTTTTTCCTCGACGTGCCGAGACCCCTCGGTGCTCCCCCTGCGCGGGCTAACTTCCTCCTATGCGCAAGACGTTGAGGGTGGCGGCCTACGCCATATGCGTTCGCGACGGACAGGTCCTGCTCCCCCGCTGGCTCAACGACGGCCGGCCGGAGTGGACGCTGCCCGGCGGCGGCTTGGAGCACGGCGAGGACCCCTACGACACCGTGCTGCGGGAGGTGGAGGAGGAGACGGGCTACCGCATCGAGGTGACCGGCCTGCTCGGTGTCACGTCCCGCCGGCTCCCGCTCCGCCGCCGCTTCGGCCGCACCGTCGACCACCACGGCGTGGGGCTCGTGTACGAGGCCCGCATCACCGGCGGCGAGCTGCGGTTCGAGGTCGGCGGCTCCACGGACATGGCCCAGTGGCACGACCTCGACGCGGTACCGGCGCTGAACCGGGTGCCGCTGGTCGACTTCGGCCTGCGGCTGTGGCGGGAGCGGCCAGTGGCCGGACGGCCCGGGGACTAGGTGTCGTACCCCGGAAGATGAACACAAAGTGACCGCCCCCGGGCCGTTCGACGAGCGCTCCTGAACGCGCAGGGTGGGCCAAGATCCACGTACGGTGATCGGCGTTGCGCGTTGCCGTCTCGTTCACGCGCAGGTCATTCCCGGTGCCAAGCATCCAATGCGAGCGGGTTGTTCGCGAACGCGATCACCCCGCGACCACTGCCGACGCAGTTCGCACTCGGGGAGATCGCGCCATGTCGCGCATACGCTCTGTCGCCAGCACCACGCTGGGGGTCCACCGCCGTACCGTCCTCGCCGCCGCGGGCGCGGCCGCCGTCTCCGCGGGCGTCGGCTACGCCCTGCGGCCCACCGACAGCCAGGCCGCGACCACCGCCGGCGCCGCCGAGGCACCGGTGGCCCGCACCGTCCACGAGGCCGCGGCCCCGGCCGAGGTCCCCCTCGCCCCGTACACCCGTGGCACCACCGTCGCCTCC
Source organism: Streptomyces sp. NPDC005303 (assembly GCF_040607335.1). NCBI lineage: Bacteria > Bacillati > Actinomycetota > Actinomycetes > Kitasatosporales > Streptomycetaceae > Streptomyces > Streptomyces sp. NPDC005303. The sequence goes on along the minus strand of NZ_JBEXGM010000002.1, from coordinate 130,300 downwards.
GTCGCCGCCCCGCGCACCAGCTCCGGCTACCGGCGCCTGGGCAACGGTCCCGGCTGGAGCCGCAAGGTCCGCTCGGAGCTTGCCGCCCCGAAGGCCGGGCGGGCCGGCCGCCGTACCGCACTGGCCGCGTTCGTGCAGCTCACCGACCTGCACCTGATGGACAGCCAGCACCCGATCCGCCTGGAGTACCTGCGCTCCACCGACGTGCACGCCTGGCGGCCCCAGGAAGCCCTGACCGTGCCGGGCGCGATCTCGCTCGTCGAGCGGATCAACGCGCTGCGCGGCGGCCCCGCCACCGGCGCCCCGCTCCAGTTCGCCATGACGACCGGCGACAACACGGACAACAACTCGCGCACCGAGCTCGACTGGTTCCTGACCGTCATGAGCGGCGGCCGGATCACCCCCAACTCCGGGGACCCGCGCCACTACGAGGGCGTCCAGAACAGCGGCCTCAAGCAGTACTGGCAGCCCGACTCCACCACCCGCGACCAGGACAAGCAGCTCGGCTTTCCGCACCTGCACGGCTACCTGGCCGCCGCCGTCCGGCAGCTCAACAGCCCCGGCCTGAACATCCCCTGGTACTCCACGGTCGGCAACCACGACAGCCTGCCGCTCGGCTGCTTCGGCCACGGCGACTCCTGGCTCGCCGAGTACGCCGTCGGCGGCAAGAAGCTCATGTCGCTGCCCGCGTCCGAGTCCAAGAAGCTCCAGGACATGCTCAGGAAGGGCAAGGACCCCCAGGGCCACGCCTTCCGGGACCTGCTCAAGGCGCACGCCCGGAACATGCGCTCGGTCACCCCCGACGAGCGGCGCGCCCCCTACACCGCCCACGACTACCTCACGGCCCACCTCGACCCCGCGCACCGCGGTGTCGGTCCGGTCGGCCACGGCTACTCCACCGCCAACCTCGACGCGGGCACGCAGTACTACAGCTTCCGGATCGCCGACGACGTGGTCGGCATCAGCCTCGACACCACCGACCCGGGCGGCCACTTCCAGGGGTCCATCGGCACCGGGCAGCTGCGGTGGCTGGACCGGACGCTGCGGGAGAACAAGGACTCCTACGTCGTCGTCTTCAGCCACCACACCAGCGACTCCATGGACAACACCCAGCCCGACCCCGCCCACCCGGGCGAGCGCCGGCACAACGGTCAGGAGGTCATCGCCCTCCTCGCCAGTCACAGCAACGTCCTCGCCTGGGTCAACGGCCACATCCACCGCAACGCGATCACCGCCCACTCGGCCCCCGACGGCCGCTCCTTCTGGGAGATCTCCACCGCCTCCCACATCGACTTCCCGCACCTCGCCCGGGTCATCGAGCTCACCGACAACAAGGACGGCACGGTCTCGATCTTCACCACGCTGGTCGAGTCCGCGGCCCCCCACCGCACCGACTTCACCGACCTCTCCCAGACCGGCCTCGCGGCCCTCTACCGCGAACTGGCCTACAACGCCCCCGGATCCAACAGCAAGCTGGGCGGCGCCGCGGGGGACCGGAACACGGAGCTGGTGCTGCGGAAGGGCTGAAACCGGCTCAACCCGACGCGCCACCTCAACCTTGTGCCCGCGGCCCGGGTCTTTCCCGCCGATCACGCTCGCCGAGCGTGTCCGGACTGGGGGAAGACATGACCGTACGCACGACTGTGGTGGTCGGGGCGACCGCCGTGGCACTCGCGACCGGCCTCGCCGCCCCGGCGACGGCGGCCGGGGCCGACACCCACGAGGCGACCCGGCAGGCCGTCCGCGCCGTGGTGAAGGACGGTGTGCCGGGGGTGACGCTCACCGCGAAGGACGGCCGGAGCACCTGGTCGACCACCGCCGGGGTCGGCAACCTGAGGACGCGCGCGCCGCGCACGGCGGACGACCGCTACCGCGTCGGGTCCATCACCAAGACCTTCGTCTCCACCGTGCTGCTCCAACTGGAGGCGGAGGGACGGCTGTCGCTCGACGACACGGTGGACAAGTGGCTGCCCGGCGTGGTCCACGGCAACGGCCACGACGGCCGCCGGATCACCGTCCGCCAGCTCCTCAACCACACCAGCGGGATCTTCAACTACACCGCCGACGAGACGTTCGCGCGCACCTACTTCCTCAAGGACGGCTTCTTCGCGCACCGTTACGACACGCAGACGCCCCAGCAGCTCGTCGCGATCGCCATGGCCCACCAGCCGGACTTCGCGCCGGGCACGTCCTGGAACTACTCCAACACCAACTACGTACTGGCGGGCATGGTGATCCAGAAGGTCACCGGGCGCTCGTACGGCGAGGAGATCCGGCACCGGATCATCGCCCCGCTGCACCTGACCGCCACCTCGGTCCCGGGCACCCGTGTCACCGTCCCGCGGCCCAGCAGCCGGGCCTACTCCAAGCTGGCGCAGACGGCGGCGGGACCGACGTACGACGTCACGAGGCTGAACCCCTCCCTCGCCTCCTCGGCGGGCGAGATGATCTCCGACTCGGCCGACCTGGACCGCTTCTACGCGGCCCTGCTGAAGGGGCGGCTGCTTCCGCCGAAACAGCTGAAGGAGATGAAGACCACCGTGACCGTCGAGGGCATCCCGAACGCCGGTTACGGCCTCGGTCTCCTGGACCGCGAGCTCAGCTGCGGGGTCCACGTCTGGGGCCATGACGGCGGCATCCACGGTTCGAGCTCCGTGGCCGTGACCACGGCCGACGGCCGGCACTCCCTCGCCTTCAACTTCAACGGCGACCGGTCGGGGGACGGCGACGCGGTCGTCGAGGCGGAGTTCTGCGGCGAGTAGGCGCGCCGACCCGGATCGGAAGCACGCCGTTCATCCGGACGTAATGTCCGTACCGCCTCATATCGGCTAACCCGCACTTCACGGGGATGGCTCGATCTGTGTGCAAGGCGGGTGGTCGTGTGCGTACGGGACACGAACTGCGAGTGCTGTCGGTCTACGAGGGTTTCTTCTCCGGTGGGGCCCGGATCGTGCACAGCGACATCGTGCTGGGCCTCACCGAGGGCGGCCAGCACCATCAGGTGCTGAGCCTGTACGGAGAGGTCCACCGGGAGGCGACCCGGCAGCGGATGGAGGACGACACCTGCTACCGGGCGCTGACCGCGGCCGGGGTGGGCGTCACCTCCCTCGGCCGCACCTTCCGGAGCACCGGCGTTTCGGCCGACTTCACCGGACCGGAACTGGCCGAGACAGCCCGGGCGACGGCCGGCGCGGACGTCATCCTCTCCCTCAAGGAACAGCCGCTGCGGCTGCTCAACCAGGCGGGGCTGCCGCGCCGCCCGGTCGTGGTCTGCCTGCACCGCTCCGACCCGGAGAACCAGGGCACCGCCCTCGACGAACTGAAGGCGGCCATCGCCGACGGCACGGTCGTGGCCTGCGTCTGCTGCGCCGAGTCGACCCGGGCGGCGTACCGGGCCGCCGGGATCCCCTCCCACCTGCTCCACGTGATCCCCAACGGCGTCGACCTCTTCCGCTTCCGCCCCGATGCCGCCCGCCGCCTCGCGGTCCGCACGGGATTCGGCATCGACCCCGCGGCCCCCGTGGTCGTCTTCGCCGCCCGCTACGACGCCATGAAGAACGTCCCCCTGCTGCTCGCCGCCGCCCGCGCCTGGCTCGCCCGCGTCCCGGAAGGGCAGGTCCTGATGTGCGGGGCGGGCATGACGGCCGCGAACCCGGGGCTCACCGCGGACATCGCGACGGCGTTCCGAGGGGCGACGCCCCTGGCGGACCGGGGGCTGCGCCTGCTGGGCGTCCGGCGCGACATGGAGGCGCTGTACGCCGCCTCGGACGTCGTCGCCCTCACCTCCGCCTGGGGTGAGGCGGCCCCGCTGTGCCTGATCGAGGGCATGATGTGCGGGGCGGTCCCGGTGGCGACGGACGTCGGCGACAGCGCCGCGATCGTGGCGGGCCACGGCCTGGTGACGGCCCCGGACCCGGAGGTGATCGCGGCGGCGTGGTCGCAGGCGGTGGCCGCACGCGCCGACCTCGCCCCGGCCCTCGCGACGACCCGCGAACGTTTCAGCCGTACCCGGATGATCGCGTCGTACGCGACCCTGCTGGACCGCGCCGCGGCGGGCACCGTCCTCCCCGCGCTGCCCGACCCGCTCCAGCGGCCGCACCCGCAATGAGGAGGGGCCCCGGCTCCCCAGTGCCGTGGCCCCTCCTCTCCCCTCCTGGTCCCGCCCCGGTCCGTCACTACCGGGGCAGCACCACGACATAGGCGGCCGGATCTCGGTCGCCGGAGGCCATGAGCGCCGTACGGATCACCGTCGCCTGTTGTTCCATCGCGTCCCGGAGCTTGCGCGGGGTGATGTGGACGACCGTGATGCCGAGCCGCTCCAGGTGCTCGCGCTTGCGGGCGTACTCCGACCACAGCGCGTCGTCGTCCTGCCGGTGGCTCTGCCGAGGAGCGCGGGTGTCGAGCTCGATCGCGACCGCCTGCTCCGGCCAGTAGGCGTCCAGGCCGCCCAGGTGGGGGCCGCCCGGCAGCCTCAGGTCGACGTTCCACACCGGGTCGGGCAGGCCGTACTCCTGGACCATGCGGTACAGGCGGTCCTCCGCGATGGCGCGGCCCTCGGCGAGCAGGGAGTCCACCGCGTCCACCACGTGCGGGCGGCTCAGCAGCTTGGCGTTGGTCAACTCCCGGACGACCGCGGCCGGTTCGCAGTGTCCGCCGCGTACCGCCTCCGTCAGCAGCCGGCGTACCGCGCCCGCGTCGGTCAGTTCGGTGACCGCGTCGGCGAGGGCGCGCGGCACCGGGGCGACCGGGAGGCCGGTGACCTGTTCGGCTGCGGGGAGCGCCGACGTGCGGACGATCCGCGCCCCGCTCGTCGAGCGCAGCCGGCGCATCCTCGGGACCAGGACGTCGATCCGGTCCAGGGAGAGCAGCGGCGGGGTGGAGCTGAAGCCGTGCAGCGTCAGCGCCGCGAGGCCGGTGATCATCGCGTCCGCGTAGACGGGGCGGTGCGGTTCCTCCGCGCCCGGCTGCGTCGGGACCCCGGCGCTCTGCTCCCGTGCCGCGTACATCAGCACCGCGTGCAACCGCTCCTCGCTGGTCGGCGGGCCCGGGTGGAGCAGGAAGACACCGGGGAAAATCTGCTGCCAGGGGCCGCCGGGCCGGCACTGCTCGTCGGCCTCGGCGACCGAGACGCCGGTCGCACGCAGCCGGCCGGCCGTGACGACCCGGCGATGCACCTCGGACAGGTGACGCAGGGGACGGGGGGAGAGCGGGGGGACCGGGGTGTTGTGGTTCATGCAGCGGAGATTCCCGCCTCAGGGCCGCCCGCTAACCGCTGTTACACGCTCGTCGACAAATACGGACAAGGCAGTACTAAAGGACGGGTGTTCGGATGCCGAGGAGGAGCGAAAACCCCTGGTCCATTCGGGTGGGACCAGGGGTTACGGCTGTGATGGAACGGATTTCGTAACGGCTACCGGACGCCCAAGCTCAGGCCAAAGGTCATCCGTGATTGACGGTCTGCGCGTCGCACTCCTGCCCCCGCAGTGCCCGCGCCAGATCGTCCCGCCCCTCCAGCACCAGCCTGCGCAGCGCAGGCGCCGCGTCCTCGTGCGCCGCGAGCCACGCGTCGGCCGCCTCCAGCGTCGCCGGCGAGTCCTGGAGGGAGGGGAACAGCCCCGAGACGATGTTCATCGCGATCTGGATCGAACGGTCCTTCCAGACCCGCTCGATCACCGCGAAGTACTTCTCCGTGTACGGCTCCAGCAGGGTGCGCTGGGACGGCTGGTCGAACCCCGCGATCGTCGCCTCGGCCAGCGCGTTGGAGAGCGCGTCGGACTCCACGACCTGCGCCCACGCCTGCGCCTTCACCGCCTCGGAGGGCCGGGCCGCCAGGCAGCGGACCTGGTGGCGCTTGCCGGAGGCGGTGTCGTCGCGGGCGAGCTCGGCGGCCAGCGCCTTCTCGTCGGCGACCCCCCACACGGTCAGCGGCTGCAGGAACGCCCACCGCAGCTCCTGGTCGACGTCCAGCCCCTCGATGGCCGACGTGCCGTCCAGCAGGCCCTGCAACAGGTCGAAGGCGGCCCCGCCCACGGCCGTGCGCGCGAAGGACCGCGCCCACGCCAGTTGCTGCTCGCTGCCCGGCTCGGCGGCGAGCAGCTCCCGCTCGGCGCCCTCGGCGAGCAGCCCCGCGCCCGTCTCCCGCCACTCGGGAGCCACGTAGTGCACGAGGGCCGACTCGGCCCAGGCGTGCAGCATCTGCAGGACGCCGATGTCGGACTCGCGGCCCGCGAAGCGCAGCACGATGTCGATGAACTCCCTTGCCGGCAGCAGCGCGTCCCGCGTCATGTTCCACAGCGCCGACCAGCACAGGGCGCGGGCGAGCGGGTCGGTGAGGTCACCGAGCCCCGCCTTCAGCGTCTCCAGGGAGCCCGCGTCGAAGCGGGTCTTGCAGTACGTCAGGTCGTCGTCGTTGACCAGCACGAGCTCCGGCGCCTCGGCACCGGCCAGCTCCGCCACGACCGTACGAGGTCCGTCGACGTCCGCCTCGGCGCGCGCGTACCGCTCCAGAGCCCCTTCGGGCGTACGGCGGTACAGCCCGACCGCGACCCGGTGCGGCCGCAGCTCCGGGTGCGACTCGGCGGCCTCCTGCACGACCGCCAGCTCGTCGACCCGGCCCTCGGCGCTCAGCAGCACCTGCGGGGTCAGTGAGTTGACCCCGGCCGTCTGCAGCCAGGACCGCGCCCACGTGCCCATGTCCCGACCGCTGGTCTCCTCCAGCACCGACAGCAGGTCACCGAGGCGGGTGTTGCCGTACGCGTGCCGCTTGAAGTAGCGCCGGGCGCCCTCCAGGAACGCGTCCTGACCGACGTACGCGACGAGCTGCTTCAGGACCGAGGCACCCTTCGCGTACGTGATGCCGTCGAAGTTGAGCTTGGCGTCCTGGAGGTCGCGGATGTCGGCGGTGATGGGGTGCGTGGAGGGCAGCTGGTCGGCGCGGTAGGCCCAGGCCTTGCGGCGGTTGGCGAAGGTGATCCAGGCGTCCTTGAAGCGGGTCGCGCCGACGTTGGCGAAGGTGCCCATGAAGTCCGCGAAGGACTCCTTCAGCCACAGGTCGTCCCACCAGACCATGGTGACCAGATCGCCGAACCACATGTGGGCCATCTCGTGCAGGATGACGTTGGCCCGGCCCTCGTAGGACGCCCGGGTGACCTTGCCCCGGAAGATGAACTCCTCGCGGAAGGTCACCAGGCCCGGGTTCTCCATCGCGCCGAGGTTGTACTCGGGCACGAACGCCTGGTCGTACTTCCCGAAGGGGTACGGGTAGTCGAAGTGCTCGTGGAAGAAGTCCAGGCCCTGCTTGGTGACGAGGAAGACGTCGTCGGAGTCGAAGTGGGGGGCGAGCCCCTTGCGGCACAGGGCGCCGAGGGGGATCTCCAGGCGGGTGCCGTCGTCGAGGACACGCTCGTAGGAGTCCGTCACATAGTGGTACGGGCCCGCGGTGACGCAGGTGATGTACGTCGAGATCGGCTTGGTCTCCGCGAACCGCCAGACGCCGTCGCTCTCCGAGCCGGCCCCGTTGCTCCACACCGTCCAGCCCTCCGGCGCCCGCACCTCGAAGCGGAAGGGCGCCTTGAGGTCCGGCTGCTCGAAGTTCGCGAAGACGCGGCGGGAGTCGGCGGGCTCGTACTGCGTGTAGAGGTAGACCTCGCCGTCCTCGGGGTCGACGAAGCGGTGCATGCCCTCGCCGGTGCGGGAGTAGGCGCACTGGGCGTCGACGACCAGTTCGTTGTCGGCGGCCAGGTCCTCCAGGGCGATCCGGGAGCCGTCGAAGACCGCACCGGGGTCGAGGTCCCGGCCGTTCAGCGAGAGAGCGGTGACACTCGGGGCGATCAGGTCCGCGAAGCTGGTGGCCCCCGGCTCGTTGCACCGGAAGCGGATGGTGGTCACCGACCGGAAGGTGCGCGGACCGTCCCCGGGCTCGTCACCCACCGCCGAGCGCAGGTCGAGGGACACCTCGTACCCGTCGACGGACAGCAGGGCGGCCCGCTCCCGGGCCTCGTCACGGGACAGATTCTCACCGGGCACGGCGATGCTCCCTCGGATGGTGTTCAGCATGCGGACAGGCCCGATCCTGCCATGTGCTCCTGACATCGGTCAGCTGGGAATGGGGTGGGCGGTGAGCAGTGTTGGGGGTTGAAACGAACACTTTTCTAGGAGACCCATGTCCGAGACCACGAGCGCCTCCGGCAAGACCCCTGTCGACTTCTGGTTCGACCCGCTGTGCCCCTGGGCCTGGATGACCTCTCGCTGGGTCCTGGAGGTCGAGAAGGTCCGGGACATCGAGGTGCGCTGGCACATCATGAGCCTGGCGGTGCTGAACGAGCCGAAGATCGACGAGCTGCCCGAGGAGTACCGCGAGCTGCTGGAGACCAAGGCCTGGCAGCCGATCCGGGTGGTCACCGCGGCCTGGCAGAAGCACGGCTCCGACATCCTCGGCCCGCTGTACACCGCCCTCGGCACCCGTATCCACAACGAGGGCCAGGGCCCGACGCGCGAGGCCGTCGAAGGCGCCCTCGCGGAGGTCGGCCTGCCCGCCGACCTGATCGAGTACTTCGACCAGAAGGACTTCGAGTTCGACGCCGAGCTGCGCGCCTCCCACAAGGAGGGCATCGACAAGGTCGGCCAGGACGTCGGCACCCCGGTCATCGCGGTCCCCGGCCCCGACGGCGAGCAGATCGCCTTCTTCGGCCCGGTCGTCACCCCGGCCCCCAAGGGCGAGGAGGCCGCCCGTCTCTGGGACGGCACGGTGGCGGTCGCCTCGGTCCCCGGCTTCTACGAGATCAAGCGCAGCCGCACCAAGGGCCCGGACTTCAGCAACCTGTAGTCACTTCTCCGGCTCGGGGAAGGACCCCCCGTCCTTCTGGTCCCCGCGTCGCTGATACCGCAGACACCCTTCACGCGCACACCGGAAGTACGAGCCCAGGCTGGTGTGCCTGGGCTTGTGCTCCCGGACGAACTTCTGCTCCTCGTCGGTGAGTCTCCGGAACTCCTGAAGCGACCCACCACAGTTCGAGCACCGCATGAACACCGTGCACTCCAGCCCACCCAGGGGCGCGGGGACCAGCCACGACGCCGCCGCAGCTAACGACCGGCCCGTCCCCGAGCCTCATCCAACCGCACCAAATGCTCCTGGAACCCCTTGGAGTAATACGCGGAATGCCCAGGATCCGGCTCAACAATGGCCGTAGGTTCGGTCCACGCTCCGGCGTCGAGAGAAACCCCGTACCGCTCAGCCGCCGCCAACACGGCTCCCCGGGCCCCCACCTCCCCCTCGACCACCCTGAGCGGCCGCCCGAGCACATCGGCGAGCAACTGCATCCACGCCGAACTCCGCGTCCCACCCCCGCACACCGCGAGCGACCCCGTCAGACCGGCCGCCTCCAGACAGTGCCTGGCCGCGTACCCGATCCCCTCACAAGTCGCCCGGATCAGATCCGCCTTGGACGTCTCCAGCGACACCCCGCTCAGCTCGGCCCGCAGATGAGGCTCGACGAAGGGCGCCCGCTCCCCCGAGGGGGCGAAGTACGGCAGCACGCGCACCCCGTCCGCCCCCGGCGGGGTCGCCGCCAGCAGGTCGTCCACCTCCGCGTGCGCGACACCGGTCGTCGACAGCACCCAGTCCAGCGCGGCCGTACCCACCATCGCCGGCATGGCTCGCAACCGGTGCCCCGGCCGGTCGGTGGAGATGTACAGCCCGGCCGGCTCACCGGTCAGGTCCAGCTCGGTGGTGGCGACGAGCGCGGCCAGACACGTGCCGACGATGAGGAGTCCGTCGCCCGGCGCGGTGACCCCCGCGCCCAGCGCACAGGCCGGCAGATCGTACGGCCCGTTGGACAGCCGCGTCCCGGACGGCAGCCCGTCGCCCCGCGCCTCACCCGTGGCGATCGGATCCCCGACGGATGCCAGCAGCCGCCTGCGACGGGTGAGCCCCAGCAGCTCCACCACCCGGTTGTCGTACGACCGGGTCCGCGGGTCGAGGAAGGGCATGGACGCGTCCGACACGTCCGTGATCGCCCGCGCGGCCCCCGTGAGCCGCTGGAAGACCATGTCCTTGCAGTACACGGCCGCGGAAGCCGCGTCCAGGGACTTCGGGTCGTACCGGTCCAGCCAGGCCAGCAGCGGCCCCGGCGAGCCCGGGAACATCGCGCCGCCGGTCCGCCGGAACACCGTCTCGAAAGTGCCGTCCGCGAGCCACTGGTCGAGCAGTGCGTGCGCCCGCCCGTCCATCCAGGACAGCGCCGACCGCACCGGCCGGCCCTCCCGGTCGACCAGCCACACCCCGTCACCCTGCCCGGTCAGCCCGGCCAGCTCCACCGGCTCCGGCACCCGCCCGGTCAGCTTGCCGAGGACCTCGACGACCGCCTCGTACACCTCCTCCATGTCCTGCTCGACGTAGCCGCCGTGCAGGGAGAGCTCCACCGGGCGTGACTCGACGGCCAGTTGACGGCCCCCGCTGTCGAAGGCGGCGGCTTTGACGACGGACGTGCCCACATCGATACCGACGTACATGAAACTCCCTTCCAGGTCACGTCAAGCAGTGCGCCAACCGCTCCCCACGCGCCCAGCGGCCCACCTCCTCCGCGGCGATCCTCGCCGCCTTCTCGGCCACCGCACGGCTCGCCCCGCCGAGGTGCGGGGTCAGCACGACCCGGTCGGCCAGGGCGCGCAGGCGGGAGTCCGGGGGGAGTGGCTCGTGCTCGTAGGTGTCGAGGGCGGCGGCCGACAGCCGGCCGACTTCGAGGGCGGCGCACAGGGCGCTCTCGTCGATCAGCGGGCCGCGGGCCACGTTCACCACGACGGCGCCCTCCGGCAGCAGCGCCAGCTCGCGGGCGCCGATCAGGCCGCGGGTCTCGGCGGTGAGACGGGCGTGCAGGGTGATCACCCGGGAGCGGGCCAGGAGCTGGTCCAGGGAGGACACGCGCAGGCCGTGGATCTCGCCGCGCACATAGGGGTCGTACACCATCACCTGCGCCCCGAAGGCGCACAGCACGCGCGCGACCCTGCTGCCGACGGCGCCGTAGCCGACGAGTCCGACGGGCAGGTCCTCCAGCTCCAGGCCGCTGTGCTGGTACGTGTAGTAGGCGGCGCCGCCCTCCCAACTGCCCTGTCCGGCAAGGAGGTCGTGGGCCTGCGGGATGCGGCGCACGGCGGCCAGCAGCATGCCGACGGTGAACTCGGCGGTGGCGGCGGCGTTGCGGCCGGGCGCGAAGCACACCCGGACGTCACGGGCCTTGGCCGCGTCCAGGTTCACGTTGACCGGGCCGCCCCGGCACACGACGACCAGCCGCAGGCTGTCGGCGGCGTTCAGCACCCGCTCGGTGACCGGGCCCATCTGGGTGACGAGGACCTCCGCGCCGTCCAGCGCCTCGATCAGCTCGTCCTCGGCGTCGCTCGCCTCCGTCACCTCCGAGACGGGCCCGAAGGGTTCCAGCGGCCAGCCGAGCGTCACCTCCTTCGTCTCCGCGGCGATGCCGCCCAGCTCGGCCTCGACGGCCCCGGCGATCAGCTCCGGCAGTACGAAGTGGTCGCCGGCCGCCACGACACGTACGGGATCGGTCCTCCGGGTCATCGTCGACCTCCGAGTCGTCGCTTCACTGAGACGATGTTGAGCCGCGGATCCCGGGTACGCATAGACCCCGTGCGGGTGGGAGGCCCTCGATGACACGGATGACGGACGAGAACGAGACGGCGTGGCTGGGGATCGACCTCGGCACCCAGAGCGTGCGCGCGCTGGCGGTCACGGCCGACGGAACCGTGCTGGGCACGGGTTCCGCCCCGCTCGGCGGTCGCCGCGAGGGCGTGCGGCACGAGCAGGATCCGGGGGAGTGGTGGGCGGCGGTGCGCACGGCGTGCCGTTCCGCGCTCCTCACCCGGACGGGTGTACGGATCGGCGGACTGGCCGTGTGCGGGACATCGGGGACGGTCCTGCTGACGGACCCGGAGGGCAGGCCGACGAGCCCGGCGCTCATGTACGACGACGCCCGCGCGGCGCAGGAGGCGGCCGGACTGCGTACGGCGGGCCTCGCGGTCCAGGACACGTGGGCGCTGCCGAAGGCGCTGTGGCTGGTGCGGGAGTACGGCGGAGCGGGCCGGGTCACCCACCAGCCCGACGTCGTCACCGCCCGTCTGGTCGGCCGGCCGGTGCCCACCGACTCCAGTCACGCGCTCAAGACGGGCTACGACGTCGAGCGCGACGCCTGGCCCGACATCGCCCTGGACCTTCCCGAGGTCGTCCTGCCCGGCACCCGTCTCGGCGAGGTCTGCCCGGCCGCCGCGGACGCGACCGGCATCCCCGCCGGGACCCCCGTCATCGCCGGGATGACCGACGGCTGCGCGGCCCAGATCGCGGCGGGCGCCCTGCGGCACGGCTCCTGGAACTCGGTGCTCGGCACCACCCTGGTGCTGAAGGGGGCCGCCCCGGACCCGGTCCGTGACCCGACCGGCGTGGTCTACAACCACCGTGCGCCGGGCGGTACCTGGCTGCCCGGCGGGGCGTCGAGCGTGGGCGCCGGGGCGCTCCCGTCGGACGTGGACCCCGGAGCCATGGACCGACGGGCGGCCGGATTCGAGCCGTCCGGTGCGGTGGCCTACCCGCTGGTGTCCCGCGGGGAGCGGTTCCCCTTCCTCGCCCCGGACGCCACCGCCCTCCTCATCGGCACCCCCGCCGACGACGCCGACCGGTGGGCCGCGCTCCTCCAGGGCGTCGCGTTCGCGGAACGCCTCTGCCTCGACTACCTGCACCACCTGGGCGCCCCGCTCGACGGCCCCCTCGCCTTCACCGGCGGCGCGGCCCGCAGCCCGTACTGGAACCAGCTCCGCGCCGACATCCTCGGCCGCCCGGCCCGCGTCCCCGAACAGACCGAACCGGCCCTGGGAATGGCCGCGTTGGCGCTGCACGGCACGACCGGTACCCCCCTGGCGGAGGCCGCCGAGCACATGGTCCGCATCCGCACGCTCGTGGAACCGCGCCCCGGCCGCACGGCCCTCTTCGCCGAGCCGTACGCCCGCCTCGTCGACGAACTCACCGCGCGCGACTGGCTCTCCCCAGAGCTGGCGAACCACGCGCGCGACCGCCTGGCCGGGAACAAGGCGACCTCATGACCGCATCCCTGCGAACTCACCGCCCGGGCCGGCTCCCCGCACCGGTCGCGGCCTACGCGCGCGAAAGCCTGGCCGGCAACGCGGCGACCTCATGACCGCACCCCCGCCCCGTGAGGGACACCCCGGCCGATGGCGCCCGCGTCGGGGCGCCCGCGTCGAGCCGTACCCGTCCGGGCCGCGAACTCACCGCCCCGGGGCGGCTCCCCGCACAGGTCGCGGCTCCCGCGCGCGGTCGCCTGGCCCGGGACACCGGGGCACCATGACCGCACTCCCGCCGCGTGCGGGGCACGTCTGCCGACGGCGACTCCGGCCGGGCGCCCGCGCCGCGTGTCCGGGTCGCCCGGGCGGCGGGTACTTCTGCCCGCTCCGGGTAGCCGCCTCCGGGCCGGTGGCGGTTCCGCGCGGCACCCATGGCCGCCCCTCGACAACGGCCCACCCTGACCCCGACCTCGACCTCGACCGAGCGGACCGTTTCATGAGCACGAGCACGACCCTGCTGCTGGCCCGGCACGGGCAGACCATCTGGCACGCCGAGAACCGTTACGCGGGCGTGAGCGACATCGGCCTCACCGACGAGGGCCGCGCCCAGGCGGACGCGCTCGGGCGGTGGGCCACCGCGCACCGCCCCGACGCGATCTGGACGTCGCCCCTGTCGCGGGCGATCGCCACCGCCGACCCGGCCTGCCGTGCCCTCGGCATCGCCCCGCACCGTGAACCGGGCCTGAGGGAGTGCGACTTCGGGGTGGTGGAGGGCCGTACCCTTACGGAGTTCGCCGCCGAGGTGCCCGACGCGGCCGAGGCGTACCGCGCGGACCCGGTGACGTACCCCTTCCCCGGCGCGGAGGACCCGACGGCGGCCGCCGCCCGGGGCACCGAGGCCCTGCGCCGCATCGCCGCCGCCCACCCCGGCGGGCGCGTCCTCGTCGTCGCCCACAACACCCTGCTGCGGCTGGTGCTGTGCGCGCTGCTGTCGATCCCGCTCGGGGAGTACCGCAGAGTGTTCCCGCGGTTGCGCAACGCGGCGATCACCGAACTCCGGCTCGGCGAGGACGGATCCGCCGCACTTCTCTCCCTCAATGTGCCGTGCGAGCCGGACAGGTCGTAGCACGATAGGCCCATGACGGAGATCGACACCTCGGTGCCGCATTCGGCCCGGATCTGGAACTACTGGCTCGGCGGCAAGGACAACTACCCCGTCGACGAGGCGGCCGGCGACGCCTACACGGCGGTCTTCCCCGGCATCGTCACGATCGCCCGCAGCAGCCGCGCCTTTCTCGGCCGCAGCATCCGGTACCTGGTCGAGGAGGCGGGCGTCCGCCAGTTCCTGGACGTCGGCACCGGGCTGCCCACGGTCGACAACACCCACGAGGTCGCCCAGCGCTTCGCCCCCGAATCGAAGATCGTCTACGTCGACAACGACCCGCTCGTCCTCGCCCACGCCCGCGCCCTGCTCACCTCCACCCCGGAGGGCGAGACGGCGTACGAGGACCTGACGCTCTACGAGCCGGAGACGATCCTTCAGGCGGCCTCCCGGACCCTCGACCTCACCCGCCCGACCGCCCTGATCCTCAGCGGCATCCTCGGCCATGTCACCGACTACGACCTGGCCCGAGACCTGGTCCGCCGACTGGTGGCGGGCCTGCCCTCCGGCAGCTACCTGTGCGTCAACGACGGCTCCCGCGGCACCGACCCGGACTACGAACAGGCCCAGGACGCCTACAACGAAACCGGCGCGGTGCCCTATCTCCTGCGCCCGGTCGACCAGATCGAGGCGTTCTTCGAGGGTCTGGACCTGGTGGACCCTGGCGTGGTGTCGGTCCCGCTGTGGCGCCCGGACGGCGACTCGGCCCCCGCTCCGATCGGCCAGCACGGCGGCGTGGGCCGCAAGCCCTGACCTCTCGACCCATGGGGAACCCCCGCGAGTCACGTCCTCGCGGGGGTTTCCGCCCGCCTGTGTTCGGGTGAGAAGGCGATCACGAGGCGGGAGGCGCGGTGCGATACCGAACCTCTTATTGCGTATTGCTTGCAACTGCACGCTAGCAACAAAAAGACCTCCGTGGGGGGACCGGGGTCTTACGGATGGTGCGGGAGGGGCTTTCGGCGCGGCGGGCTCAGGACTCGGCGCGCGCCCGCTGCCACGCGTATCCCGCACCCGCCAGCACCAGCGTCATCCCGCCCGTCCAGTACAGCTGAACGCGGGTGGCCGGTTCGCGGGCCATCAGGACGAGGATCGCGGCCATGCCCGCGAGGGCGACCCAGGTCAGGTACGGGAACGCCCACATGTGGACGGCCAGCCGCTCCGGGGCCTCGCGTTCCAGCGCGCGGCGCAGCCGCAACTGGGAGGCGGCGATGAAGCCCCAGACGGCGAGGATGACCGCGCCGATCATGTTGAGGAGCCAGGAGAAGACGTCGTCGGGGCGCCAGTAGCTGAGGGCCACGCAGACGAGGCCGAAGACGCTGGAGGCGAGGACCGCCGGGCGCGGGGCACCGCCGGAGACCCGCCCCAGGCTGCTGGGCCCGAGGCCCCGCGCGACCAGGGAGCGGGCAATGCGGGAGGCGCCGTAGACGTTGGCGTTCATCGCGGACAGGAGGGCGACCAGGACGACGACGTTCATCAGCTGCCCCGCCCCCGGAATGCCCAGTTCGTCGAGGGCGGCGACGTAAGGGCCCTTGTCCACGACAGCCTTCGCGTCCCAGGGGACCAGGGTGACGATGACCGCCATCGAGCCGATGTAGAACAGCGCGATGCGCCACATCGCCGTACGGACCGCACTCGCCACCCCGCGCACCGGGTCCTCGGACTCGGCGGCCGCGATGGTGACCGTCTCCAGGCCGCCGTAGGCGAAGACGGAGGCGAGCAGGCCGACGACCAGGCCCTCGCCGCCGCCCGGGAAGAAGCCCCCTCGGCCGGTGAGGTTCGCGGCGCCCGGGGCGTCCGTGCCGGGCAGGACACCGGCGATCGCCAGCACCCCGAGAACCAGGAACAGGCCGATCGCGCCCACCTTCAGGGCCGCGAACCAGAACTCGAACTCGCCGAAGTTCTTCACCGCGGCCAGGTTCGTGACGCAGAAGACCACCATGAACAGGGCCACCCAGGCCCATTCGGGGGTCCCCGGCAGCCAGCCGGTCACGATCTTCGCCGCGCCGATGCCCTCGAGCCCCACGGCCGTGCACAGCAGGATCCAGAAGGACCACCCGACGGTGAAGCCCGCCCAGGGCCCGAACGCCCGCTCGGCGTGCGCGGAGAAGGAGCCGGAGGAGGGGTACGCGGCCGACATCTCGCCGAGCATGCGCATCACCAGCATCACGAGGAGGCCGGAAAGCGTGTAGGCGAGGACGATCGACGGTCCGGCGGCGGCGATCCCCGCGCCGGAACCGACGAACAGTCCGGCACCGATCACCCCGCCGAGGGCGATCATCGACAGATGGCGCTGCTTGAGGCCGTGGGACAGGGAGGCGTCGGGCTCTTGTGGGGCCTTGACGGTGGTGCTGGGCATGGGCGTGGTTCGTCCAGTGCGTGAGACGGGCAAAAACGCCCACAGTCTGGGCGTCCTCCCCAGGTCAGAGGGGAGGACGCCCAGACTGTGGACATCTCCGGCACCGGCTGTGACTACGCGGCTACGGCCGTGTAGTGCGAGGCGTCACCCTCGATCGAGTAGCTCTCCTTGCCCTCGATGCCCACCGGCACGTCCCCGGCGACGGTCACCCGGTGCAGTCGGCGCGGCAGACCGTCGTAGTTGTCGACGGCGTAGTGCTGGGTGATGCGGTTGTCGAAGAGCACGAGCTGGTTCTCCGACCAGCGGTGCCGCAGCAGGTTCTCCGGCCGGGTCACATACGCCTGGAGCAGCTCGAGGACCTTGCGGGACTCGCTCACCGAAAGCCCCACGATCCGCTGCGCGAACCCGCCGATGAACAGCCCGCGTTCACCGGTCAGCGGGTGGACGCGGACCACCGGATGGGCGGTGCGGTACTTGATCGAGGTGAACTGGGCGCGCCGGGCGGCCTGTTCCTCGTCCAGTGTCTCCTCCGGTACGGCGTAGTCGTAGTCGTTGGTGTGCTCGGCCCACAGTCCGTCGGCCAGCCGGCGCAGCGGCTCCGGCAGATTCCGGTACGCGGCCGCCGAGTTGGAGATCAGCGTCTCGCCGCCGTACGGCGGGATCGTCAGGCTGCGCAGGGTGCTGGCCTGGGGCGGGTTGAGGACGAACGTGACGTCGGTGTGCCAGTTGTTGGCGGCGCGTCCTCCCTCGCTGTCGACGGGCAGGACGTTCGGGGCGCCGTCCACGGCGGGCACGGTCGGATGGGCTGTGGTGAGTTCGCCGAAGTGCCGGGCGAAGGCCTGCTGGCCCTCGTCGTCGAGGTTCACGTCGCTGAAGATCAGCGCCTTGTGGATGTTGAGGGCCTCGCGGAGCGCGGTGGCCGTCTCCTCGTCCAGGGGCTTGGAGAGGTCGGCGCCGAAGACGTGGGCGCCGATGTTCGCGGTGACCTTGCGGATCTCGATACCGGGCATGGGAGGGGTCCTTCCTAGGCGTGGACGGGCTGGGCGTACTGGTTCGCGGGGCGGGGGAGGCCGTAGCGCTCCCGCAGGGTCTGCCGCGGGCGGCCGCCGTACTCTGTGCGGAGCAGACCGCGGGTGCGCAGGATCGGGACGACGTGGTCGACGAAGGCGTCCAGGCCGGACGGCAGGACCGGGGGCATGATGTTGAAGCCGTCCGCGGCACCCTGTGTGAACCAGGTCTCGATGGCGTCGGCGACCTGCTCGGGCGTACCGGCGAAGGTGAGATGGCCGCGCCCGCCGCCGAGCCGCCCGATCAGCTGCCGGACGGTGAGGCGATCGCGCCGGGCCAGCTCCACGACGAGCGTGTAGCGGCTCTTGGCACCCTCCACGGCGGACTCGGGCGGCAGGTCGGAGGGCAGTCGCCGGTCCAACTCCAGCGTGCCTTCCGGAAGTTGCAGCAGCCGTTCCAGGTTGGCCACTCCGTGCCGGTGCACGATGTGGTCCTCCAGCTCCTGTTCCCTCGCCAGCGCCTCGGTCTCCGTGGCGCCGATGACGGGGACGATGCCGGGGAGCACCTTGATGTGGTCGGGGTCCCGCCCGGCCGCGGCGGTACGCGACTTGAGATCGGCGTAGAAGGCCCGCGCGTCCTCGATGGTCTGCTGGGCGGTGAACACCGCCTCCGCGTACCGGGACGCGAACTCCTTGCCGTCCTCGCTGGAGCCCGCCTGCACGAGCAGGGGGTAACCCTGGGGGGTGCGCGGCACGTTGAGCGCGCCCTCGACGCTGAAGTACGTCCCCTGGTGCCGGGGCGGGTGGACCTTCGCGTCGTCGCCCCAGACGCCGGCCGCCTTGTCGCCGACGATCGCGTCGTCCTCCCAGCTGTCCCAGAGCTTGAGCGCCACGTCCAGGAACTCGGCGGCCCGCGCGTAGCGGTCCGCGTGCGCGGGCTCGTGCTCCAGACCGAAGTTGCGGGCGGCCTCCCGGCCGGCCGTGGTGACGATGTTCCAGCCCGCCCGGCCACCGCTGATGATGTCCAGCGAAGCGAACTTCCTGGCCAGGTTGTAGGGCGAGTTGTAGGACGTGGACGCGGTCGCGATCAGCCCGATGTGCTCGGTGGCCGTCGCCAGCGCGGTCAGCAGCGTGAGCGGCTCCAGCGCACCGGCGGGCCGCTGGGCGAGGTCGCTCCACAGCTGCGGCCCGTCGGCGAGGAACAGCGAGTCGAAGGTGCCGCGCTCGGCGATCCGGGCGAGGTGGACGAAGTGGTCGAGGGAGACGTGTGCGAACGGGTCGCTCTCGGGCAGCCGCCAGGAGGCCTCGTGGTGGCCGGTGTTCATCAGGAACGCGTTGAGGTGGAGCTGTCTTGCGGTCATGCGTGGTCCTCCGTGACGCCGAGTGCGGCGAGCAGTCGTTCGCGGTACTCGCCCAGCAGGGGGTCCCGGTACGAGCGCGGGTGCGGGCGGTCGATGGTCAGGTCGAGGCCGATGCGGCCCTGTTCGAGTACGAGCACCCGGTCGGCGAGCACGATCGCCTCGTCCACGTCGTGGGTGACGAGCAGGACGGACGGCTGGTGGCGCTTCCACAGCTCGCGCAGCAACCCGTGCATCTTGATGCGCGTCAACGCGTCGAGGGCGCCGAACGGCTCGTCGGCCAGCAGGAGTTCGGGTTCGCGGACGAGTGAGCGGGCGAGAGCGGCGCGCTGGGCCTCGCCGCCGGACAGCTCGTTGGGCCAGGCGCGTTCGCGGCCGGCGAGACCCACTTCGGCGAGCGCCTGCCGTCCCCGGTCCTCGCCGTCCGTGCCCAGCAGGACGTTGTCCAGCACCCGCCGCCAGGGCAGCAGCCGGGAGTCCTGGAAGACCACGGACACCCGCTCGGGAGCGCTGAGCCGACCGCTCCCGACCACCTCGTGGTCGAGCCCCGCCACCGCCCTCAGCAGGGTGCTCTTGCCGGAGCCGCTGTGCCCGAGCAGGGCGACGAACTGTCCGGCCGGGATGTCCAGATCGATGCCGTCGAGGACCGTACGCCCGTCGAACGACCGGGTCAGGCCCCGCAGCCGTACGGCCGGCCGGGTCAGCTGCTCAGTGTGCGTCGCCATGACAGCACCTTCCGTTCGACGAGACGGACCGCGCTGTCGGAGACCAGGCCGAAGAGGCCGTAGACGACGAGACCGACGAGGATCACATCGCTCTGGCCGTAGTTCTGGGCCTGGAACATCATGTAGCCGAGTCCGCTGGTGGCGTTGATCTGCTCCAGGACGACCAGGCCCAGCCAGGACCCGGTGACGCCGAGCCGGAGTCCCACGAAGAATCCGGGCAGCGCGCCGGGGATGACGATCTGCCGTACGAAGGCGAACCTCGACAGCCCCTGGACCTCGGCGAGTTCGACGAAGCGGTGGTCGATGCCGGCCAGCGCGGCATGGGTGTTCAGATAGATCGGGATGTAGACGACGATCGCGATGATGACGATCTTGAAGGTCTCGCCGATGCCCAGCCAGAGGATGAACAGCGGGATCAGACCGAGGGGCGGGATCGCCCGGTTGAGGTTCACCGTCCCGTCGATCAGCGCCTCGCCGGTCCGGCTGAGCCCGGAGGCCAGGGCCAGCAGAACGCCCGCGATCAGGCCGATCGCGAAGCCCGAGGCGGCCCGCTGGAGCGAGGTCAGGACGTCGGTCGGCAGCGTCCCGTCGGTCCACAGACGGACACCGGTCCGCACCACCGTCCACGGCGGTGGGATCGCGCCCGGGTCGAGCCGTCCGGCGGCGGAGGCGGCGGCCCACAGGGCGAGGAACAGGACCGGTCCGGTGAGCCGGGCCGCGGGCAGGCGTTTGCCGGGGGAGAGCCGACGGCGCCTGCGGACCTGGGGGGTGTCCTCAGCCGGGGCGACCGTGACGACGGCTCCGGTCGTGGTCACGGCGCTCACCTCCGGTACTCCGCGGCCACGGACTTCGCCGCGATGCCCTCGAATCGGTGGTCGAAGAGCTCGCCCACGTCGAACTTCTTCACGAAGCCGCCCTCCGCCAGCAGATCCGCGGTCTCCTGCTCCCACCTGATCGCCTCGTCCCAGCTCGGTGGGAACAGCGGCTTGTTGGCGAGCGCGGTGACTGCCTTCGCCTGGGGGAGCGTCAGGTTCTGCGTCTTCACGTAGAACTCCTCGTTCCAGATGTCGGGGTGCTCGTACGACCACACCGCGCCCTTGGCCCAGTACGGGATGTACGCGGCGACCGCGGCGGCCTTCGCGGGGTCGCCCAGCACCGAGGTCGGCGCCCAGAGCAGGTTGAGCAGGTCGACCACGTCGGTGGTGATGGCGTGCGCACCCTTGGCCTCGTACTGCTGGAGGTAGGCGGGCGCCTGGCTGTTGGCGAGCGGTGCCACGTCGACCTGACCGGACTGCAGGGCGGTGAAGAACTGGTTGCTGGTCAGCGGGACGAGCTTCACCTCGTCGTAGGAGAGCCCGGCCTTCTTCAACGCCCGCAGCAGCACGACGCCCTGGGCCTGGCCTTGCGAGAACGCGAGTTTCCTCCCCTTGAAGTCCCCGACAGAGCGGATGTCGCTGCCGGGCTTGGTGGCGAAGAGGTAGTTCGGTTTACGGGTGATGTTGATCGCGACGATTTTCGCGTCGAAGCCCTGGAAGTGCGCCTGGATCGGCGGGATTCCCGCATTGTTGGCCACGTCGAGGGAGCCGGACCGGAAGGCGTTGATGACATCGGGCCCGGCGCTGATATTCGCCCAACTGGACACCTTGAACGGCAACTCACCCAGTCTGCCGAGTTTCAGCTGTAGTTGCTGGGTGCCGGAATACGAGGCGATCTTCAGGCTCGTACCGGCGGGGACCTTGCCGGCGAGCGGGGCGGACAGGGCGTCCTTGGCGTCGGCGGCGGCACTGCTGGAGGTGCAGCCGCTGAGGCCGGCGACACCGGCCGCGGCACCGAGGACCGAGGAGAGGAACAGCCGCCGGTCGATGCCGGACGTGCGGGAAAAAGACATGGGAAGACTCCCTGGAATCAGCGCACGGAAAACTCACGGAGAAATGAGTTCATGCGGAGGAAATGAGCGCGTCACGCGGGGCAACGTGTCAGCAACAAAGGGCGCGACAGTACAGGTGAGGGCTCATGAACAGGATGTTCGCGGTCATGGGGAACCCCTGTCAATATTCGGAGTTTCTGAATTAAATAGCCTCAGGTGACGCGGCCAGCGGATCCCGGTAGAGCACGTCGAGCGCCACCGAACCGCCGGCCACGGCGAGCACGGAATCGGGGAAACTCGTCGGCATCACAGAAGCTGCGCGTGCGTCGCCGACCCCCTCGCGCAGCGCGGCGAGGCAGTCCTCCCGGTGCATGACACCGACCTCGGTGACCACGACCGTCTCCGGGTTCAGCACATCCAGCAGCAGCCGCGTGGCCCGCCCGACGGCCCCCGCCCGCCGCACGAGCAGCCGCACGGCCTCCTGGTCACCGGCGGCCGCCGCCGCGACGACATGCATCGGGTTGGTGCCGTCGGTGATCCCGGCCCGCCGCGCGCGCTCGCACAACGTCCGCTCGCTCAGTTCGACTTGAAGGCATCCGGTCCGTCCGCACGGGCAGGGTTCGGTGCCGCCGGGCACCGGCAGATGGGCGATGGCACCCGCCTGGGAGCGTGGGCCGTGGTGCACCTCGTCGTGGGTGGCGAAGGCCGCGTCCACCACGTTTCCGACGAACAGATGCAGCATGCTCCGGCCGCCGCGCGCGCGCCCGAACAGCCGCTCCGCGTCGACCAACGCCCGCGCGTGGCCGTCCACATGGACCGGCAGACCGGTGCGGGCGCCGAGCACCTCCCGCACCGGCACCTCGCGCCAGCCCAGCAGGGGATGCTCGACGACGGTCCCGGAGCCCCGGTCCACCCAGCCACCGGCCGCGAAGCCGACACCCAGGGCCCGTAGCCGCGGGGAGCGGTCCAGCAGTTCGGAGAGCCCGTCGGCGGCCCGCGCCAGGACCACGGACGGATCGACGCCGCCGGTTGCGTCGGCTGTGTGGGCTCCGTCGTGCCGGAGTTCGCGCCGGTCCACCACCCGCCCGCGCAGATCGAGCAGCGCCACGGTCGTGTAGGGGACGGCCACATGGACCCCGCCCACGACGAACCGTGAGTCGTCCAGGTCGAGGGGCACATGGGGGCGGCCCACACCCTGGGACCGCCGGGGTGTTTCCGACTCGCGGATCAGGCCGAGTTCGCTGAAGCGGGCGCAGTAGTCGGTGACGGAGGCCGGGGAGAGTCCGGTCAGCCGGGAGATGGTGCTGCGGGCCACCGGTCCGTGCTCCAGCACGGACCGCAGGACGACACTGGCGCTGGTCCGGCGCCGGGACGAGCGGGTGGGAGGGGGATTGACGGAGGGTGCCGCGGTACGGGGCATGGAAGACCGTCCTCGGGAACGGGGGCCGACACGTCTCGGAGGATGAGGCGCGCCGGAACCCGCCTCACACCGGACGGCGACAGACAGCCGTGCCCACGCGTCGCAGGTCGACATGGCGACGCGACGAGAAGTACCGGGACTGGGCGACCATGTCCGAAGAGTAGGCCAGGACAGTGAATCCGACCAGACCGCTAGGATTCATTTGGTGATTCCCCACAGGGGGATCCATCCCGCCCGCTGTATCCCGGACCACCTCACCTCAGTGACAGGCATCACGCCGAACCCGGTGTAACCCACACTCTTTGTCCGGAGTCCACCAAGCCCGCGTTCAAGGCTTTGTCGACCGTTGACGGTGATCGGTCCGAGGACAGCGGGATAGCGTCACGGTGTCCCCTGTCGATCACATACGCGGAGTCCCCATGAGCACCGCCGTCGCCCCCGTCCGCACTGGCCAGGTCCTCGCCGACCTGATCCCCGCCTCCCGCGTCCGGGACATCGCGCTCGTGGTGGGCGGCGCCGCGCTCACCGGCCTCGCAGCCCAACTCTCCGTGCCCGTGCCGGGCTCCCCGGTGCCGGTGACCGGCCAGACCTTCGCCGCGCTCCTCGTCGGCACCGCCCTCGGCGCCCGTCGCGGGGTCGCCTCCCTCGCCCTGTACGCGGCGGCCGGCCTCGCCGGACTCCCGTGGTTCGCCCAGGGCACCTCCGGGTTCTCCGTCTCCTTCGGCTACATCCTCGGCATGATCCTGGCCTCCGCCGCCGTCGGCGCACTGGCCCGCCGCGGCGCCGACCGGAACGTGTGGCGGACCGCCGGTGCGATGCTGGTCGGCGAGGCGATCATCTACGCGATCGGCGTCCCGTACCTCGCCTACGCGGCCGACATGTCGATGTCCGCTGCCATCGCGGCCGGCCTCACCCCGTTCCTCCTCGGCGACGCCCTCAAGGCGGCCCTGGCGATGGGCGTGCTGCCCACCGCCTGGAAGCTGCTCAAGCGCTGACCCTCCTTCGTACGAGGCTCGCCGGGTCGTAGCGCGACTCCAACCCGGCGAGCCTCTGGCGCGTGCCGGTGTAGTTACAGGCGGCGCGAGCCCGGGTGCTGATGAGCGCGCCGCCCTCATCCGCGCCCGGCAGCCCGTGCCCGGTGGCCGGCCCGGTCAACGGCAGCCGTGCGTCGGCCGCGTGGCGCACGGCGGCGACCACGTCCTCGGGGGAGCGGACCGGGAACACGAGGTCGGGTCGCAGGGTGAACCCGTTTCCCGCTCCGGACGGATCAGGCGGTGCGCCGCGGCCGCCGCTGCGACCACCACAGCCCGGCCACGCCCGCCGCCATCAGGGAAGCGCCCGCCGCCCCGAGCGGCAGCAGTTCACGTTCCGCCCCGGTCTTCGGCAGCTCGCTCGGGGCGTCGCCACCGGGTGCCACCGGCTTGTTGTCGGTGCCCAGCAGCAGTGGGGTGGCCGGGGCGTTCGGCGACGGGTTCGTCGTACCGAACGGAACCGGGCCCTGCTGCCAGAACGTCTTCTTTCCGTCGCCGGTCTGCACCGGCAGACAGATCTTGCCGGTCTTCTTGAGATCGAACGTCGCGTCGACGGCGTACGACTTCGACTTACCGGCCGCGAGATTGTCGATGGGGCAGACAAAACCGCTGTTCGAGCCCTCCGGCAGATCCTTTTCTTCCATCGGAGAGCAGCCTTGAACGTTTTTGACCGTCATGCCGTCGAAACCGACGACCAAAAGCCTGATCTTTCCGCTGTCCTTGCTCCCGTCGTTCTTCACACCGGCCGTGAGGTCGGTCTTCTGCGAGCTGTTGTCGACGGAGATCGTCGCGGGCAGTGTCGTCGTCAGCTTCACGCCCGTCGGCGCCTCGTCAACAGCCTTTCCCCCCTTGCTGCTTGCGGGTCCCTCGTCCGCGCTCGCGGTGAAGGAACAGATCATCACCGTCGAGAAAGCCGCCGTGACCAGCGATCCGGCAATGGTCGTCATACGACGAGAACTCATGTTCGCCCCCCTTGGCTGCGCCTGAATTCGCAGTACTTGAAGAGGTACCACAAGATTTCTCCGCACTATGCTGGTACGGCGCGAAGTGTGACCATTGTGTTCCACTCGGGACATCGTTGAGGGGGTGCAGCGGATTGCCGGGGAATACGGGAGACACGGGAAATGAGAGGCGCGGCGGAGTTCCAGGGCTCCTGGTGACAGGACGCTATCGCCTGGTCGAAAGTATCGGCCAGGGGGGAATGGGAAGGGTGTGGCGGGCCGCCGACGAGATGCTCGACCGGCAGGTCGCGGTCAAGGAGATGCGGATCGACGGCCTCGACGCGGAGGACACCCGCACCCGCCGTGAACGCACCCTGCGCGAGGCCAGGGCCACGGCCCGGATCGACCACCCCAACGTCGTACGGGTCTACGACGTCGTGGACGAGGGCGAACGCCTGTGGATCGTCATGGAGTTGGTCAAGGGCCGCTCCCTGGAACGGATGACGGTGGAGGACGGGCCGCTCGGCCCGCGCGAAACGGCGCTGCTCGGGCTGGGGTTGGTGCGGGCGCTCCGCCAGGTGCACGCACGCGGCGTCCTGCACCGGGACATCAAACCCGGGAACGTCCTGGTGGAGTCCGGTGACCGCACCGGCCGCCGGATCGTACTGACGGACTTCGGCATCGCCGCGATGCAGGACGCCAAGGCGCTCACCATGGTCGGCATGCTCGTCGGCTCCCCCGACTACATGGCCCCGGAGCGGGTCTCCGGGCGCCCGCAGGGACCGCCGTCGGACATCTGGTCCCTGGGAGCGACGCTCTGCGCGGCCCTGGGCGGCCGCTCCCCCTTCTCCCGCGACACCACCCTGGCCACGCTGCACGCCGTTCTCTACGAGGAGCCCGAACTCCCCGCGGCGGCGGGCCCGTTGACCGACATCCTGGCGGCCCTGCTGGAGAAGGACCCATCGATACGGCCGGGCCTGGACGAGGTGGAATCGGCCCTGCACACGGTCGCGTTCCCGGCGCCTACGCCGACCTTGAAGGTCGGGCGGACGGATCCGGGTGAGCGGCGGGACCCGGGGGGAGACGTCGACGAGGCCGGGCGGGAGCCGGTGGCCGAGGGAGAGGGGAGCCGGGAGCCTTCGGTGGGAGACCCGGGGCGGGTGGCCTCTACGCGGGTGCAGGGCGTGGGCGAGGGGGATTCCGGGCAAGTGCCGGAGCTGGGCCGGGTGGACTCTGCGCGGGCGCCGGTCCCAGGGCAGGCAGACCTCGCACAGGCAGCGGCCCCCGGGCGGGAGGACGGGGCACAGGCGCCGGAGGAGGTGCCGGTGTCGGAGCAAGCGGGGGCTTCGGCACCGCTGTGGGCCCAGCGGGAACCGAGGGATCCTCCGCCGGAACGGCCCAGCGGCTCACCAGGACCGGGCTCGTCGGAGACCCCCGCCTATCTGGAGGCACGGCTCGTGCGGGCGGTACGGGATCCGCGGGTGCCGGAGCCGGAACCGGAGACGGCGGCTGAGGCGGCCGGACCTGCGCCTGCTGAGGTGGAGCCGTCGGATGCGGTGCCGTTCGGACATGCGCTCGCCGAAGTCTCCGGGGCGGCCGTAGGCGGTGCGATGGGTGAGTCCGGCGTCGTGGAGCCGTCCGATGCCGTGCCGCCCGGGTATGCCTCCTCGGGCGTGGCCGGTGACGAGGGCGTGGCAGCACGGCCCGAACCCCCCACCGCTGCCGAGCCGTTCTCGATCGACGGCGTCGCCAGTGCCTCCACCGAGGCCGCCTCGGAGGAGCGTTCGGAGGCCCGGTCGGAGACCCCGTCCGGGAGTTCCGTGGGAGCCGCACTCCGGGCAGGTGCCACCACGACCAGTACTCCCCTCGCCAGCGCTCCCACGCAGGACTCCCTGTCGGCGGGGGCGCCTACGGAGCACTTCCCGATGCCGGAGGCACCGACACGGGACACCCCCACGCGCGCGGCCTCCGCACCCACCCGTGTCGGTCCGATACCGCCGGTTCACCGTCGCCCCCACCAACCCGGTGTCTCCCTGGTCCGCGGCAATCAGGCCGTACCCGGTCAACACCCCGGCCCGGGCCCGGATCCAGGCCTCGCGCCAGGTCCGGAAGGCGAGGGCACGGCGGCAGGCGTCGGCAGCCCAGGCTCCGCCGGACAAGCCATCGGCACCGACCGCCCCGTCACCAACCCCCGTACCGATCCCGGCACCGACCCCCAGCCCCACCCCGCCCCGGACCCCGACACCGCTCCAGCCGTGGTCCTCGGCCCCCATCCCCACCGCAGTCCGCCGGGCGAACTCCCCGACCCCGCCCACCCCACCGCCGCCCCGCACCGCGGTCGGCGCCGGACCGCCCTGGTCACCGTGGGAAGCGTGGTCGCCGCAGGTGCCGTCGTGGTCGCGATCGTTCTGGCCACCACCTCCGGCTCACCCGGCGACGACAAGGCGGGCGGCTCCCCGTCCGCCTCGGCTTCCGCCTCCGTCTCCGCCTCGGAATCCGGCGCCTCCACCCCCGCCGGCACCCCGACCTCGACCGTCGAGGGCACCTCCCGGCCCCGTTCGCTCCCGCCCGGTGCCCATGAGGAGGCCGGAGGGTTCGCGTGGGCGACCCCCGCCGCCTGGCGGCGGGACGTGAAGACGGGGGCCGAGGTCCACTACACCTCGCCGGACGGACAGCAGGAGCTCGCGGCCAAGTCCTCCCTCGCCCGAGGGGACTTGATGGAGACCTGGAGGACCTCCGAGCAGAACGCCCACCAGGGCCAGGACTACCGCAAGATCCGCCTGGAGGAGACGACGTTCCGCGACCACCCCGCGGTCGTCTGGGAGTACACCTTCACCCTCGGCGGCGTCCCCTGGCACGCCGAACTGCTGGGCTTCAACGCGGGCGACAAGTCGTACCAGGTCAACACCTGGTACCAGCCGGGGATCGAGACGCAGGCCCTCAAGACGTACGAGAAGGTGAAGGACAGCTTCACCGTCCTCTGAACGCCCGGAAGAACGCACAGAAAAGGGGCCCCGCGGCACACGCCACGGAGCCCCGCTCACACATCCGTTCAGCCGACGGAGACCTTGTCCGTCACCTCACCCGCGGGTGCGGCACCCGCCCGCCCGCGTCCGACCTTCTCCTTGACCACGGCGATGGCCAGCACCACCGCCGCGACGAGCAGCGACAGCAGCACGGTCTCCCGCCCGTCGTGCTCCGTGTCGGTCAGCATGTAGCCGAGGACGAACACGATCAACGCGGCCGTCGCCCAGGTCAGATACGGGTACAGCCACATCTTCACGACCAGCTTCTCCGGCGCCTCGGCCTGGATGATCTTCCGCATCCGCAGCTGCGAGAAGCAGATGACCAGCCACACGAACAGGGCCACCGCACCGGAGGAGTTGACGAGGAACAGGAAGATCTTGTCGGGGGAGAGGTAGTTGAAGAACACGGCGACGAAGCCGAACACCACCGACGCGAGGATCGCGGCCATCGGCACACCCCGGCCGTTGACCCGCGCGAACGCCTTCGGCGCGTCACCGCGCTCGCCGAGCGAGAAGGCCATCCGGGAGGCCGTGTAGAGGCCGGAGTTGAGGCAGGACAGCACCGAGGTCAGCACGATGAAGTTCATGATCTGACCGGCGTGCGCGATCCCGAGGGAGTCGAGCGCGGCGACGTAGGAGCCGTCGTCCTGGATGGACTTGGAGTCCCAGGGCAGCAGCGCGACCACGACGAAGATCGAGCCGAGGTAGAACACCGCGATACGCCAGATGATGCTGTTGGTCGACTTGGTCACGGCCCGCTGCGGGTCCTCCGACTCACCGGCCGCGAGCGTGGCGATCTCGCTGCCCATGAAGGAGAAGACGACGAGCAGCACACCGGTGAGGATGGCGCCGGGCCCGTGCGGCAGGAAGCCGCCGTGGTCGGTGAGGTTGGAGAGCCCCGCCTGGTCGGCGTCGACGCCCGGCAGGACGCCGAACACGGCGAGCAGGCCGATGACGATGAACGCACCGATGGCGACGACCTTGATTCCGGCGAACCAGAACTCGAACTCGCCGTAGGACCCCACCGAGACGAGGTTGGTGGCGGTCAGCACCACCATCACGATCAGCGCCCACCCCCATTGCGGTACGGCGGGTATCCATCCTTCGAGGATCTTGGCACCGGCGGTCGCCTCGACGGCGAGCACGACGACCCAGAAGAACCAGTACAGCCAGCCGATGGAGAAACCGGCCCAGCGCCCTAGGGCCCGGTCGGCGTGCGCCGAGAAGGACCCGGAGTTCGGGTTCGCGGCGGACATCTCACCGAGCATCCGCATCACGAGGACGACCAGGGTGCCGACGAGGGCGTACGACAGCAGGATGCCGGGTCCGGCGGTGGCGATACCGGAGCTGGAGCCCACGAAAAGGCCCGCTCCGATGACACCGCCGATGGCGATCATCGAGAGGTGACGGTTCTTGAGTCCGGCCTGGAGACCAGTCATACGGGGAATTCCTTCGTGCCGGGTGTGGGGCTCCCGTACGAGCGGTGTACGGGTCGGTCCAGTGAATCGGAGGCAAAGAAATTCGTGAACCTTTGAATCCAGATCGTTACTTGAGGTTTCCTTGAGGATCCATTGTCGGGTTCGCTGTTTTCCTCGCTGACACCCGGGGCTGCTGCCCCGAAACAGCCGTGTCACACTCGTCTTATGCGCGTGTATCTCGGCTCCGACCATGCGGGCTTCGAACTCAAGAACCACCTCGCCGACTGGCTCAAGGCGGCCGGCCATGACGTGGTCGACTGCGGCCCCCACATCTACGACGCCCAGGACGACTACCCGCCGTTCTGCCTCCGCGCCGCCGAGCGCACCGCCGCCGACGCCGACTCCCTCGGCGTCGTGATCGGCGGCTCGGGCAACGGCGAGCAGATCGCGGCGAACAAGGTCAAGGGCGTCCGGGCGGCCCTCGCCTGGAGCGAGGAGACCGCGTCACTGGGCCGCCAGCACAACAACGCCAACGTCGTCGCGGTGGGCGCCCGCATGCACTCCACGGAGGAGGCGACGAAGTTCGTCGAGACCTTCCTCGCCACGCCGTTCTCCGGCGACGAGCGCCACCAGCGCCGCATCGACATGCTGTCCGCCTACGAGACGACCGGCGACCTGCCGGCGATCCCGGCACACCACCCCCAGCAGTAGCCTCCGGCGCTGGGGCGGCGGGGCCTGTCGCGCAGTTCCCCGCGCCCCTGGATGGGTCACCTGCGCGAAATCCAGCCCCTCCGGCGTTTGAGGAGCGGGGGTCCAGGGGGCGGAGCCCCCTGGGGCGGGGTCGAAGGGGCGGGGTCGAAGGGGCGGTAGCCCCTGGAGGACGGGACGGGTAGGGGCGGCGGGGGCGAAAACCCCATGGCCCGCCCCACTCGCATACGAACAAGGAGCCACCGTGCCTGAGGGGCACACGATCCACCGCCTGGCCCAGGACTACGGCGCCGCGTTCCAAGGCACCACCCCCCGCGTCACCAGCCCCCAGGGCAAGTTCTCCGACGCCGCCGCCCTCCTCGACCGCTCCGAACTCACCCGCACCGAGGCCCACGGCAAACACCTCTTCCTCGGCTTCCGCGACACCGACTGGGTCCACATCCACCTCGGCCTCTTCGGCAAGGTCACCTTCGGCGCGGCCCCCGCACCCCCGCCCACCGACACGGTCCGCCTCCGCCTCGCGAACCCCACGGCCTACGTCGACCTGCGGGGCCCCACGACCTGCGCCCTGATCACCCCCACCGAGAAGCGGGCGATACACGACCGGCTCGGCCCGGACCCCCTGCGCTCCGGCGACGACACCGACCCGCACGCCGCGTACCGGCGGATCTCCCGCAGTCGTACGACGATCGCCGCCCTGCTGATGGACCAGAAGGTCATCGCGGGCGTGGGCAACGTCTACCGGGCGGAGGTCCTCTTCCGGCACCGCGTCGACCCGTACCGCGCGGGCAGGGACATCACCCCCGCCGAGTGGGACGCGATCTGGGCCGACCTCGTCGAGCTCATGCGCGAGGGCGTGCGGAACAACCGCATCGACACCGTCCGCCCGGAGCACACCCCGGAGGCGATGGGCCGCCCGCCCCGCGTCGACGACCACGGCGGCGAGGTCTACGTGTACCGCAGGGCCAACCTGCCCTGTCACATCTGTGGCGGCGAGATCCGCACCGCCGATCTCGCCGCCCGCAACCTCTTCTGGTGCCCGACCTGCCAGAGCCGTTGAGAACAGGGCCCTAGAACCCGTGCGGCAGCCAGGGCGCCACCGCCGACCCGAACCCCACCGCCGCCTCGGCCAGCGCCCCCTGCCGCAGCTCCCGCACCAGACCGGCCCCCGCCAGCGAGGCGAGGCTCACGCCGCCGAGATAGGCCGCCCCCAACTCCCGTACGGACAGGGCGAGATCGGCCGGGTCCGTCGTACGCTCGCAGGACGCGCCCTTCGTGTCCCCACTGAGCCGCCAACGCCCGGTGTTCCAGGGGCAGAAGGAGTCCTCGACCTCCAACACCACGTCCACCGGCGTCTGATAGGTCCGGGCCGCCAGTGCGGCCCCGACGTCGACCAGCCGCACATGCAGTGAGTCCCGCACCAGCAGCGAGCAGCGCCGTACGTCGGAGACCAGGTACTGCCAGGCCTCGTCGACCGGCCGCCGCCGGATGTCGATCCGGGAGGTGAGGTCGAGGTCGAAGAGGAACCGCCACAACGCGCCGTGCGCGGCCGGATCCAGCGCCTCCAGGTCGGAGACGATCACCGTGCCCCTGGGCCCGGCCGGCTCCCAGTCCGCCTTGACCCGGTAGCGCACGAACCCCACGACCTCCCCGTCCCGCTCCGCTACCACGCACTGCAGCGGTGAGGCACCGTCCCGTTCGCTCTCCGGGTCGAGCAGCCACAGCCGCTCCCAGCCCGGAATCCGCGCGACCATCCCGGGCCGCCGGGGCACGAGCCGGGCGTAGACCGACTCGCACGCGTCGAGCACCTCGGCTGGCGCCGCGTACCGCAGCCGTACGTCGTCGGTGCCGGCCGGCAGGGACAGCCGGACCCGGGTCGTGTCGATGTCGGCGTTGAGGTTGTAGGTGCCGACGCCGTACCCGAACCGGCCGTAGATCACCGGCTCGGAGGCGGTGAGCACGGCCAGCGGTTCGCCCCAGGAGCGCACGTCGTCCAGCTGGCGGCGCATCATCGAGGTCAGCACCCCGCGCCGCCGGTGCGTGGCCGCCACGCTCACCATGGTGACCCCCGCGGCCGGCACCGCGGCACCGCCCGGCACGGTCACCCGGAAGGAGAACGCCCCCGCCGTGCCCACACACCGCTCGCCGTCCCACACGCCGATGGAACGCTCGTGCTCGGTGAGCTGACGAAACAGCTCCCGCTCCTCGGCCGATTCCGGAACCCCGCCGAAGGCGCGGATCAGGTTGTCGTACCACTCTTCCCAGTCGTCCTGCCGAAGCACCCGCAAGTCAGTCCCCATGAACCATGCCTACCAGGGCATTGCGGGGCGAGCGAGGGAATTTCATGGGGACCGTTGTGAGCGGGGGACTGTACGGCCCTTGAAGGACTGTGAAGTTGAACCTCGCACGGGGGACAAGTCGTACCTCCTGTGCCAAGCAGGGGGTTCGACGGATAAGGTCCCGAACTAATGGCAGCAGGACGAGAGCGGCGCGCGGCAGCCGATACGTTCACGGCCCGGTTGAGGATGCAGTGGCACCGGGTCCGCGTCGGCCTGCGCAGAAGCGCCGTGGACTACTTCCGCGGCGACGGCTCGGACTGGGTCGCGCTCGCGGGTCTGCTCCTGACCATCCCGGTGATCGCGGCCATCACCTTGATGAACTCGGTGTGGTGCTCACCGGCCGCACTGGTCCTCCCGATCGTCGCCGGCGGTCTGCTGCTGCGCCCGGCGAGCCTGCTCGGCCTGTACGCGGCGGCTGCGACCGCGCTGATCGTGGAGTCGGTGCGGCTGGGGCCGTACACCGAAGGTCCGTCCCGGGTCACCCCGGGCGTGGTCCTGGTCGTGGCCGCCTGCGGTTTCTTCGGCCTGCTGATCGCCCAGTTCCGCAGCCGGGTCGGGGTGCCCTGGCGGCGCGGCGGCACCATGCTGTTCGACCTGCGCGAACGCATCCGCGTACAGAGCAAGCTGCCGCACCTGCCCCAGGGCTGGCACCGGGAGATGGCCCTGCGTCCCGCGGGCGGGCAGTCCTTCTCCGGCGACTTCGTGGTCGCGGCCCGCACGAACGGCGGCCGGACGCTGGAGGTCGTCCTGACGGACGTCTCCGGCAAGGGCATGGACGCGGGATCGCGTGCGCTGCTGCTGTCGGGGGCGTTCGGCGGCCTGCTGGGGTCGCTGCCCCCGCACGCCTTCCTGCCCGCCGCGAACGGCTATCTGCTGCGCCAGGACTGGGACGAGGGCTTCGCGACCTCGATCCACCTGGTCCTTGACCTCGACTCCGGCGACTACGAGCTCTACTCCGCCGGCCATCCGCCGGGGCTGCAGCTCAGCGCCGGCAGCGGCCGCTGGGAGGAGAAGGCCGCGGAGGGCCCTCTCCTCGGTGTCTACGACGGCGCCCAGTTCGACCCCGTCAAGGGATCACTCCGCCCCGGCGACGTCCTGATGCTCTTCACCGACGGCCTGGTGGAGACGTCCGACCGGGACATAGTGGAGGGCATCGACCGGCTGACGGGGGAGGCCGACCGGTATGTGGCCGGCGGCTTCCACGGCGCCGCCTGGCACCTGATCGAAGCGGTCGCCAAGGACGTCAACGACGACCGGGCGCTGCTGCTGATCTGCCGGGAGGGCCCGACGGCCCAGGCGATGCCGCGCTAGCCGTTCGTGCGCGGGCAGGGGTGCGTACCGGTCACCCCGGCCCGGCTCCCGGCGCTGCGCCGCGCCCGCCTCGCCGCCCTCGTCCACGGCGCTCGTCCACGGTCCTCGTCCACGGCGCCTTCGCGGTCACGGTCGCACGGTCGTCGTGCTCGGTTGCACCGCGGCCCGCCTCCCGGCCCACGTGGCGCTGCGGCGCGCCACACTGGGGCAATGACCGACGAGTTGACCCTGGCCGAGGTCGAGGCCCTCGCCCGCGCCGCACACGAGGGCCAGACCGACAAAGCCGGCCGGCCCTACGCCGAACACCTGCGGGCCGTCGCCGATGGCGTACGCGCGCGGGGCGGCGACGACGAGCAGATCGCCGCGGCCTGGCTGCACGACTCGGTCGAGGACGACGCGCTCTCCGCGCAGTGGCTCGACGAGGCCGCCCTGAGCCGCCGTACGAAGGACATCGTGCTCGCCGTCACCAAGCGGGCCGGGGAGCCGCCCGAGGCGTACGCCGGGCGCATCCTCGCGACCCCGGGCGCCCTGCTGGTGAAACAGGCCGATCTGGCGCACAACGCGGACCCGGCACGCCTGGCGGTCCTCGACGAGGCGACCCGGAAACGACTGACCGAGAAGTACGCGAGGATGCGCGCGTTACTCGGTCTGCCGGCGTCCGGCTAGGCGCTGACCTTCTCCCGGGGAGCCGCCGCCTTCTGCTCGCGCTCGCGCGCCACCTCGGCCGCCTCCCGCCGGAACGCCCAGTTCATGTCGGGCTCCATCACACACCGGAGGACGCGGCGCACCGGCGCGGTGCACAGCAGGGTGACGGCGAGCGCGGCCAGGGCGCTCACGAAGAGCTCACCGGCCGGACGGTGCAGCCAGGGGTGGTCGAACCAGCCCGCGAAGTCCGCGCCCTTGATCAGGAAGCCGTGCAGCAGATAGCCGTACAGCGTGCCCGCGCCGAGTGCGGTGAACCACATGCGCCGGCCCGGCACCCAGGCGAAGAAGCAGGCCGTCAGCAGCAGCGAACTGCCGAACATGGCCAGCACCATGACGGGTCCCGTCCACCAGGGCGCGCCCATCTCCTGGACGGCGTTGCGGTGGTAGAACCACTCGGTGGCCATGCGTGGCACCGCCCACCAGCCGACGGCGAGGGCGGCGGCGAACACCGGCACCGCCGCGATCCGCATCGAACGCCGACGCACCATGCGGAAGTGCTCCGGCTTCATGACCAGGCCCAGCACGAAGTACGGCAGGAACTGCAACACCCGCTGCAGGTCCAGGTCGTCGCCGATGTCCGGGGTCACGGACGCCAGCATCGCGATGCCGAGCGCGAGCGGCAGCGGCCACCGCACCAGCTTCCAGATCGGCGTGGTCAGCCGCCAGATGAACAGCGCCACCAGGAACCAGGTCAGGAACCACGGGTCGAGGAGGCTGATCTCCATGCCCGGGTCGTGGTCGGCGTAGCGCTTGAAGAGGGAGTACGCCGTCTCGAAGACGATGTACGGCACGGCGACGCCGGTGACGAGCCGCTTCAGCCGGTCCGGGCGCATGTCGAAACTGCGTGAGAAGAAGCCGGAGATGACGATGAACGCCGGCATGTGGAACGAGTACACCACCGTGTACACGCCCTCCAGGATCCGGCTGTCCCCCTTGAGCGGTTCCCAGGAGTGCGCGACCGCCACCAGGACGATGGCCAGGTACTTGGCGTTGTCGAAGAAAGCGTCACGCTGTTTGTGAGACGGAGGGTCCTGCGGTGGGCGTGGACGGGGGACTGCGTCGGCGGCGGCTGAAAACATCTGAGGCACCCTAGTCCCGGCTGTGTGTCTCCGTAAAACCAGTCGTCTCGTTGCTGCTTGTTCACTTCTGAGCCGTCTTCAGGCGGCCTGGATTGTCGTGATTAATCCCGTCGAAATGCCTCATAACCATGCCCGTCGCACATCTGTGTCGATGCTTCGAAAACCCTGCGGACGGAATGTGCGGACGCGGTGACCGGAGACCGAAAGGAACCGGCCAGGGGGTGCGGCGCGTGTATCGGCATGGCCAAACGTTGCCTCACCGGCCGCATATGCGGGCCGCGTTGGTGGCACGATGGTTCTGGCGGGGGTCGCGGGGTCGCGTCCCCGGGCCGGGAGAGCGGGACCGACCGAGGGTGTGATCAGTTGTGGCCATTTCGCTGTCAGTGGTGCTGCTGTTGGGGATCATCCTCGTGGTGTTGATCCGGGGAGGCTCCATCAAGGCAGGCCCCGCCATAGTCGCGGTGCTCTTCGGCTTCTTCCTCGCTTCGACCGGCATGGCCGACGACATCCAACGCTTCCTGGACTCGATAGCGCAGACCATCAACTCGATCCAGTTCTAGCCCCGTCACACGGGACAGCCACACCAAAAGGCCTCCGGCCCGATCCCCTGGGGGACCGGGCCGGAGGCCTTCTCGGAGCGGGCGACGGGAATCGAACCCGCGTAGCTAGTTTGGAAGATCGCGTATGCGGATGTGGCCTGACCTGGCGAGACGGTGACCTGCAAGTTCTCGGGCTGCTCGCCTGTGTTCCCCGCTACTCCCCGCCGGTCGCTGCTCGATCGGGCACGCGGAGGACACGGGGCGGGGCCTTCTGCTCGCTGCCTTGCGATCTACAGCTCACCCCACTCGGGGACACACGTCATGCGGTGAGCCGGTACGACGGGTTCGCTCGGTAGCGGATCGATTCCGCGGACCCGTACGGCCACGATATCCGTGAGGATGGGGGATCGCCCCGGAAGCCTCGTCAAACGCCACCTGAAGGCCTCTGGGACGTCTTTGGCGGGCAACTCCACCATGGCGAGGCTGACCCATCGGTCGTAGTTCGTGGGATATATGCGAACCAATACGCCACATTCGGGGCAAATAGGTGGCTCGATCCATGTCACGTCGTCGGGGGCAGGATCCGGTCTGGGGGCGGCTGTGGCCCCATCGGCTTCGGCCATCTCGTTGGCGAAGGTGTTCCAGCACCCCTCGCAGTAGCTCGCCATGAGGCCGAACCGTCCGCGCTCACGCACGGCGCGGCTGGTCTCCCCGCAGCGATGGCATGCCAACTGGTCACGATCCCGAATCGCCCCCATGTGTTTGAGTGTGAGCGAATCTGACCGGGTCCCAGTAGGTCGCGATTTGGCCGTATTCGACGATCAAGGGTTCGGATGGCCATCCATGCCCGGTATGAGCTCGATCTGAGCGGTGCCCTGAGGAGGCGTCACCCCTCGAAAAGGGATGGGCTCGCCAGTCTCTGAGTCGGTACGATCCGCCTGGCCATGAGTCGTTTAGCGGCCCAAGACGTCGCTCGGGGGTTCGCCCCTACGCGGAAACCCCGGTTCGAATCCGGGCCATGGCCACCTTCGGCACATCCCGCTCGGCCCGTGCTGGCCTGTCATCTCGATGTGAACTACGGGCGCGGAGGTCGCTGAGGTCTCTCGACCTGGCCACGCGGGTGGTAACCGCTTAGAACGGTCGCTTGTGGCTGCCACGGTTGCTGTACTGCCCTGCTGTTTTGCCCATGTCGCTGCTTCACCGCGTCGCTGTGAGCACTGCGGCGATTCAAGGTGGTCGTCCTTGCGAACCGCACCTGCGCAATCAGCGCGAGCCGTAGGGTTGGTCGATGGCGACGAGCTGGTGGATGTTCGGGCTTGGCGTGGCGACGGGAGCGCTGGGCACCGGTGTATCCGGAGCTAGTTACGTTCTAGCGCTCAAGAAGGATCGCCGGGAGTTGGCCGACAAGGTCAAGGCGGAGCAGGCCCAGCAGCGCAGGGACGTCGCTGAAGCATCGTTGGTAACTGTGACGGTTCGCGGGTCTGGAGGCTCTGTGGCCGTAAAGATCATGAATGACAGCGATCTAGCAGTGCTTCGCGTGGAGCTGTTGGACATCCGGCGGGAAAGTGCCGAGCCAACCGAAACCTGGACCGTAAACCAGAACATGGTGCCGCGGCCGATGGCGATGCGTGAGGTGCTCAAGGCACACACCGCCATGGAAGTGCCAACGTGGCTTCTGGACTCAGACGGGAATCGTGTACCGGTACCGGAGGCCGTGGAGTACGTGGTCCGCTTCTGCGACACATCCGGGCAGTGGTGGCTGAGGGACGCAAGCGACGGGCCTCCTCGCCCGACCGAGATGCCGTGATCGGCAGGTGACTGACCTACGCGCACGGCTCCGGAGGGCGCTTCGGTCCCAGGCATGTGTGCTGGCCAGAGGTCCGCAGGTGACCTATGGAGGGTCGCTAGTCCACAAATAGTCCACTGCCGGTTGCTGTCACACTGGCCCGCGACGGCAGCTCTACAGGGAGTCGCGAGCCTTCCATGAATCATCATGCCAAAGATATTCAGTAAACCCGTCCATGCCGTAGGTTATGAAAGGCTGCTCACCGTCAGTGATTCGGATTAGTTCGCGGTGTCCGTCGATTAGTACGGGCAATTCGAGATGCCAACTGTAGCGTCCGATCTCCGCCATCACGTAAACATAGAACTGCTCGACATCTCCTGACGACAAGGTTACGCTTCGTGCCTCGATCGGCCCCCCCTCAGGATTGACCCAGATTGCAGTGCCCATTTCCAGGTTGATCTGGATTCGCCGGGGGTCCATCTCTGCCCCACCGACTGGACTGGTGGCGACAAGACCTTTCGGTGGGGTGCCGATTGGAAGCGAGTCTCGCCGCACCTTTGGAGGGTTTACCACGACTGTTGCGATCTGGCGTGAGGTGATTGTGATCTTAAGGACTGTCACGTATGCATCAGCTCCGCCCAAGCCTTGAGCCCATGAATGCCAATCGGTAGGATCGTCGGGGGCGCTGGCTGGAAGTTCTGGCAACCAAACTGAAGATCCGACCCACCTAGGGAATCCGGCATAGATGACGGATGGATCTCGATCAACGTGGATACTCACCGGCTTGATTTTGTAGATTCGACGCGACAGTGCTTCAAGCCGTTTTGATAGCGGATGAATCGCTGGCGTTAGAAGGAGCATGACGATTCCACCCGCGACTGCGGCGTAAAACTTGTCCACCTGATCCCCGATCATGTAATGCCGTGACTCTGGAGGATAGCAACGAGGTCGGCGGAGTGACTTTGGCCGGGAGCTGCTTTGGGGGGAGTGATCATGGCCCCGTAAGCTTCCGGCGCGTCGGGCAGTCTGTGGACCTGCCCGTTAAAGCACGACGTTGGGGCCATGATCTTCGAGGCTCCCCCCAAAGTGGCTGGCTAAAGTCGCGGAGCCGACCGCCCCAGCCACGGGGCAACGGCCCCGGTAGCGAGGTAGCCCGCGGGGAACCGCCGCCGCGATCCGGCCTCTTCGGTAACCCAACGCGTCGTTGGCCTGGTGTGCGGCAATCCCCTGTACCTCATGGCCCGGTGCTGGGTTTTTGGCCGCTGCTGGTGGCGACGGGCGGGCGACGGTGCGCGGCCGGTGGCGGAGACATAGAGGCGGCGCGGCGGCGACCGACCGGCGCCGCCGCGCGTGCGCGGCCCCTCGGTCCTCTTGGATCGATCCCGACTCTGTTGGGCGGCTCGGGTCTCATGGTCTTGATGGGGTGTCTCGTGCTCGTGCGCCTTATGGGCCCTGCGGGTGCTGCTGGGTCTTCCATCTCCAGGCCGGATCGCGGCGGTGGTTCCCCGCGGGCGTGCCTTGCGTCACTGGAGGAAGATCCCCAGGTCTTAGGACGGTTGGTGCTCGCGGCCGGAGCATGACGGCCGCGAGCGGAGCGAGCCTTGATGAAGTAGGGAAACTCCCACCGCGCGACTGGGCGGCCTAGATCACGGCGCTCCGCTCGGCCAAGGTTCGCAGCGACTCGGGGACGCGAGGCTCTGAGAGCTGGACCAAGTCGCGGATCAACTCGCGGGCCAAGTGATGATCGTGGATCTGTTCGGGCGCCTGGGCTTCGGCCTCCAGGAGTGCGGCTGTGGCCTCGCCGACGTGTCGCCGCTGCGCGTGAGCTCGCGCCACGTCAAGCAGGAAACGTGACTGTCGCTCGGGCGAAAGCCCTGATGCGTCAACATGCTGGGCCACCTCCAGGGCAAGCCCTGCGTCTCCCAACTCCACTGCTGTGCTAACGGCGTGGATCTCGACGTTCGTCGGTCCGAACTCCGTGTCGTAGTCGTTGCGGTCCCCACCCAACCGCGCTGCGATTCCTCGCGCTCGGTCGATGTGCTCATGGGTCCGTCCTCGGTTGCCCTCGCGCGCGTTGATCACTGCAAGAACGAGGTTCATCGCACCGAACAGCGACAGTTCTTCAGGCGGGCACGTTGGGACTTCTGTCCTCGGAGCCATGACGGCCGCCGCGGAGTTCGCTGCCTGCTCGGCCTGCTCCATGTGCTGTTGGCGCATGAAGGCGTGCGCCATGCGGAACAGACTCGCGACGACTTCCAGCGGCTGTCCTGCAAGCTCGGCTGCTTGAAGTGCCCGGTCGGCCGCGACCCATGCTGCGTCTGCCTGATCTTGCCGGGTGAAGCTCGCTGCGGCCACCTGGTAGGCCTTGGCGCGTAGGGCGTGAAGTTCTGTGCGCTCGGCTGCTGGCGCGTGCCGTACCGCGGCCTCGATGCGCGGGAGTAGCTTGGCGAGGTGATCGCTCAGCGCCGCGTAACTCGATGCGTGCACGAGGGTCCACGCTTCGCCTACCTGCTGGCGGAAGTCGGCAAGCGACGGAGCTGGTTCTGTCGGTGGCTGCTGGAAGAGACTGCCCAGTGCCGGGTGACCGGTGAGGGCTACCCGCAGGCCGTCCAGGTCGTTGCTCCTCGATTGCTCCTCCGGCTCCGCTTCCTCTGTTGGCGCAGCGTCCAGCCCTAGTTCGCGGACGGGCACGTTGAGCGCATCGGCGAGGCCTTGAAGGACTGAGAGCCGCTCGACGGGCTGTACGCCCCGCTCGACCTGTGAAACCCAGCTCTCAGAGCGGCTCATTGTGGCGGCGAGGTCGCTCTGCGACATGCCTGCGGCGCGGCGCAGCTCCTTCACCCTCTGGCCGAGGGTTTTGGTTTCGATGGCCGTCACTTCTTGGCTCCGGTGGGGTACTTGCCGGCGTACGGCTGAAGGCGGTCAACCTCGGTCTTCTCGACGTACTTGGAGCGTTCGGCTAGGAAGTGACGAGTGTGAGGCTGGCGCTCGTGCTCCACGAAGGCGGCGTGATCGGCGTACAGCTCGAAGAAGATCCGCTCATTGGGTGCGCCCTCGACCTCGTGGCACGCATAGACCAGCGTGCCGGGCTCGTGCGCCTGGATCCCTGCGGCAGTCTCTCGGATCAATTCGTCGAACGCTTCGCCTGCTCCGTCGCGCAACGTGAAGCGAACAAAAAGCCCAAAGTTAGTCATTACGTCCTCTTTTCTGTCGCACTCAGTCTCGCAGACTCAGACTTCTCCTACCAGTCGCAGTTTTTCTGTTGACTCGCAGTTTTTCTGCGAGTAGCTTCGGTGGTGTCGAACAGAAAGAGCCCCGGCCTGCGTGCCATCCGCCAAGATCACAACGCAGTCCGGAGCCTCATCCCAAAAGGGAGACTCCATCATGCGTCAGATTCCCGTCGAGACCTCCGGTGCCACTGTGATGGTGGCCCAGGCCCCGGAGCCCAAGGTCAAGGACCGGCGTACCGGCGAGATCGCCGTCGACACCGAGACAGGCGCGACGCTGATGACCGTGAACGTGATGTTCGCGGCCAACGGTGACGTCGAGATCCTCACCATTACCGTCCCGCAGCCGGGTATCACCGGTGAGCTGGCGATGGGCACCCCGGTCGCGCTGACCGGCCTGATCGCCCGGCCGTGGGAGAACGAGTTCAACGGCCAGAAGCGGCACGGGATCGCCTTCCGTGCGGTCGCCGTCACCTCGCTCGCCGACGCTTCCGCGAAGCCGAAGGCGGCCTGAGCATGCTGAAGCTGTTAGGGATCGCGCTCGCGGTCCTGGTCGGGCTGGCGCTGCTGCTGAAGTGGCGCCGCCCGGTCTGGTACTGGCTGAGCTTCGGCGTCACCCTCGCCGTTGTGCGGGTGGCCTTCCGGTACGCGGCCGTGATGGAGGCCTGTCACCTGACGGTGCCTGCCTCGCGGATGCGCCGGGCGCTGGCCCGCTGGATGAAGAAGCCTGTTCCGCAGCAGCGGGTGCCGCGGCTGTTGTGGATCCGCCCGACCCGGACCGGGCTCCGGCTGCGGATCAGGCTGTGGCCCGGCCAGGACGCCTTCGAGTTCGCCGCCGCCTCCGACCGGCTGCGCCACTCCTTCGCCGTCCATCAGGTCACCTCCCGCGAGATCAAGCCCGGCGTCATCGAGATCGCGCTGACCGGCTACGACGTGCTGAAGCGGGTGCAGATGCCCGCCGTCACCGACCGCGGCCTGTTGAAGATCCCGCTCGCCCTGGTCGAAGACGGCGGCGTGCACTACCGCGACTACCGCGAGGTCCCGCACGCAATCACGGTCGGCGC
This sequence comes from Streptomyces sp. NPDC005303, assembly GCF_040607335.1. NCBI lineage: Bacteria > Bacillati > Actinomycetota > Actinomycetes > Kitasatosporales > Streptomycetaceae > Streptomyces > Streptomyces sp. NPDC005303. Next base: position 88,151 of record NZ_JBEXGM010000002.1, on the reverse strand, counting down.
CACGCAGTCCGGCAAGTCGGTGACCCAGCGCACCGTGATCAAAGAACTCGCTGCGCAGCCGGTCGCGCTGGTCGGCATCGACTGCAAGAAGATCGAACTCGGCCCGTTCGCCCGCCGCTTCTCCGCCCTCGCCGACAACCCCGACGACGCAATGGAACTCCTGGAAGCCCTCGTCGGCCGGATGGAGATCACCTACGACACGATCCGCCGCGAACAGCGGATCAGCGCCGACACCCCCGATGGGGAGATCGCCGCGAACATCTGGGACCTCCCCGAGGATCTGCGCCCGATTCCGATCGTGGTCACCATCGACGAGATCGCCGAACTCGCGCTCAGCACGAAGAAGAACGACCCGCGCCGCGACCGGATCGTCAAGGCCCTGGTCCGCCTCGCCCAGCTCGGACGCGCCGCCGGGATCTTCCTCGACATCTACGGCCAGCGCTTCGGCTCCGAACTCGGCGACGGCATCACCATGCTCCGTGCCCAGCTCACCGGGCGGATGGTGCACCGTGTCAACGACGAGTCGACGGCCAAAATGGCGTTCGGCGACATCTCCCCACACGCGGTGTTCGCCGCCACTCAGATCCCCAACAGCCGCCGCGGGATGGCCGTGGTCGGCTACTCGACCGGCGAGTGGGTGCGCATCCGCACTCCGCACACGACCATGCGCCAGGCCGTCGCCGCCTGCAACAAGCACGCGCATCTGGCCCCGGATCTCCCGGAGTTGGCCCGCTTCCGCCCGCTGCTCGACCTCGCCCCCGTCGAGGCACCCGCGGTGACCGAAGCCGCCTGAACTCTCTCCCTGTTCCACGGTCGGCGCGACCGCTTCGCGCCGGGTCCCTACCCGTCCCATGCCCGAAACAGAGGTGATCGTCATGACCGTGATCCCGTTCCCGGAACGCACCCCGGAGCCGGGCCCGGTTGACCCGCTGGAATCCGCTCTGCTCTCCGCGTGGAACAACTCGCCGGACGAGATGGACGACTACCGCGACGACGAGCCGCAGGACACCGACTCGAAATGGAGCTGGTGACCGGCATGTGCCCTCGCTGCGACGACTTCGCCCGCACCGTGCGGATGCTCGGCTCACTCGCCCTGTACGCCGACGGTGACAGCGCCGACCTGCTGTTCGTGGAACTGGTCGGCCCGGCACTGGCGGCGTCCCTGCCGGAGCCCCCGCCCGGCTTCCTGCCGCCCGGCTACGACCCGACCGACGGGCCGGAGTACCCCGGCGAGGAGTGGACGCCGTGACCGCCGCGAAGAAGCCGACCACCCGCCGCCGCACCGCCAAGCCACTGCCGGAACCGGTGAAGTGCCCGACCTGTAAGGGCTCGGGTGAGGTCTCCCGCACAGTCCGCGTCGGGCGCAAGCAACGCCCGGTCGGCCAGCAGACCGGCCTGTGCCTGGCCTGCCTCGGCTCCGGCGAAGCCCCCACCGACTGAACCCGCCGGAACGGGGCGGCCGGACTCGATCCCCGCCCCGCCCCGGCCCAACACCCCTGAAGGAGGTGAAGACATGACCCGCTCGATACGACCGGATGCCGTCCTGATCCAGGCCGTGATCGCCGGAGCCTTGTCCTTCGCCCACCTGCACGACCTCGCCGCCGCGGCCGGACAGACCGGATGGAAGGCCTGGGCCTACCCGATCAGCGTTGATCTGCTGCTGGTCGCCGCATGGCGACGGCTCCGCTCGGACGGCCCGTCCCGGCTGGCCTGGTGCTGGTTCCTGATCGCCCTGGTCGCCTCGCTCGGCGCCAACGTCGCCACCGCCGGATTCCTCGACCTGGACCAGCCGCCCGCCCTGCTCCGCCTCGGCGTCGCCGGATGGCCCGCGCTGGCCTTCCTCGGCGGCACACTCCTCGCTCACTCGCCGACCACCGCCGGGGACCGGGTGCCGGTTCCGCCGGCGCCCGCAGCCCCGGCCCCCGCACCCGAAATGGAACGCGAATCCGCCCCCGTCCCGGCTCCGCACGCCGCTCCGCTCGCCGCTGGCGAAGAGTCTCCGGCCTTGCCCGCCGTCGCAGAGCCTGCCCCGGCCCCTCCGGTGCCTGCCGCGCTGGTTGCTCATGCCCGGAAGGTCGCCGACGACCACCAGACCCGGACCGGATCGCCGATCGACACCGACACCCTGCGCGCCCGCCTCGGCGTACCCGCCCACATGGCAGACGCAATCGCCGCCCAACTCACCTGACACCGAACGGAGTTGACCCCTGATGGGCTTCTACCAGATCTGGAACGAGATGCACCGCGTGGGCACCACCGCGATCGGCGGCGGACCCGACCGGCGGACCGGAGAAATGAAGTACGTCGCCGCCTGCGACGCCGAGGACTGCGGCTGGTCCTCCGGCTACGACTCCTACGAGGCCGCCATGGTCGCCGCCCGCGGCCACCGCTGCCCCGTCCGCTGACCCGCTAAAGGGAGACCGCTCATGTCCGTGCCGCTGTGGTTCTTTATCGCCTGCCTCGGCGTGGTCGGCGTCAAGCTCATCCGCCCGCCCTGGTGGCTCGTCCTGGTCCTGCTGATCGGCGGCTACCTCCTCGCCGACAGCTTCCTCGCCCCCGCCATCGACACCGCAACCAAGTAAGGAGACCACGCCATGATCCGACCCAAGATCCCCGTCAACCCGACCCCCACCGGCTACGCCCAGCCGCCCGCCGTCATCCAGCCGACCAGCATCACCCCCGGCACCCCGGTCATACCGCCCGCCCCGATGGCTCCGGCTCCGGCACCCGCCCGGCCCACCGTGCAGCTCACCCCCGGCGCCGTCGTCGCCGTCGCCGGGATGGGCACCGCCGTCGTCCTCGTGGTCGGCGCCGTCCTGGTCTCGATGCTGCTCGCCGTCGCCATCACCGGCGCCTCGGTCGCCATCTGCGCCCTGGTCATCCGCTCGATCCTCGCCAGCGACACCCGACGCTGACCGGCCCCCGGAGCGGCCTTAACCGCCAAGTCTCGTCCGCTCCGGGCGCCGTCCCTGTCCGAACCAAAGATCCGGAAGGAACCTCCATCATGACCGGCCACACCCCGGCCCCGCACACCCCGGCGCGGATCTGCCCGAACTGCCACGGCTTCGCCACCGCCGCCATCACCTCCGGCGGCCGTGACCACCGTGGTCACCTGAACACGATCACCGTCGACTGCCCGGCCTGCCACGGCCACGGCACCACCCCGCTCCCCGCCGTCCAGCTCACCGGGGGCCGCGCATGACCGACACCGCGACCTTCGCGGGCCTGGATCCGGCCACCCTCGCCGACACACTGCGAGTGGCCGGGTCTCCGGGCTTCGACCGCTGGCAAGACCAGATCAAGCGAACGGGCGGCTGCTCCGACCCGATCCACCTGACCGGCTGGACCCTCCACAAGGACAAGACGACCGGCGCACTCCTGCACCGCTACAGCACCGAGAATGAGCCCGGCGGACGGCTGCGCATCGCCTGCGGCAACCGCCGCGCCTCCCGCTGCCCGGCCTGCGCCTTCACCTACGCCGGAGACACCTACCACCTCATCCGTGCCGGGCTCGTCGGCGACGACCGCCGCGACATCCCCGCTACGGTCCGGGATCACCCCCGGGTCTTCGCCACCCTCACCGCCCCCTCGTTCGGCCCGGTCCACAACCGGCCCGACCGCGGTGCCTGCCGCTGCGGGGCACAGCACACCCCCGACGATCCCGCCCTCGGCACCGCCCTGGACCCGGCGACCTACGACTACGCGGGCGCGGTGCTCTTCAACAACCACGCGAGCGAACTGTGGATGCGCTTCGCCAACCGGCTGCGCCGCGAGATCGCACGGCGGGCCGGACTCACCCAACGCGAACTCGCCGAGGTCTGCCGGGTCTCCTACGGCAAGGTGGCTGAGTTCCAAAGGCGCGGCGCCGTCCACTTCCACGCCGTGATCCGCCTCGACGGCCCCGACGGACCCGACTCCCCGCCGCCCTCGTGGGCCTCGGTCGGCCTGCTCACCGACTCGGTCCGTGCCGCGGTCCGGCACTCGTACACGAGCGTCAGCGTGCCCGCCTCCGGCGACCAACCCGCCCGCACCTTCTGCTGGGGCCGCCAGCTCGACATCCGCCCCGTCAAGGCCTTCGGCGACGGCTCCGAGCTGACCGAACAGGCGGTCGCCTCCTACGTCGCCAAGTACGCCACCAAAGCAGCGGAGACGACCGGCACCATCGACCGCCGCGTCGGCAACAAGGAAGTGCTGGAACTGCTCGGCGTCCCGGATCATCCCCGGCGGCTGATCGAAGCCTGCCTGGATCTGCACGCCCTTTATCCGGACCGCAAGCTGCGCGACTGGGCGCACATGCTCGGCTTCCGCGGCCACTTCAGCTCCAAGTCCCGCCGCTACTCGACCACCCTCGGCGCGCTCCGGCAGACCCGCGCCGACTACCGCGCCGCACAAGAACGCCAAGCCCGCGGCCTCGACGACATCGAGCCGGACACCGTCCTCGTGCTGACCGACTGGCAGTACGCCGGACACGGCCACACCCCCGGCGAATCCACCCTCGCCGCCACCATCGCCCGCGACATCCAACGGAACCGAGAGACAGCCCGCGAAGAACGGCTTAATGACGACCTGGGGGAGGGATGAGCATGACTGATCGTCTGCTGAACGTGGCACAGGTTGCCGTACGGCTCGGGACCTGGGAGGAGAGCAAGGAGCGCTTCCCGCGTCGCCTGATCGAAGAGCGCCGAATTGCCTTCGTCAAGGTCGGCCGGTACGTCCGGATCAAGGAGAGCGTCGTAGAGGCGTTCATAGAGGCCAACACTGTGCAGCCGGGCCGACGTCGCTCCGGTCTTCGGGGGGTGGCTGCCTGATGGCTGGCAAGCGTCGACAGTTCGGCCGGGTCCGCAAGCTCCCCTCCGGCCGTTATCAGGCTCGCTACGTCGGTCCGGACGGACTTCTCCGGCCAGCCCCGGAGACCTTCGCCACCAAACGGGACGCCGATGACTGGCTGGCTGACAAGCAGACCGAGATGCGGCGCGGTGACTGGCACGACCCAGACGCCGGGAAGGTGCCGTTCGACGAGTACGCCGCTGCCTGGATCAGGGAACGGGAGTTGACCACCACCACGCGTCAGCTCTACGGCTCGCTCCTGCGGCATCACCTCGCGCCCGCCTTCGGGTCGGTCAACGTCGCCGAGATCTCGCCCCCGCTCGTGCGCCGCTGGCGTGCCGACAAGTTGGCCGGCGGGACCGGTCCGACCACCGTCGCCAAGGCCTACGCCCTGCTTCGCGCGATCATGGGTACGGCCGTGGCAGACCTCCTGATCCGCCGCAACCCGTGCACGATCAAGGGCGCCAGCACCGTGCACACCCCCGAGCGGCCGACCGCGACCGTGCAGGAGGTGTACGACCTCGCCGACGCGATCCAGCCGCGCTATCGCGCGCTCGTCCTCATGGCTGGCTTCCTCGGCCTGCGCTGGGGTGAGCTGGTCGGCCTGCACCGCCGGGACATCGATCTCGATCACGGAGCCGTCCGTGTCCGCCGGGCCGTCGCTGAGCTGAACAACGGGCAGCGGGAGATCAAGGCGCCCAAGAGTGCGGCGGGCAAGCGCACCGTGGCGATCCCGGCCGCGATCATCCCGGAGATCCGGGCGCACCTGGATCACTACGCCGAACATGGTGCGGACGGTCGGGTGTTCGTCGGATCTAAGGGGGCGACTCCGCGGCGTAACCACTTCAACCGGCTGTGGCACAAGGCGTGTTCGGATGCGGGGATCAAGGGAATGCACTTTCATGATCTCCGGCACACGGGCAACACCCTCGCCGCGTCGACGGGGGCCAGCACGCGAGAGCTGATGTCGCGTATGGGTCACAGCACCGCCCGCGCCGCGCTGATCTACCAGCACGCCAGCGCCGACCGTGACCGGCTGATCGCCGACGCCCTGAGCGGGCTTGTCGACAAGGCACGCAAGAGGGCACGGAAGGCCAAGAAGAAGCAAGATCGAAAGCCCAAGGGGCACGCGGGGGACACGGCGGGCTGAACGCGACCCCGGGAAACGATCAGGGCCAGGCGGAGGAAAGATCCTCCGACCTGGCCCTGATGCGTATGGAGCGGGCGACGGGAATCGAACCCGCGTAGCTAGTTTGGAAGACTAGGGCTCTACCATTGAGCTACGCCCGCACAGCATGCGCCGCGGTCCGACGACCGGCGGCACGAAAAGCATCGTACCGGGTCGTCACCCCTCACCGCACACCCCTTCCGCCTCGCGCCCCCGACGGCACGGCACGGCACATGGACGCGGCAGCCGCGGACGTCACCCGTCCAGGTACCGCGTCCGCCGTGTCCCGGGTCGTACGGAGCCCCCCCCACGACCCGGCACGCCGCGGATCTGCTGGCCGGGCACGTTCCTCACCACCGACGCCCGCCCCTCCCTGCGACCAGCTGCCCTGAGCACACGGCCAGCGTGCCTGTGCCCCTTCCGTGCCCCCGCCGCCCGGTGTGTCCCGCTCGTGCTCCGTCGCCGCAGCGCGAGTGGCCGCTCGGCGGGTCGTACGGTGTGACAGCGCCTGTCCGGCTGGTGATGCGTCCGGGGTCCAGGCCCCGTGGCCGGACCAGGTTCTCGCCGTTCGTGTCTGTTTCTGTCGGACTGGGTGCGTCGGGGGCTGGGGTGTGAGGGGCCGCCGTGCGGGTCGTGCGGTGTGAGGTCGTCGGGCGGGCTGCGTTCGGCCCCCGCGGCCAGACCAGGGCCTCGTACCCGTGTCCCACCTCGCCGGAGCGGTCGGCGGCGACGCGCCGGGCGCGAGGTGAGTTGTCGCGCGCCCAGCCGGCCGCTGGTGCCGTCCGAGCCCGTTCGCCGCGCAGGGCGGGCATCCGCTCCGGGTGCAGCCCGCCAGGCGGGTCGAACCCCACGTCACCAGGACCGGCGATGACCGCCGGGCCGCTTCCGGCGGTGTGGATCCTCCGGGAGTCGGGCCGAGGCGGTGGGCCACGATCGGCTGCACCCGAGAGGGCCGTTTCCCGGGCTCCACACGGGGCGGGTGGGCCTGGTTCTGCCCGCGGCTCGCGAAAATGCGGCAACCCCGCTGCCTGCGGGCATGTACCCTACGTGTCGACCAGACGGGGTGTGGCGCAGCTTGGTAGCGCGTCCGCTTTGGGAGCGGAAGGCCGTGGGTTCAAATCCCGCCACCCCGACCACCAGCGCGATCAGCTCGCGTGACCGAGTCCGTGATCGCCTTTGGGGCGTGTCGCCGCTGCCGTTACTATGCAAGCTGCACGCCCGTGTGCCTCTCCTTACAGAAGATCCTCCGGGCGGCGATCCGCCGGAGCCGTTCTGGCCCCGGCAGAATCCGAGAAGTCAGCCACAAGGAGACCGAACCGTGAAGAGCGCCGTGGAGACCCTGAACCCGACTCGGGTTCGGCTCAGCATCGAGGTGCCCTTCGAGGAGCTCAAGGACAGCCTCGACGCGGCGTACAAGAAGATCAACCAGCAGGTCACGGTGAAGGGCTTCCGGAAGGGCAAGATCCCGGCCCGCGTCATCGACCAGCGGTTCGGCCGCGGTGCGGTGCTGGAGGAGGCCGTCAACGACGCGCTTCCGAAGTTCTACACCGAAGCGGTCAACGAGGCCGAGATCGACGTCCTGGGCCAGCCCGAGGTCGACATCACCGAGCTGAAGGACGGCGAGACGCTGAACTTCACCGCCGAGGTCGACGTCCGTCCGGCCATCGAGATCCCGGACTACTCCGGCATCGAGGTCGAGGTCGACGCGGTCGAGGTCAGCGACGAGGACGTCGACAAGGCCGTGACCGAGCTGCGTGAGCGCTTCGCCTCGACCTCCCCCGTCGAGCGCGCCGCCGAGGACGGCGACGTCGTGACCATCGACCTGGAGGCCAAGGTCGACGGAGAGGTGCTGGAGGACGGTGTCGCCAGCGGCGTCTCCTACACCATCGGCTCCGGCGAGCTGCTGGAAGGCATCGACGACGCCGTGAAGGGCCTGGAGGCCGGTGGCGAGGCCACCTTCACCTCCGAGCTCAAGGGCGGCTCCGCGGCCGGCAAGGAGGCCGAGGTCACCGTCAAGGTCACCCAGGTCGCCGCCCGCGAACTGCCCGAGCTGGACGACGAGTTCGCGCAGCTCGCCTCCGAGTTCGACACCCTCGACGAGCTGCGGGCCGACAGCCGCAAGCGCCTCGAGAACATGAAGCAGTACGACCAGGCCACCCAGGCCCAGGAGCGCGTCCTGGAGAAGCTCCTGGAGCTCGTCGAGGTGCCCGTCCCCGAGAAGCTTCTCGAGGACGAGATCAACACCCGCAAGCACAACCTGGAGCACCACCAGCTCGGCCAGATGGGCCTCGACCTCGAGAAGTACCTCGAGATCCAGGGCAAGACGGCCGAGGAGTTCGACACCGAGACCAAGGAAGCCGCGGTCAAGGGCATCAAGACCCAGTTCGTGCTGGACGAGCTCGTCAAGCGCGAGAAGCTGAACGTCAACCAGGAGGAGCTCACCGAGCACCTCATGCGTCGCGCCGCCTCCTCCGGCATGTCCCCCGACCAGTTCGCCCAGGCGGTCGTCGAGGGCGGTCAGGTCCCGCTTCTCGTCGGTGAGGTCGCCCGCGGCAAGGCCCTGGCCGTTGTGGTCGAGGCCGCCACGGTCAAGGACACCAACGGCGAGGTCGTCGACCTGGACGACGACGAGGACGAGACGGCCGAGACCGTCGAGGTCGCCTCCGAGGAGACCCCGGCCGAGGCCGAGGAGAAGACCGAGGGCTGAGCCCACGGCCTCTCGAACATCGCGGGAAGGGCCCCGGAGACGCATGTCTCCGGGGCCCTTCCCGCATGCGTTTCGCAAGGCCGGCCGGGGGCGCCGGGAGCCGTGCGGCGAGCCACCCGACGGCCGCGCCCGGCAGTGCACCGGCGATACCACGGGCTACGCCCCCGGCGAACACCCCCCTTACCGGGATTCCCCAAGGGGACCAGCGCGTTAGGGTCCATGAGTACCAGGGCAGGGAAGTCGCGCAGACTGCCCAGCCCCCGGACGGGAACACGTGAGACGGCCCGGCGCCGTCGTAAGACGAGCAGGTGGATACGTGACGAATCTGATGCCCTCCGCCGCCGGCGAGCCTTCCATCGGTGGTGGCCTCGGCGACCAGGTCTACAACCGGCTGCTCAACGAGCGGATCATCTTCCTCGGCCAGCCGGTCGACGACGACATCGCCAACAAGATCACCGCACAGTTGCTGCTCCTTGCCGCTGCGGACCCCGACAAGGACATCAACCTCTACATCAACAGCCCTGGCGGCTCGATCACGGCCGGCATGGCGATCTACGACACCATGCAGTTCATCAAGAACGACGTGATGACGATCGCGATGGGCCTCGCCGCCTCGATGGGCCAGTTCCTGCTCAGCGCGGGCACCCCGGGCAAGCGTTTCGCCCTCCCGAACGCCGAGATCCTGATCCACCAGCCCTCCGCCGGCCTGGCCGGCTCGGCCTCGGACATCAAGATCCACGCCGAGCGGCTGCTGCACACCAAGAAGCGCATGGCGGAGCTCACGGCGCAGCACACGGGTCAGACCGTCGAGCAGGTCACCCGCGACTCGGACCGCGACCGCTGGTTCGACCCCGAGGAGGCCAAGGAGTACGGCCTCATCGACGACGTCATCGCCACGGCTGCCGGTATCCCGGGCGGCGGCGGCACCGGGGCCTGAGCCCCGTAGAGCCCCTCAGCCGACCGCCTAAGCCCCTAGGAGACAGACAGTGAACGACTTCCCCGGCAGCGGCCTCTACGCCCGCACCGAGGCCGAGTACACCGGCCCGCGCGCCGAGTCCCGCTATGTGATCCCGCGCTTCGTCGAGCGCACCTCGCAGGGCATCCGCGAGTACGACCCGTACGCGAAGCTCTTCGAGGAGCGCGTGATCTTCCTCGGCGTGCAGATCGACGACGCCTCCGCCAACGACGTCATGGCGCAGCTGCTGTGCCTGGAGTCGATGGACCCCGACCGGGACATCTCGGTCTACATCAACAGCCCCGGTGGCTCCTTCACCGCGCTGACCGCCATCTACGACACCATGCAGTTCGTGAAGCCGGACATCCAGACGGTCTGCATGGGTCAGGCGGCCTCCGCCGCCGCGATCCTGCTGGCCGCCGGTACGCCCGGCAAGCGGATGGCGCTGCCCAACGCGCGCGTGCTGATCCACCAGCCCTACAGTGAGACCGGCCGCGGCCAGGTCTCCGACCTCGAGATCGCCGCCAACGAGATCCTCCGGATGCGCGCGCAGCTGGAAGACCTGCTGGCCAAGCACTCGACCACGCCGATCGAGAAGATCCGCGAGGACATCGAGCGCGACAAGATCCTCACGGCCGACGACGCCCTGGCGTACGGCCTGATCGACCAGATCATCTCCACCCGGAAGATGAACAACGCCGCCGTCCGCTGACGCGGACCCGTAGGATATGCCGCCCCTTGGCACAGTGCACGTCAAAGTGAACCCTGCCAAGGGGGGCCCGAACGGGGGGCCCGGCAAGGTACCGTCGGACATAAGGCAGCACCAGGAGCCGCTGGACCTAGGCGTCTCCCAGGCGAAGGGGAAGCACACCGTGGCACGCATCGGTGACGGCGGCGATCTGCTCAAGTGCTCGTTCTGCGGCAAGAGCCAGAAGCAGGTCAAGAAGCTCATCGCAGGGCCTGGTGTGTACATCTGCGACGAGTGCATCGACCTCTGCAACGAGATCATCGAGGAGGAACTCGCCGAGACGAGCGAGGTGCGCTGGGAGGAACTCCCCAAGCCCCGCGAGATCTACGAGTTCCTGGAGGGCTATGTGGTGGGCCAGGAGGCGGCCAAGAAGGCCCTCTCCGTGGCGGTGTACAACCACTACAAGCGCGTCCAGGCCGGCGAGAACGGCGGCGGCAACAGCCGTGACGACGCGATCGAGTTGGCGAAGTCCAACATCCTCCTGCTGGGCCCCACGGGCTCCGGCAAGACGCTCCTCGCGCAGACACTGGCCCGGATGCTGAACGTCCCGTTCGCGATCGCCGACGCCACCGCGCTCACCGAGGCGGGCTACGTCGGCGAGGACGTCGAGAACATCCTGCTCAAGCTGATCCAGGCGGCCGACTACGACGTCAAGAAGGCCGAGACCGGGATCATCTACATCGACGAGATCGACAAGGTCGCGCGGAAGAGTGAAAACCCCTCCATCACGCGGGACGTGAGCGGCGAGGGCGTGCAGCAGGCCCTCCTGAAGATCCTCGAGGGCACCACGGCCTCGGTGCCGCCGCAGGGCGGACGCAAGCACCCGCACCAGGAGTTCATCCAGATCGACACGACGAACGTCCTGTTCATCGTGGGCGGCGCCTTCGCGGGCCTGGAGAAGCTCATCGAGTCCCGGGCGGGCGCCAAGGGCATCGGCTTCGGCGCCACGATCCGCTCCAAGCGGGAGCTGGAGGCCAAGGACCAGTTCGAGGACGTCATGCCCGAGGACCTGGTGAAATTCGGCATGATCCCCGAGTTCATCGGCCGCCTCCCCGTCATCACCTCCGTCCACAACCTGGACCGCGAGGCTCTCCTCCAGATCCTGGTCGAGCCGCGCAACGCGCTGGTGAAGCAGTACCAGCGCCTGTTCGAACTCGACGGCGTGGAGCTGGACTTCGAACGCGAGGCGCTGGAGGCCATCGCCGACCAGGCCATCCTCCGCCAGACCGGCGCGCGAGGCCTGCGCGCCATCATGGAAGAGGTCCTCCAGGGCGTCATGTACGAGATCCCGTCCCGCAAGGACGTGGCCCGGGTCGTCATCACGGCGGACGTCGTCCACTCCAACGTCAACCCGACACTGATCCCGCGGGACGCGCGCGGACGGGGTTCGGGCGAGCAGAAGACGGCGTAGCCGTCACGGACATGCGAAGGGGCCCCGGTCAACCGACCGGGGCCCCTTCGTCGTTGGGGTGCAGGCGTCGGTCAGGACTTGACGCGCACGTCGTCGCGGACCTTGGCGGTCAGCTCGGCCGCGTCCGTCATCGTGGTGCTCTTGCCCTCGGTCAGGGCGGCCATGTCGTACGCGAAGACGTAGGTCACCGTGCTGTGGTCACCCCAGATGCACACCGGCATCGTCAGGGTCTGGCCGGAATCGGTGGTCTTGATCTCCTGGCACTTCATGACGCCGTTCTCGAAGCCCGCAGGGGTGAACTCCTGGGGGCTGCCCACGAAGGTGCCCGAGCCGGAGTCCTTCGAGGAGCCCTTCTTGGCCTCGGCGAACATCGAGTCGACGACCTTCTCCGGGTCGTCGATCGTGCCGTACACGCCGGCGAACATCAGGGACTTCACGTTGAGCCCCGTGCCCGAGGAGTAGGTCGCGCTGACGTCCTTGGCGTCCTTGACGCCCCACGACTCGGCGTCCTTGACGTCGCTCTCGCTCAGCGCACCGAGTCCGGCGTCGCTGCCCTTCTTGTAGTCCCCGTCGAGGATCGTCGCCGGTGCCGCCAGCTTGTGCGCCCCGTCGTCGGTGATGTCGGAGCCGCCACTCCCGTTGCCGAGGACCAGATACGCCCCGACCGCGATCGCGGCCACGACCGCCACCGCGCCGACGATGATGCCGATCTTCTTGCCGTTGCCGCCGCCCGGCGCCGGGGGCTGCGGGACGCCGTAGGGGGCTTGGCCGTACGGCGGCTGCTGTCCATAGGGGGCCTGCTGGCCGTACGGGGCCTGCTGCCCGTAGGGAGCCTGCGGCTGGCCGTACGACGGCGGGGCCTGCGGCGGCACCCCGCCCTGCTGCGGGTAGCCGTAGCCCGGCTGCGGGGGCTGCTGTCCGGGCTGCTGAGGAGGCTGTCCCGGCTGCTGGGGCGGCGGGGCCTGCTGGGGGTAGCCGTAGCCGGGCTGGGGCGCCTGCGGGGCCTGTGGCGGCTGGCCGTAGGGGCCCGGCTGGCCGTACGGCCCGGGCTGCGGCTGCTGCCCGGGCTGCTGGGGCTGCCCGTACGGGCCCGGCTGGTTGTGACTCATCTCTGGGTTCCCCTCCAGATGCTTATGTGGTCCCGACATCCTGGCTCAGGCACAGGTGCCGCACGGCATCGGGGCCCCCACCGTTACAGAACAAACGCGTTTCGGGACATGCCCGCGACACCCCTAAACTGACCCCGTGACCGAGAACGCTCAGCAGCAGCCCACAGCGCCCAGCACCGAACTGCCGACCCAGTACGCGCCGGCCGAGGTAGAGGGGGCGCTGTACGAGCGCTGGGTGGAGCGCGGTTACTTCACCGCCGACGCCAAGAGCGACAAGCCCCCGTACACCATCGTCATCCCGCCGCCGAACGTCACGGGCAGCCTGCACCTCGGGCACGCCTTCCAGCACACGCTCATGGACGCCCTCACCCGCCGCAAGCGCATGCAGGGCTACGAGGCGCTGTGGCTGCCGGGCATGGACCACGCCGGTATCGCGACCCAGAACAAGGTCGAGCAGCAGCTCGCCGAGGAGGGCAAGTCCCGCCACGACCTGGGCCGCGAGGAGTTCGTCGAGCGCGTGTGGCAGTGGAAGGAGGAGTACGGCGGCCGGATCCTCGGCCAGATGCGGCGCCTGGGTGACGGCGTCGACTGGAGCCGTGAGCGCTTCACGATGGACGAGGGTCTGTCCGAGGCCGTCCTCACCATCTTCAAGCGGCTCTACGAGGACGAGCTGATCTACCGCGCCGAGCGCATCATCAACTGGTGCCCGCGCTGTCTGACGGCCATCTCCGACATCGAGGTGGAATACCAGGAGGACGCGGGCGAGTTGGTCTCCATCCGCTACGGCGAGGGCGAGGACAGCCTGGTCGTCGCGACCACGCGCGCGGAGACGATGCTCGGTGACACGGCCGTCGCCGTCCACCCCGACGACGAGCGGTACCAGCACCTCATCGGCAAGCAGATCAAGCTCCCGCTCACCGACCGCACCATCCCGGTCGTCGCCGACACCCACGTCGACCCGGAGTTCGGCACGGGCGCGGTCAAGGTGACCCCGGCGCACGACCCGAACGACTTCGAGATCGGCCGCCGCCACGAGCTGCCGTCCCTGACCATCATGGACGAGCACGGCGTCATCACGGTCCACGGGCCCTTCATCGGCCTGGATCGCTTCGAGGCCCGCTCGGCCGTCGTCGGCGCCCTCAAGGAGCAGGGCCGGATCGTCGCCGAGAAGCGCCCCTACATGCACTCCGTCGGCCACTGCTCGCGCTGCAAGACCACGGTCGAGCCGCGCCTGTCCATGCAGTGGTGGGTCAAGGTCGGCCCGCTCGCCAAGGCCGCCGGTGACGCGGTCCGCGACGGCCGCGTCAAGATCCACCCCGAGGACATGTCGAAGCGCTACTTCGACTGGGTCGACAACATGCACGACTGGTGCATCTCGCGCCAGCTGTGGTGGGGCCACCGCATCCCGATCTGGTACGGCCCCGACGGCGAGGTCGTCTGCGTCGGACCCGACGAGGAGCCGCCCACCGGTGAGGGCTGGACCCAGGACTCCGACGTCCTGGACACCTGGTTCTCCTCCGGCCTGTGGCCGTTCTCCACGCTCGGCTGGCCCGAACAGACCGAGGACCTGCGGAAGTTCTATCCGACCGACGTCCTGCTCACCGGCCACGACATCATCTTCTTCTGGGTCGCCCGGATGATGATGTTCGGCCTGTACGCCATGGACGGCCAGGCGCCCTTCCACACCATCGCGCTGACCGGCCTGGTCCGCGACGAGTTCGGCAAGAAGATGTCGAAGTCGAACCCCAACGCGGTGGACCCGCTGGTGTGGATGGACGCCTACGGCTCCGACGCCGTCCGCTTCACCCTCGCCAACGGCGCCAACCCGGGCGCGGACGTGCCGATCGGCGAGGACTGGGTCAAGGCCTCCCGGAACTTCACCAACAAGATCTGGAACGCCACCCGCTTCGCCCTGATGAACGGCGCCACGGTCGAGGGCCCGCTGCCGGACGCCTCCGAGATGTCGGCGACCGACCGCTGGATCCTGTCCCGGCTCAACACCACGGTCGCCCAGGTCGACGCGTACTACGACGACTACCAGTTCGCCAAACTCGCCGACGCGCTCTACCACTTCGCGTGGGACGAGGTCTTCGACTGGTACGTCGAGCTGTCGAAGACGACCTTCTTCGCGGGCGGCGAGCAGGCCAGGGTCTCCGGCCGGGTCCTCGGTGAGGTCCTCGACGTGACGCTGCGGCTGCTCCACCCGGTCATCCCGTTCGTGACGGACACCCTGTGGACCACCCTCACGGGCGGCGAGTCCCTGGTCGTCGGCGAGTGGCCGGCCGACAGCGGCTTCCGCGACGAGGCGGCCGAGAAGGAGATCGAGCTGGTCCAGAGGGTCGTCACCGAGGTCCGCCGGTTCCGCAAGGACCAGGGCCTCAAGGACGGCCAGAAGGTCCCGGCCCGCCTGGAGCTGACCGGCACCGCGCTCGCCCCGCACGAGGCCGCCATCCGCCAGCTCCTCCGTCTCCAGCCCGAAGGCGACACCTTCGCGGCCACGGCCACCCTCCCGGTCGCCGGTGCCACGGTCGCGCTCGACCTCTCCGGCACCATCGACGTGGCGGCGGAGCGCAAGCGCCTCGCGAAGGACCTCGCGGCGGCCGAGAAGGAGAAGGCCCAGGCCAACGCCAAGCTCGGCAACGAGGCGTTCCTCGCGAAGGCCCCGGACAACGTGGTGGACAAGATCCGCGGCCGCCTGGCCAAGGCGGACGAGGACATCAAGAGGATCCAGACCCAGCTGGAGGGTCTGCCTCAGCAGTAGGACACCAAGGTGGCGCGGGGCCGCATCGATGTGCGGCTCCGCCGCGTGGGCGCGACCAGCCACAAACCTCCCCGCGCCCACCAGGCGGCATCAGCCACCCCACTCCGAAGGCACTCTGTCAGTCGGCCTCCGTAGACTGGCCCCGTGAGTGACAGCGACCCCTTCGACGAGATCATCGCGAACGAGACCGACCGAGACCCCGACCTCGCGGTCATCGAGGCCGGCAGCCGCACCCTGCGCACCCAGGGCGGCCCGCCGGAGGCCGACGTGCCCGCCCGCCCCGAGGACCCCGCGGTCGACACGGCTCTGCGCGAGGTCGAGGCGGAGCTCGCCACCCGCTGGGGCGAGACCAAGTTGGAGCCCTCGGTCAGCCGCATCGCCGCGCTGATGGACCTGCTGGGCGAGCCGCAGCGGGCGTACCCCTCGATCCACATCACGGGGACGAACGGCAAGACCTCCACGGCCCGCATGATCGAGGCCCTCCTCGGCGCCTTCGAACTGCGCACGGGCCGGTACACCAGCCCCCACGTCCAGTCGGTCACCGAGCGCATCAGCCTCGACGGCGCCCCGGTCTCCGCCGAGCGGTTCATCGAGACGTACGACGACATCAAGCCGTACATCGAGATGGTCGACGCCTCGCAGCAGTACCGGCTGTCCTTCTTCGAGGTGCTGACCGGCATGGCGTACGCCGCCTTCGCGGACGCGCCCGTCGACGTGGCCGTCGTCGAGGTCGGCATGGGCGGCTCCTGGGACGCGACCAACGTCATCGACGGCGATGTCGCCGTGGTCACCCCCATCGACCTGGACCACACCGACCGGCTGGGCGAGACACCCGGCGAGATCGCCGTCGAGAAGGCCGGGATCATCAAGCAGGACGCGACCGTCGTCATGGCCCAGCAGCCGGTCGACGCGGCGCAGGTCCTGCTGAAGAAGGCCGTCGAGGTCGACGCGACCGTCGCGCGCGAGGGGCTGGAGTTCGGGGTCGTCTCCCGGCAGGTCGCCGTCGGCGGCCAGTTGCTGACCCTGCGCGGCCTCGGCGGCGAGTACGAAGAGGTGTACCTGCCGCTGCACGGCCCGTACCAGGCGCACAACGCGGCCGTGGCGCTCGCCGCCGTGGAGGCGTTCTTCGGGGTGGGTGCCCAGCGCCCGGACCGCCTCGACATCGACACCGTCCGCAAGGCCTTCGCGGCCGTCTCCTCCCCGGGTCGTCTGGAGGTCGTACGGCGTTCTCCGACCGTCGTCCTGGACGCCGCCCACAACCCGGCGGGCGCCCGCGCCACCGCCGAGGCGGTCGGTGAGGCCTTCGACTTCAGCCGGCTGATCGGTGTCGTGGGCGCGAGCGGCGACAAGAACGTGCGGGGGCTCCTGGAGGCCTTCGAGCCGATCTTCGCCGAGGTCGTCATCACGCAGAACTCCAGCCACCGCGCCATGGACGCCGACGAACTCGCCGCGATCGCCGTCGAGGTGTTCGGCGAGGAGCGCGTCCAGGTCGAGCCGCAGCTGCCGGACGCGCTGGAGGAGGCGATCACGCTGGCCGAGGAGGACGGTGAGTTCGCGGGCGGCGGTGTGCTGGTCACCGGGTCGGTCATCACGGTCGGCGAGGCCCGCCTGCTGCTGGGAAGGGGCTGAGTCCAAGCCATGCGTACGCTCTGTGCATCGACCCTGATCGGCGAGTTCTTCGTCGTCGGCTTCGCCGCGCTGGTCGCGATGAAGGATCCAGACCTGGCCACGTCCACGGTGTGGACGGTCAGCGGCATCGCCATGTTCCTGTGTCTCGCCCTGTGCGGGATGGTGACCCGGCCCGGCGGTGTCGCCCTCGGCTGGGCGTTCCAGATCGCCCTGATCGCCTCCGGCTTCGTGGTGCCGACGATGTTCTTCATGGGCGCGATCTTCGCGGCCCTGTGGTGGGCCTCCGTGCACTACGGCCGGAAGATCGACGAGGCGAAGGCCAGATTCGCCGCCCAGTCCGCCCAGTCCGCCGACGCAGGCCGGGCGGACTCCCCTACACCTGACGCTGTGTGACGAGCGCGCCGACACGCCCTGTAACCTCGTCCCACCGCACATGTCAGCAGGTTAGGAGCCCCTAGTGAGTCAGCGCACCCTCGTCCTCCTCAAGCCCGACGCCGTCCGTCGCGGCCTGACCGGCGAGATCATCAGCCGTATCGAGCGCAAGGCCGGCTGGCAGATCACCGCGCTGGAGCTGCGCACCCTGGACGAGGACACGCTGGAGCAGCACTACGGCGAGCACAAGGGCAAGCCCTTCTACGAGCCGCTGATGGAGTTCATGGCGTCCGGTCCGGCCGTCGTGCTGATCGTCGAGGGCGAGCGGGTCATCGAGGGCGTACGCCAGTTGGCGGGCCCGACCGACCCGGTCGCCGCCGCGCCCGGGTCCATCCGGGGGGACTTCGGCGTCATCGTCCGCGAGAACCTCATCCACGCGTCCGACTCGGAGGAGTCCGCCGAGCGCGAGGTGAAGATCTTCTTCCCCGGCCGCGCATAGGTTCGCGCATAGGTCCCGTGCGTAGGTTTGGTGGCAATTTCTGAGGGAGCGTCAGCTCGTTCTCCCCTCTGACCTGGGGCGGCCGTACATTTTCGGCCGTCCCTTGGCATATGCGTGCCGATCGGGGGAACGAGTGCTCCCTATGGACCGTCTCCACAAGCGAGGCGGCGTTTGATCTGCTGACAATGGCGAAGACCCTCGCGCAGTGTTCGTGCAGGCGCGTCTACGATGGAAGCCTTCACGTCACAGCACCCACTTCGCCGACCTGAAATGCCCTCAAAAGCTCCCAGGAAGGCCAGACGAATCCTGATGGGGAACTCAATGTCGTTCATCGGCCGTGACATGGCTGTCGACCTCGGGACCGCCAACACGCTGGTGTACGTCAGGGGTCGCGGGATCGTACTCAACGAGCCGTCCGTCGTCGCGATCAACACGAACACCGGTGGAATTCTGGCAGTCGGTGCCGAGGCCAAGAAGATGATCGGGCGGACCCCCGGCAACATCGTTGCCGTGCGCCCGCTGAAGGACGGCGTGATCGCCGACTTCGAGATCACCGAGCGGATGCTGCGCTACTTCATCCTGAAGATCCACAAGCGGCGGTATCTCGCGAGGCCGCGCGTCGTCGTGTGTGTCCCCTCGGGCATCACCGGCGTCGAGCGCCGTGCCGTCATCGAGGCGTCGTCCCAGGCCGGCGCCCGCCAGGTACACATCATCGAGGAGCCCATGGCGGCCGCCATCGGCTCCGGCCTGCCGGTCCATGAGGCCACGGGCAACATGGTGGTGGACATCGGCGGCGGCACCACGGAGGTCGCGGTCATCTCCCTCGGCGGCATCGTCACCGCCCAGTCCATCCGCGTCGCGGGCGACGAGCTGGACAACGCGATCATTCAGCACATCAAGAAGGAGTACTCCCTCCTGCTGGGTGAGCGGACGGCCGAACAGATCAAGATCACGATCGGTTCGGCGTACGACCTCGACGCTGACGAACACACCGAAATCCGCGGCCGGGACCTCGTCTCCGGGCTGCCCAAGACCGTCGTCATCTCGGCCGCCGAGGTCCGCAAGGCGATCGAGGAACCCGTCAACGCCATCGTGGACGCCGTCAAGACGACCCTCGACAAGTGCCCGCCGGAGCTCTCCGGCGACATCATGGACCGCGGCATCGTCCTCACCGGCGGCGGCGCCCTGCTGCGCGGGCTCGACGAGCGGCTGCGCCGGGAGACCGGCATGCCGATCCACATCGCCGAGGACCCGCTGGACAGCGTGGCGCTCGGCTCCGGGAAGTGCGTCGAGGAATTCGAGGCGCTCCAGCAGGTGCTGGACGCCCAGCCGCGCAGATGACGTAACTCTTCGATTCCGCCGTACGAGATGATCTCCTCTCGTACGGCGGATCGTTGATATCGAGGCATAAGCTCCCACAAACGGAACTCCAATAAGAAGGGCACGGCCGCCGCACGTGAGGGACACACGAGAGAGCCGGCTGCTCCTGGTGCTGCTGATCGCCGTCGCGTTCGCGCTGATCACGGTGGACATCCGTGGCGGGGAGGACTCGCCGGTCGACGGTGCCCGCCAAGGCGCGGCCGCCGTGTTCGGCCCGATCGAGAACGGCGTGTCCGCCGCGGTCGACCCGGTCGGAAACGCCGTCTCCGCCATCCGCGACTCCGGCGAGCGGCACGACCGGCTCGCCGAGCTGGAGAAGGAGAACTCCGCCCTCAAGGCGAGACTCGGCAGCGACGACCGCAACTCCAGCCGGCTCAAGCAGCTCGACAAGATGCTGAAGATCGCCGGTGAGGGCCAGTACGGCATCAAGGGCGCCGAGGTCATCGCCATAGGAGCGGCCCAGGGCTTCTCCTGGACCATCACCGTGGACGTCGGCGCCAACGACGGCATCCGGCGCGACATGACCGTCCTCAACGGCGACGGACTGGTCGGCCGCGTCACCACCGTCGGCCCGAACACCGCCACCGTGCTCCTGGCCAACGACCCCGACTTCACCGTCGGCACCCGCATGGAGGCCAGCGACGAGCTCGGCTTCGCCTCCGGCCAGGGCGACCGCCCGCTGCGCGTCGAACTCCTCAACGGCAAGGCCGAGATCAAGAAGGGCGACCGCCTGGTCACCTTCGGCTCCCAGGCCGACAAGCCGTTCGTGCCCGGCGTCCCGGTCGGCGTGGTCTCCCGCGTCGACCCCTCCGGCGGTGACCTCACCCGCACCGTCTACGTCACGCCGTACGTCAGCTTCAGCAAGCTCGACATCGTCGGCGTCGTCGTCCGGGCCCCGAAGAAGGACCCGCGCGACACGGTGCTGCCCGCAAAACCGAAGCCGACGCCCACGCCGACCGTGACGGTTACCGTCACCCCGTCCGCCAACGCGCCGGTCGGCGGCCAGATCCAGCAAGAGCAGTAGGAGCTGTAGTCATGCGCGTCAACCGGATCCTGCTGTCCGCCGCCCTGATCGTGGTCGCCCTGGTCGTCCAGGTGAGCGTCCTCGCCCGCCTCCACCTCCCGGGCGCCGTCCCCGACCTGCTGCTCCTCACCGTCCTCGGCCTCGCCCTGGTCTACGGCCATGTCGGCGGCGCCCTCGTCGGCTTCGCCGCCGGTCTCCTCGCCGACCTCGCCCCGCCCGCCGACCACGCCGCCGGGCGCTACGCCCTGGTGCTGTGCGTCATCGGCTACCTCGCCGGCCTCGCCAAACCGGAGAACGGCAGACTCAAGTCCGCCACCGGCCCCATGGTCGTCGTGGTCGCCGCCGCCGTCGGCACCACCCTGCTGTACGCCGGTGTGGGCGCCCTCGTCGGCGACACCGCCGCCCGCCATGTCGGCCTCGGCAGCCTGCTGTTCACGGCCGCCCTGTACGACCTGCTGCTCGCCCCCTTCGTCGTCCCCGGCATCATGGCGCTCGCCCGCCGAGCCGACAACGACCCGCTCGCCGAGGCCGGTTCCGCGGCCAAGTCGGCGGACATCTCCTCGGGCTGGCTCTCCTCGGGCACGGGTCTGAAGATCGGCGGCCAGCGGAGCGGCCTCGGCGGCCTGAAGACCAAGGCGCGGACCCGTACCGCGCGGGTGGGCCGCATCAAGGGGGTCAAGCGGCTGTGATCCCACGGGAGTCGGCGGACCGGGTTCACAGGTTCGCCGGATATGACACGTACACACACTGAGAGGGGGCGGCAGCCGCAGTGACCAATATCCCCGAGACCGGACGGACTCCACGGGTCCAGATCCGACTCGTCGTCATCCAGATCCTCGTGCTGTCCCTCCTCGGCACCCTCGGCGGCCGCCTCTGGTACCTCCAGATCCGCGAGGGCGACGCGTACGCGAAGGAAGCCTCCGGGAACCACGTCCAGCAGGTCGTCGAACCCGCCGTGCGCGGTTCTATCCTGGACGCCCGCGGAGTGCCGCTGGCGGACAACGAGACCCGTCTGGTGGTCTCCGCCTCCCGCACCGACCTGCTGAAGATGAGGGACGACGGCAAGGCCGTCCTCGCCAAGCTGGCCAAGGTCCTCGGGATGTCCACCAAGGACGTCATGCTCAAGGTCCGGCTCTGCGACGCGAAGACCCCCCAGCCCTGCTGGAACGGCTCGCCCTACCAGCCGATCCCCATCACCGACGAGGCCACCCCCAAGCAGGCCCTGCAGATCCGCGAGCGCGCCGAGGACTTCCCCGGCATCACCGCCGAGCCCGAGGCCGTGCGCCGCTACGCCGCCCCCGGCAAGTCCAACACCGCCCAGGTCCTCGGCTACCTCTCCCCGGTCACCGACGAAGAGATCACCAAGGCCCAGGACACCGACTCGCCCTACCTGCGCTCCGACCAGGTCGGCCGCTCGGGTCTCGAGCGCCAGTACGACAAGGCACTGCGCGGCAAGGCCGGCGTCACCCGCTACGAGGTCGACAACCTCGGCCGCGTCATCGGCCAGGCCGAGGCCGACGCGGCCCAGCCCGGCGCCAACCTCGTCACCAGCATCGACGCCCGCGTCCAACGCGTCGCCGAGTACGAACTGAACGACGCGATGAAGATCGCCCGCACCCAGTTCGACAAGATCACCGGCGAGAACTACAAGGCCGACTCGGGTGCCGTCGTCGTGATGGAGGCCAAGACCGGCCGGATCGTCGCCATGGCGTCCGCACCGACGTACGACCCGAATGTCTGGGTCGGCGGCATCTCCGCCAAGGACTACAAGAAGCTCACCGGCAAGAACTCCGACTACCCGCTGCTCAACAGGGCCATACAGGGTCAGTCCGCGCCCGGTTCGACATTCAAGGTCGTCTCCACGGCCGCCGCGGTCGAGGCCGGCTACGAGTGGGACGGCGGCTACCCGTGCACCAGTTCGTACTCGGTGGGCGGCCAGGTCTTCAAGAACTTCGAGGGCGAGAACTTCGGCCCCATCTCGCTGGGCCGCGCCCTCGAGGTCTCCTGCGACACCGTCTTCTACGGCCTCGCCGACCGGGAGTGGAAGAAGGACGGCGGCATCAACCCCAAGAAGGGTGAGCCCAAGGACTACTTCTACAAGGCCGCCCACCAGTTCGGCCTCGGCAAGCCCACCGGCATCGACCTGCCCAACGAGGTCACCGGCCGAGTCCCGGACCGCCAGTGGAAGGAGAGCTACTGGAAGGCCAACAAGGACTCCTGGTGCAAGACCGGCAAGAAGGACGGCACCTACGTCGAGAAGATCGCGTACGAGAACTGCCTCGAAGGCAACAAGATGCGCGAGGGCGACTCGATCAACTACTCCATCGGCCAGGGCGACACCCTCGTCACCCCGATCCAGGAGGCCAAGATCTACGGGGCGCTCGCCAACGGCGGCACCATGTACGAGCCGACCATCGGCAAGGCGATCATCAGTGCCGACGGCAAGACCGTTCAGGAGATCAAGCCCAAGGCCGTCGGCAGGCTGCCGATCGGCCAGGCCGCCCTCAAGGGTATGGACACCGCCCTTGAAGGAGTCGTCACCCGTGGTACGGCCGCCTGGAAGTTCGGGGGTTGGCCACAGGACAAGATCCCGCTGCACGCCAAGACGGGTACCGCCGAGGTCTACGGCAAGCAGACCACGTCATGGCTGGCCACGTACTCCAAGGACTACACGGTCATCATGACGATCGCCCAGGCCGGTACGGGCTCCGGCGCCTCCGGTGAGGCCGTGCGCCACATCTACAACGCCCTGTACGGCGTCTCCGCCGACGGCACCATCACCAAGAAGAACGCCCTGCTGCCCACCCCCGAGAAGAACCTGCCGAAGATCCAGACGGACGGGACCATCAAGTCCCCGAAGATCGCCAAGGACCCGGCCAAGGACCAGCGGGCGAGCCAGGAGGACGCGCCCGAGCCGAACGGGACACAGCAGGCCGCGACCGTGAACACGTCGACCGGCGGGAACCGCGACACCCGAAGGCGGCGCCGCAAGAGGGGGAGCCGGAGGATGCTCACATGACCGGGGCGAACAGTTTCCAGGTCTCCGGATACGGCCCCGCGCGCGCGGGCTGGACCCGGCTGCTGGCCCGCGACTCGCTCGCCCGCCGACTGGACTGGCCGATACTGTTCTCGGCCCTCGCCCTGTCCATGATCGGCTCGATCCTGGTCTTCTCGGCGACCCGCAACCGCACCGAGATCAACCAGGGAGACCCGTACTACTTCCTGATCCGCCACCTCATGAACACCGGCATCGGGTTCGCCCTGATGATCGGCACGGTGTGGGTCGGCCACCGCACCCTGCGCACCGCCGTGCCCCTGCTGTACGGCGCCTCGCTCTTCCTGCTCCTGCTGGTCCTCACTCCACTGGGCTCCACGGTCAACGGCGCCCACTCCTGGATCGTGCTCGGCGGCGGATTCTCCCTCCAGCCCTCGGAGTTCGTGAAGATCACGATCATCCTCGGCATGGCGATGCTGCTCGCGGCCCGGGTCGACGCCGGCGACAAGCCCTACCCCGACCACCGCACGGTGCTCCAGGCCCTGGGCCTGGCCGCCGTCCCGATGCTGATCGTGATGCTCATGCCCGACCTCGGGTCGGTCATGGTCATGGTCATCATCGTGCTCGGGGTGCTGCTCGCCTCCGGTGCCTCCAACCGCTGGGTCTTCGGGCTCCTCGGCGCGGGGACGCTCGGCGCGCTCGCCGTCTGGCAGCTCGGGGTGCTCGACGAGTACCAGATCGCCCGCTTCGCCGCCTTCGCCAACCCCAGCCTCGACCCCGCGGGCGTCGGCTACAACACCAACCAGGCCCGGATCGCCATCGGTTCGGGCGGCCTCACGGGCGCGGGCCTCTTCCACGGCTCCCAGACCACCGGCCAGTTCGTCCCCGAACAGCAGACCGACTTCGTCTTCACCGTCGCCGGCGAGGAACTGGGCTTCGTCGGCGCGGGCTTGATAATCCTCCTGCTCGGGGTCGTCCTGTGGCGGGCCTGCCGGATCGCCCGCGAGACGACCGAGCTGTACGGCACGATCGTGGCCGCCGGGATCGTCGCCTGGTTCGCCTTCCAGGCCTTCGAGAACATCGGCATGACCCTCGGGATCATGCCGGTCACCGGCCTGCCGCTGCCGTTCGTGTCGTACGGCGGATCGTCGATGTTCGCGGTGTGGGTGGCGGTGGGGCTGCTGCAGTCGATCAGGGTGCAGCGGCCGATGTCGGCGTAGCCGGGGTGGCCCCGGTGGTGTCGGTCCTCTGCCGGAACCGGGGCCCGGCGACTAGATTTGAATCATGGCGGACACAAAGCGGGAGATCGAACGCAAGTATGAGTCCCACGACAGCGGCCTGCCAGACCTGACCGGAGTCGCCGGGGTCGAGACCGTCGTCGACAAGGGCGTCACGCAGCTGGACGCCACCTATTACGACACGGCCGACGAACGCCTCATGGCGTCCTCGATCACCCTGCGCCGCCGTACGGGCGGATCGGACGCGGGCTGGCACCTGAAGTTCCCCGTCTCCGAGGGCGTGCGCGACGAGATCCGGGCCCCGCTCTCCGACGCCCTCCCCGACGAACTCGCCGCCCTGGTCCGCTCCCGCGTCCGGGGAGTCGCGGTGCTGCCCGTCGTCCGGCTGCGCTCGGACCGCGACGTGCGTCACCTCCTCGACGCTGAGGGCGAGCTGCTCGCCGAGGTCAGCGTGGACGCCGTGCACGCCGAGCGGCTCAGCGGCGGCGTCGGCGACGCCCAGTGGACCGAGATCGAGGTGGAACTCGCCGACGGCGGCGACCCGGCCTTCCTCGACAAGGTGGAGAAACGCCTGCGCAAGGCGGGCGTACGGCCGTCCGGGTCCGCCTCGAAGCTGGCCCGGGCCCTCGCCGAGACCGCACCCGAGAAGCAGAGCCCCGTCATCGGCGACCCGGTGACCGCGGGCGACCACGTCCTCGCCTACGTCCGCGCCCAGCGCGACGCGATCGTCGAGCTCGACCCGGCCGTCCGCCAGGATGTCGAGGACTCCGTGCACAGCATGCGCGTCGCCACCCGCCGACTGCGCAGCACCCTCAAGTCGTACGGCAAGGTCCTCGACCGGGCCGTCACCGACCCGATCGGCGACGAGCTGAAGTGGCTGGCCGGTGAGCTGGGCGTGGACCGGGACCGCGAGGTGCTCAGCGAGCGCCTGTCGGCCGCCCTCGACGAGGTGCCCCTGACACTGATCTCGGGGCCCGTGGCCGCCCGCCTGAGCACCTGGTCGGGGGACAGGCCGGGCGGGGCGAGCGCGCGGCTGATCGGGGTGCTGGACTCCCGGCGCCATCTCGCCCTGCTCGACACCCTGGACGCGCTGATCGCGGACCCGCCACGGCTGAAGGCGGCCGCGAAGAAACCCCACAAGGTGATCGCCAAGGCCGTGCGCAAGGACTTCCGCAAGGTCTCCGGGCACGTCGCGCGGGCGCTGGAACTGGAGCCAGGCACCGAACGCGACGTCGCGATCCACGAGGCCCGCAAGAAGACCAAGCGCACCCGCTACGCCGCCGAGGCGGCCCGCCCGGCCCTCGGCGACCCCGCCAAGACCGTCGTCAAGTCCATGAAGGCGCTCCAGAACCTGCTGGGGGAGCACCAGGACAGCGTGATGGCCCGGCAGACCCTGCGCGAGCTGTCCGCGGTCGCCCACGCGGCCGGGGAGAGCGCCTTCACCTACGGGCTGCTGTACGGGCGTGAGGAGCAGCGGGCGGCGGCGGTGGAGGCCGAGCTGCCCGGACGCTGGGACGGGATCAAGGAGGAGGCGGACGCCCTCTGACCCTCCTGTGACCTTCGGGGAGCGCTCCGGGCGTACGGGTGGTGGTCTCGGCCGCGTTAGGCTAGATGGTCACCCCTGTCCGTCCATGGAAGTGCGAGATGTCAGCCGAAACCGCCGCGTCGGTGTTCCCGCAGCTCGAAGCTCTGCTCCCGCATGTGCAGAAGCCGATCCAGTACGTCGGCGGTGAGCTCAACTCCACCGTCAAGCCGTGGGAGTCCTGCGACGTCCGCTGGGCACTGATGTACCCGGACGCGTACGAGGTGGGTCTGCCCAACCAGGGCGTCATGATCCTCTACGAGGTCCTGAACGAGCAGGAGGGCGTCCTCGCCGAGCGCACCTACAGCGTGTGGCCGGACCTGGAGGCGCTGATGCGGGAACACCGGGTCCCGCAGTTCACGGTCGACAGCCACCGGCCGGTGGGCGCGTTCGACGTGTTCGGCCTGTCCTTCTCCACGGAGCTGGGCTACACCAACATGCTCACGGCGCTGGACCTGGCGGGCATCCCGCTGGAGTCGCGCGACCGTGGCTTGGACGACCCGATCGTGCTGGCCGGTGGTCACGCGGCCTTCAACCCCGAGCCGATCGCGGACTTCATCGACGCGGCGATCATCGGCGACGGCGAGCAGGCCGTCCTCGACATGACGAAGATCATCCGCGAGTGGAAGGCGGAGGGCCGGCCGGGCGGTCGCGAGGAGGTCCTCTTCCGCCTCGCGAAGACGGGCTCGGTGTACATCCCGGCGTTCTACGACGTCGAGTATCTTCCCGACGGCCGTGTCGCCCGCGTGGTCCCCAACAAGTCGGGCGTCCCGTGGCGCGTGTCCAAGCACACGGTCATGGACCTGGACGAGTGGCCGTACCCGAAGCAGCCCCTGGTCCCCCTCGCCGAGACCGTCCACGAGCGCATGTCGGTGGAGATCTTCCGTGGCTGCACCCGCGGCTGCCGCTTCTGCCAGGCGGGCATGATCACCCGCCCGGTCCGTGAGCGCTCCATCACGGGCATCGGCGACATGGTGGAGAAGGGTCTGAAGGCGACGGGCTTCGAGGAGGTGGGTCTTCTCTCGCTGTCCTCGGCCGACCACTCGGAGATCGGCGACATCGCGAAGGGCCTGGCGGACCGGTACGAGGAGGACAAGATCGGCCTGTCCCTCCCCTCCACCCGCGTGGACGCCTTCAACGTCGACCTGGCGAACGAGCTCACGAGGAACGGCCGCAGGTCCGGCCTGACCTTCGCCCCCGAGGGCGGCTCCGAGCGCATGCGCAAGGTCATCAACAAGATGGTCTCGGAAGAGGACCTGATCAGGACCGTCTCCACGGCGTACGGCAATGGCTGGCGCCAGGTGAAGCTGTACTTCATGTGCGGCCTGCCCACGGAGACGGACGAGGACGTCCTCCAGATCGCCGACATGGCCACGAAGGTGATCGCCGAGGGCCGCAAGGTCTCCGGCCAGAACGACATCCGCTGCACGGTGTCCATCGGCGGCTTCGTCCCCAAGCCCCACACGCCCTTCCAGTGGGCCCCGCAGCTCTCCGCCGAGGAGACGGACGCCCGCCTGCAGAAGCTCCGCGACAAGATCCGCGGCGACAAGAAGTACGGCCGCTCGATCGGCTTCCGCTACCACGACGGCAAGCCGGGCATCGTGGAGGGCCTCCTGTCGCGGGGCGACCGCCGCATCGGCGCCGTCATCCGCGCCGTCTACGAGGACGGCGGCCGCTTCGACGGCTGGCGCGAGCACTTCTCCTACGACCGCTGGATGGCCTGCGCCGACAAGACGCTCCCCGCGTTCGGCGTGGACGTCGACTGGTACACGACCCGAGAGAAGACCTACGAGGAGGTCCTCCCCTGGGACCACCTGGACTCGGGCCTCGACAAGGACTGGCTCTGGGAGGACTGGCAGGACGCCCTCGACGAGACGGAGGTCGAGGACTGCCGGTGGACGCCTTGCTTCGATTGCGGGGTGTGCCCCCAGATGGACACCAGCATCCAAATCGGCCCGACCGGCAAGAAGCTGTTGCCTCTTACGGTCAAGAACGCTGGTCCGACGCCTGCCTCGACTGGTCACTCTCACTGACCTGAGTGAGGCGTTGCGGCGCATTGTGGATGCCCTCAGGGACGGCGACGAGGAGGATCGCTGCTGTCCCGAGGGCACTCGGTGCGGAGACGCCCTCGACGAACAGACCGTGGTCGTTCCCGGCACCGGCATCCTGAACGTGATCGTGCCGTCGCCGGCCAGATCGCCGGCCGCCGTCCACGAACAACGCCAGGCCCTGCAAGCCCGGATCGAAGCCCTGCTGGAGGCCCCCTCTCTCCCAGGTCCTGACCTCGATGCCCGGCACCGGCGTCAGGACCGCCGCAGTCCTCCTGGCCACCGTCGGCGACGGCAGCTCGTTCCCGAGCGCCGCCCACAGACGGCCCGATACTTCGAACAGCGGGCTCCCCGCACAAACGGTGGGGAGCCCGCAGTCTGATCAGGTCACGCGTAGCCTATGTACTCCTTGAGGTGCTGCCGGGAGCCGTTGGCACCGTCCTGGTCCCATACCTTCAGGTGGACCTTCGTGGCCTCCGGAATGTTCTTCGTCACCCAGTCGGAGCAGCTTCCCTCGCCGCCGGTTGCCCAGGCCGGGTAGTCGTGCCAAGCGCCACCGCTGTACCAGATGCCAGATGCTCCGGCGCGGTGGCCGTCCGCGTAGCGGTCGCATACCCGCCACTTGTCCCCGTCGTGCTGGAACCAACCCTCAGCTGTCTCGACGGTGATGCAACTGAGGACCCCGCAGTCCTCGTACTTCGCATAGCCGTGGGCGTTGCTGCTCTCGGCGGACGCGGGGGCCGTGCCCAGAGCGACGGCCGATATGGCGACGGCAGCCGCAGTGAGGGCCTTCTATTTCGCGAGATGGGTGACGTCACGGGTGGATGGCCCGGACGGCCTGGCCTCGAATTCCCGTCCCACGGCTCGATGCCCCAGGAGGTCCCGGTGCAGGTCAAGGGGATTCTTCGCACATGCTATCGATTGGCGTGAAGGTGACCTTCTGGGTGACGGCTCGGCGTCCATGATGGGCCGTCAAGAAGCTCAAGGTGTACGGAAGTTGTTCGTTCAGGCTGACGGCGAAACGGACAGCAGGGTCGTTGACGCCGGCCGAATCTCATACTCGCCTTAGACATGCCAATCAAGTCGCTCGCTCCGCGCTGCCCGGCTGATCACGTTCGGAGCCGGATGGTGAGGGCTATGACGTTTGCGGTGCCGAGGTGGATTTAGCCGCATTTATCGTAGGAGGTGGCCACTGCTCTGATGTTTTCGACCGGTTGATGGCCCGCTCGACCGTGTTGCGCTTCTCGTATCGCTCTTCGTCGAGTCGGGGGCGGAGAGCAGGCGGCGGGAGACGCCGAGAGTGGCCTGATGCTGCTCTCGGTTCGCAGAGTTCCCATGGGGTGAACGACCAGGCCGGGCTACTGCTGGTCGAGACGCGGCTGGAACGGGTGGAGCATGTCCTGGCCCGGCTGGACGATGCCGTAGCTGCTCTCGGGTACTTCGTTCCAGGCGCCGGGAAGGTCGCCCAGGGGCTCGGAGACGACGAGGCGGGTTTCTTCCCCGACCTCGCGCAGGAACTCCGTGTCCGGGTGGAGCGCGCGCAGGGACTCCACCCTGGTGCTGTAGTAGAGCGACCGCGACGAGCCCTCACTGGAGTAGCGGAAAGCCCATAGCCGGTCACCGTCGGAAAGGGCGACGGTCATCTGGAGGGGGTGGGGGACGCCGTGTCTGCGTCCCGTCTCCTCGACCAGGCCGGCCATGCGGGCCACGGCGGCCGGCGGATCCTCGGTGAGACCGAAGGTGAGGGCCAGGTAGAACATCAGCTCGGAGTCGGTGGAGCCCTCCATCTCGGGGTAGAGGGCCGGGTCGACGGCCAGGGCCAGGTCACGCCTGAGCCGGTGGAATTCGTTGATCATGCCGTTGTGCATCCACAGCCAGCGATCCCTTCGGAAGGGGTGGCAGTTGGTCTGCTGGACGGCTGTTCCGGTCGTCGCCCTGATGTGGGCGAAGAACAGACCCGAGCGGACGTGGTGAGCGACTTCCTGCAGGTTCCGGTTGTTCCAGGCGGGGCCCACGTCTCGTAGAACCGCCGGTGTGGTGAGCTCCTGTGCGTACCAGCCGACGCCGAAACCGTCGCCGTTGGTGGTCTCCACTCCCATGCGGGAGTGCAGGCTCTGGTCGATCAGGTTGTGGCGAGGCTCGAACAGGACGTGGCTGAGAAGGACGGGCGTACCTGAGTAGGCGATCCAACGGCACATGTGCGACTCACCTTCCGCCGGCGAAGGACGGCGACACCCCTGCGACCAGTATGGACCGCGCGGGCGGGGGGAGCAGGACGTGGAGTCCGCAGCGCCCCCGCCCCCGGTCGGCTCAGTGCGCGTCGCCCGGGTTGGGGCCGTAGAGCGCGGCGATGTCCTTGGATGTGCTCCAGCGGCTGTACGTGGGGGATTGGGGCCAGCCCTCCGGGGAGTCCTGCCATTCCTCCTGGCGGCCGTAGGGGAGGAGGTCGATCAGGCCGAAGGCGTGGCCGAGTTGCTCGGTGCCGCGGCCGGTCGTGTGCCAGGTGCGGTAGACGGTGTCGCCGTCGCGCAGGAAGACGTTGACCGCGAATCCTCCGTCGGGCGGGGCGCCGACGTCGGTCCCGAAGGGGCTGTTCGCGGTCGAGTACCACGGCATCCTGTTGCCCACCCGCTCCTTGTAGGCGAGGGCTTCCCCGATCGGGCCCTGGGTGACGATGACGAACCGTGCGTCGTAGCTGTCCAGGAACTCCAGGCGGGTGTACTGCGAGGTGAAGCCGGTACACCCCGGGCACTGCCACTCCTGGCCGGCGAACCACATGTGGTTGTAGACGATCAGTTGCCGCTTGCCCTCGAAGACGTCCGCCAGTCGTACGGGGCCGTCCTCGCCCTCCAGTGTGTAGTCGGGCATCTCGACCATCGGCAGTCGACGGCGCTCGGCCGCGATGGCGTCGAGTTCCCGTGTGGCGGCCTTCTCCCGGGCTCGCAGTTCTTCGAGCCGGTGCTCCCAGGTCGCGGTGTCGACGACGGGAGGCAGTGCGTGTGCGGTCATGGGTTCCCTCACAGAGTGCGTGCACAGCTTTCTCTTGTGCAGAGGCAGACCCCGCCGGGCTACGGAACTCATCGGTCGGGAGAGGGAGAGGGAGAGGGAGAGGGAGAGGAGGGCGGGATGGCCGGGGGAGGGCTGTTGCCGTTGTGGCGTGGCCTCCCCGTCCGGGCGCCCCGCCCCCCGGCGTCCCGCTGGCGGCGGCCGCTACTTGCTCGCGGCGAAGCGCATCAGGGCCAGTTCGTCGCCCTGCTTGATCTTGCCGGTGGTGTTGATGACCTCGAGCTTCCAGGTGTTGCCGACCCGGACGGCCTTGGCGACCGCGCAGCCGTTGTCCGTGGTGAGCATGCTCGGCCAGATGTCGGCGACCTGCTGGGAGCTGCCGCCGCTGGCGTCGTAGACCTTGAAGCTGATGTTGCGGGCCTTCTGGAAGGAGCTGCCCTTCTTGTAGGCCGCGGCGACGAAGACGATCGAGGTGATGTGCGGCGGGATCTTCGAGAACTCGACGGTGACGGTCTCGTCGTCGCCGTCTCCGTGGCCGGTCTGGTTGTCGCCGCTGTGGAGCAGGGAGCCGTTGCCGATGGGGTCGAGCGAGTCGAGGCCCGCCAGGCGCACCGGGTCGCCGTCGTGCATGGCTATGGCGATCAGGTCGAGATCCGTGCCGCTCTTGCGGCGGAGCTTGCCGATCACCCCGCCGCTGGCCCCCGCGGTGGGGTCCCAGGAGACCCCTATGGCCAGGTGGGTCACGCCGTCCAGGTCGGCGGGGCCGTCTTCCTTCGTAAGCGTAATCATGGGGACATAGTGCACGGACTCACGCCGAGCTCCCAGGGCGGACCCGTCCTGACGGCCGGGGGCCCGGGTTCCGGGTGAACCGATGGCCGGGTGGCTCGCGGTCCCGCCGTCATGCGGTGATGCCGCAGTTGACTCCGCCCGAGATCCGGTTCCAGGTCGGCGGTCACACGACCTGCCCCCCTGCCGTCAACCCGGCATCGGCCGGCCCCTGGTCACGTGTGACGCCGCCGACACCACGTCTCGTAAAGTGATCGAGGCCAGTGGGCGGAGAATTCGAGGACCGGCGCGACGTAAAGCCTCGGTACTGGATCCGGACGGGGAACTGAGGCGTCTACGTCGTTATGGACCTGGAGAAGCAGCCCGCGCCACAGGCGTCCCCGCCCGAGGGATGTCTGACGGTCGCGATTCGCATTCCCGTACGCATCGTCGTGCTCGTGCTGGTCGTGCCCGTGCGGATCGTGTGGGACGCGTTCGTCGTCGTGGGGCGTTTCCTGCGCGACCGCGTGCTGCGGCCGCTGTGGCGGGCGCTGGTCGTCTGGCCCTGCGCGGCCCTATGGCGATACGTGGTCGTGCCCCTCGCCAAGGCGGTCGGATGGCTCGGCAAGATGCTCGTGGTCATTCCCCTGGTGGCGCTGTACCGGTATGTGCTGACACCGGTCGGGCACGGTGTCGCGTGGGTCGTGCGGGGGATCGTGGCCGGGCTGGTGTGGGTGTACGCGCGCGTGCTCACCCCGGTCGGGCGCGGGATCGTGTGGCTCCTCAAGGGTCTGGGCGCCGTGCTCGTCCGGATCGTCACCCTGGTCGGGCACGGTGTCGCGTGGGTCGCGCGGGGGATCGTGGCCGGGCTGGCGTGGGTGTACGCGCGCCTGTTCACCCCGGTCGGGCGCGGGATCGTGTGGCTCCTCAAGGGCGTCGGTGCCGTGCTCGCCTGGATCTTCACGCCGATCGGGCGCGCGATCGTCTGGTGTGCCCGGGGTCTCGCATGGCTGGCGGGCGCGGTCGCCACCGGCATCGGCGTCGCCCTGTACTGGATCGCCCGGATCCTGCTCGTCCTGCCCGCCGTCGCCCTGTGGCGCTGGATCCTCGCGCCCGTGGGAAGGGTCCTCGCCGTCGTCGGCCGGGAGGTGTGGGACGCGCTCGGGCACGCCTGGCGGATCGCCGGGCACATCTCGCTCGCCGTCGGACGGTTCCTGGCGACCCTCCTCAGGTGGATCTTCGTCGAGCCGGTGCGCTGGGTGTACCGCGAGGTCCTGACCCCTGTCGGGCATGTGATCCGGGATGTGATCCGGGACATGGTGCTGCGTCCTGTCGCCGAGGCCGCGCGCAGTGTGGGGCGGATCACCCGGGCCACGCTGGCGTCGGCCCGGGAGTCCGCACGGCAGGCCCGTGCCGACTTCCGGCGCATGCTGTTCGGCGATGCCGCGGGGACCCGTGAGCGTGAGGCGGTGGCCCGGCGGGAACCGACGGGCGCCGACACACGTACTCTTGGTAGCAGTACGACCGCACTCACGAAGGACTGAGCGACACTGGGCAAGCGACAGCCCGAAGGCCCGCCGCCCGCACCGGCGGTGCAGCGCATCCGACTGCGCTACACCAAGCGCGGCCGCCTCCGGTTCACCAGCCACCGTGACTTCCAGCGCGCCTTCGAGCGGGCGCTGCGCCGTGCCGAGGTGCCCATGGCGTACTCGGCTGGGTTCACGCCGCATCCGAAGGTGTCGTACGCCAATGCCGCACCCACCGGCACGGGCAGTGAGGCGGAGTACCTGGAGATCGCGCTCACGCAGGCGCGCGACCCGGAGAAGCTCCGGCTCCTCCTCGACGAGTCGCTGCCCACCGGGCTCGACGTCGTCGACGCGGTCGAGGCCCGGACCTCGGGACTCGCCGACCGGCTCACCGCTTCCGTGTGGGAGCTCAGGCTGGACGGCGTGGACCCGGCCGAGGCCGAGCGCGCGGTCGCCGCGTTCAACTCCGCCGAGGCGGTCGAGGTCCAGCGCACCACCAAGAACGGCCTGCGGACCTTTGACGCCCGCACCGCGGTCGTACAACTTGAAACGCACAGTGAACCTGCTGATAGGCCGACCGACCAGCCCTGTGCGATACTGCGGCTGGTTGTTCGGCACGTGACGCCTGCCGTTCGACCCGACGACGTCCTGTCCGGTCTCCGCGCCGTGGCCGACCTGGCGCCGCCGGTCCCCGCAGCGGTGACCAGGCTGGCGCAGGGGCTGCTCGATGAAGAGACCGGCACGGTGACCGACCCGCTCGCGCCCGACCGCGAGGCAGTCGAGGCCCACTCAACGGCCGAACCGACTGCCGCCGCGAAGGCGCCGGCGTAAGGAAGGTCCCGCGAAGGACGGGCGTCGTAGCGCAGCCCTCGTACTCGGGAGCCACCTGGGTCGGGCAGCGCACTGACCACAAGACTTTCGCCAGGCCGTACCCAACAAGGGCGTACGGAACCGGCGAGACAGGACACAGAGAGCTCCCGTGCGGCGCCCGCGCCCCGGACGGCGGCACCGCGCATCGCGCGAGCCGCGGACGTCACCGGCATCCTCGCCGGACCAGGCGCGGCGCCCGGGAGCCTGACGGGAGACAAGCCCGCATGCTCGAACCGACCGAACCCATCGAGGGTTCCGAACAGAACACTCCCAGCGACACGCTGCCGCCGCGCCGTCGGCGCCGTGCCGCGTCCAGGCCGGCGGGACCGCCGGTCGCCGGCGCCCCGGGCGGCGAGGAGGTCGTCGCTCCGGCCGTTGCGGCCGCGGAGGCGGAGGACCTCGTCACGGACGAGGAGGAGAAGCTCGACGAGAACGTCGAGACCGCGAACACCGAGAGCGCCGAGGCGCCGGAGCCGGCCGAGGCCGCCGCGCCCGCCGGGCGTCCGCGTCGGCGTGCGACGCGTCGGGCGTCCGCCCCTGCGGGTGCGCCCGCGGCGGCCGAGGCCGCCGAGACCGTGGTGCCGGTGACCGCCGAGACGCCTGCCGTGGCCGAGGCCGTTGATGAGGCGCCCGCCGCAGAGACCCCTGCGCCCGCCGGGCGTACGCGTCGCCGGGCTTCCCGGCGTGCCGCCGCGCCCGCCGAGACTCCGGAGGCCGGGGACGCCGTGGAGTCCCCGGAGTCCCCGGAGTCCGTCGAGCCGGTGGCCGCGGAAGCGCCCGCCGAGTCCGCCGAGTCCGCCGAGGCCGAGGACGCGAGCCCGCGTCGTACCCGGCGCCGTGCCACGCGTCGCGTCACCACGCCTGCCGGTGCCCCCGAGGGCGAGACGGCCGACGCCGCGCCGTCCGAGCCGGTCACCGACACCCCCGCCGTGCGGGAACCCGCCGCCGAGGCGCCCGCTGAGGCGCCCGCCGAGGAGGCCGCACCGCGCCGTGGTCGGCGTCGGTCCGTCCGTCAGGCTGCCGCCGGGTTCTCCGAGCCCGCGCGGCGCGCCGGTGGTGACGAGGACGAGGACGGGTCGCCGCGTCGGCCCGCGCGTCCCGCGGTCGCCGTGTTCCAGGCGCCCGTCTTCACCGAACCGCAGTTCCAGACCCCCCAGCGGGCCGCCGCCGAAGCCGCCGCGGAGGCCGAGCAGAGCGAGCCGGCCGAGGCCGTCGAGCCGGTCGAGGAGATCGCCGAGGAGCAGACCGGTTCGCGGCGCCGCCGCCGGCGCCGGGGTGCCGGCGACGAGCCCGAGGCGCAGGAGACCGTCGCCGAGGCCGTCGTGGAGGACGAGGAGGCGGACGAGACCGCCGAGGACTCCGTCGAGGACGACGAGGCCGAGGAGACGGGGTCGCGCAGGCGCCGTCGTCGCGGTGGCCGTCGCAGGCGCCGGGGCGATTCCCCCGAGGCCGCCGGTGACGAGGACTCCGAGGACGCCGACGAACTCGCCGAGCAGGCCGGGCAGTCCGCCCAGGACGAGGACTCCGAGGACGACGAGGACGACGAGGACGCCCGTTCCGACGAGTCCGGCGGCTCCAGCTCCAGCAGCCGTCGCCGCCGTCGCCGCAGGCGTCGGGCCGGTGACTCCTCCGTGGACACCGAGCCCGGTGACGGCGACCCCGAGCGGACCGTCGTCAAGGTGCGCGAGCCCCGTCCCGCGCGGGAAAAGGGTGCCGAGCCGTCCGACGAGGTGCAGTCCATCAAGGGCTCGACCCGTCTGGAGGCCAAGAAGCAGCGCCGCCGCGAAGGCCGGGAGCAGGGGCGTCGCCGCGTCCCGATCATCACCGAGGCCGAGTTCCTGGCCCGCCGCGAGGCCGTCGAGCGCGTGATGGTCGTCCGGCAGAGCGGTGAGCGCACTCAGATCGGCGTCCTCGAGGACGGTGTGCTCGTCGAGCACTACGTCAACAAGGAGCAGGCCACCTCGTACGTCGGCAACGTCTACCTGGGCAAGGTCCAGAACGTACTGCCGTCGATGGAGGCCGCCTTCATCGACATCGGCAAGGGCCGCAACGCGGTGCTGTACGCCGGTGAGGTCAACTTCGAGGCGCTAGGCATGGCCAACGGGCCGCGTCGCATCGAGTCCGCGCTCAAGTCCGGCCAGCCCGTGCTCGTCCAGGTGACGAAGGACCCGATCGGGCACAAGGGCGCGCGTCTGACCAGCCAGGTCTCCCTCCCGGGCCGCTACCTCGTGTACGTCCCCGAGGGCTCCATGACCGGCATCAGCCGCAAGCTGCCCGACACCGAGCGCGCGCGTCTGAAGACCATCCTCAAGAAGATCGTCCCCGAGGACGCGGGCGTCATCGTGCGCACCGCCGCCGAGGGCGCGAGCGAGGACGAACTGCGCCGCGACGTCGAGCGGCTCCAGGCGCAGTGGGAGGACATCCAGCGGAAGGCGAAGAGCGGCAACGCCCCGACGCTGCTCTACGGCGAGCCGGACATGACCGTCCGGGTCGTCCGCGACATCTTCAACGAGGACTTCACCAAGGTCGTCGTCAGCGGTGACGAGGGATGGGAGACCATCCACGGCTACGTCTCGCACGTCGCGCCCGACCTGGCCGACCGGCTCCAGAAGTGGACCTCCGAGGTCGACGTCTTCGCCACGTACCGGATCGACGAGCAGCTCGCCAAGGCGCTGGACCGCAAGGTCTGGCTGCCGAGCGGTGGTTCGCTGGTGATCGACCGCACCGAGGCGATGGTCGTCGTCGACGTCAACACCGGCAAGTTCACCGGCCAGGGCGGCAACCTGGAGGAGACGGTCACCAGGAACAACCTGGAGGCGGCCGAGGAGATCGTGCGCCAGCTCAGGCTGCGCGACCTCGGCGGCATCATCGTCATCGACTTCATCGACATGGTCCTGGAGTCCAACCGGGACCTGGTGCTCAGGCGTCTGCTGGAGTGCCTGGGCCGGGACCGGACCAAGCACCAGGTCGCCGAGGTCACCTCGCTGGGCCTGGTCCAGATGACCCGTAAGCGGGTCGGACAGGGCCTGCTGGAGTCCTTCTCGGAGACCTGCGTCCACTGCAACGGCCGCGGTGTCATCGTGCACATGGAGCAGCCGACCTCCGCCGGTGGCGGCGGCAAGCGCAAGAAGCGCGGGCGCGGCGGTGACGGGCACGAGCACACCCACGAGGCCGCGGCCGTCGTGGAGGCGACCGAGGAGCCCGAGGAGGTCGAGACCGAGGCGGAGCTCGCCGCCGAGGTGGCCGAGCCGATCGCGCTCACGCCCGCCGAGTTCCAGCCGGACGAGGAGCTGTACAGCAGCGTCGCCGAGGCGGAGGCCGCGGCCACCCGCGGGCGTGGCCGTCGCAGGTCGGGCCGCCGGGCGTCCGCTCCGGCCGGCGCCCCGCGGGGTACCGGGTCCAGGAGGTCGGGCGGTGCCGAGGCGCCGGCCGACCAGGAGAGCCCGGTGTCCGAGGACGCCGAGGCCCCGACCGCTCAGGCCGTACCGGCCGAGGCCGAGGTGTCGCGTCCGGTGCAGCCGGAGTCGGCCGCCGAGGCGCAGGCCGAGCCGGTCGCGGCGGAGGATCCGGTCGTGGAGGCCGCGCCCGTCGCCGACGAGGCGGCGCCGAAGGGCCGTACCCGTCGTCGCGCCACCCGCAAGGTGTCCGCGCCCGCCGGGTCGCCCGCGGGAGCGGAGGCCGCCGTGGTGACGGTCGCCGAGACCGCGCCGGTGGCCGAGCCGCAGGCCGAACCGGCTCCGGCCGCCCCGGCCGAGCCCGAGGCGGCAGCCGAGAGTGCCGCCCCGGCCCGTCCGCGCCGCCGTGCCGTCCGCAAGGCCACCGCGCCCACCGCGTCCGAGGAGGCGGCCGTCGTGGTCGTGCCTTCGGCCGAGGCGCCGGCTGAGGCTCTGGCCGAGGCTCCGGTGGACGCGGAGGAGCCCGCCGAGGAGGCGGCTCCGGCCAAGAAGACGGCTCGCAAGACGGCCAAGAAGGCCACGGCGAAGAAGGCCGCGACCAAGAAGGCCACCGTCGCCAAGAAGACGGCCGCGAAGAAGACCGTCGCCAAGAAGACGACCGCGAAGAAGGCGGCGTCGAAGAAGACGGTGGCGGCCGAGCAGCAGTCGCCGCCCTCCGTCTCGACCCAGGCGGACGAGGCCTGACAGACAGTCACCGAATAGATTCGGCCGTACGAAGATCGAAATCCGCTCCCGGTTCGCCGGGGGCGGATTTCGTGATTCTGTGGGTGTGGCGTTCGACGGAAAGTTGTCAATCGGTGATCGATCGTGTGAATGGCTGGTGAATCCTAGGCCTGTCCACAGGGTTATGATGTGAGCCGAGATTGACGCTTAATTTAGACAAATAGGGATTTTCGTGAAGGCTCTCGTGCTCTCCGGGGGGGCGGGCACCCGCCTCCGTCCGATCACTCACACCTCGGCCAAGCAGCTGGTACCGGTCGCCAACAAGCCCGTGCTCTTCTACGGCCTGGAGGCGATCGCCGAGGCCGGGATCAGCGAGGTCGGCATCGTGGTCGGCGACACCGCGGACGAGATCCGCGAGGCGGTGGGCGACGGCTCCCAGTTCGGGATCGAGGTGACCTACCTCCCGCAGGAGGCGCCGCTGGGCCTGGCCCACGCCGTCCTCATCGCCCAGGACTTCCTCGGTGACGAGGACTTCGTCATGTACCTCGGCGACAACTTCATCGTCGGTGGCATCACCGGCCTGGTGGAGGAGTTCCGCGGTGAGCGCCCCGACGCGCAGATCCTGCTGACCAAGGTCCCCAACCCCACCTCCTTCGGCGTCGCCGAACTCGGCGCCGACGGCCTGGTGGTGGGCCTGGAGGAGAAGCCGAAGCAGCCCAAGAGCGACCTGGCCCTCGTCGGCGTCTATCTCTTCACGCCGGCCATCCACGAGGCCGTCCGCTCCATCGAGCCCTCGTGGCGCGGCGAGCTGGAGATCACGCACGCCATCCAGTGGCTGATCGACCAGAAGCGCGACGTCCGCTCCACCACCATCTCCGGGTACTGGAAGGACACCGGCAACGTCACCGACATGCTGGAGGTCAACCGGTCGGTCCTGGAGACCGTCGAGCCGGTGGTCGAGGGCACCGTCGACGAGAGCAGCGAGATCATCGGCCGGGTGCGCGTCGAGGCGGGTGCCAGCGTCAGTGGCAGCCGGATCGTCGGGCCTGCCATCATCGGTGCCGGCACGGTGGTCAACGACGCCTACATCGGTCCGTTCACGTCCGTCTCCGAGGACTGCCGGATCGAGGACAGCGAAATCGAGTACTCCATCGTGCTGCGCGGCTCGTCCGTGACCGGCGTGCGCCGAGTGGAGGCCTCGCTCATCGGACGTGACGTCGAGGTCACGCCCGCGCCCCGTAACCCCAAGGCCCACCGGCTCGTGCTCGGTGATCACAGCAAGGTGCAGATCTCTTCATGACCACTCGGATTCTGGTGACCGGCGGTGCCGGCTTCATCGGCTCGCACTACGTCCGTACCGTGCTCGGTCCCCAGGGCCCCGGTGACGTCTCGGTCACCGTCCTGGACAAGCTGACCTACGCGGGCAACCCGGCCAACCTCGACGAGGTGCGCGAGCACCCCGGATTCGCCTTCGTGCAGGGCGACATCTGCGACCCCGAGCTGGTCGGCAAGCTGATGGCCGAGCACGACCAGGTGGTGCACTTCGCCGCCGAGTCGCACGTCGACCGTTCCATCGACGGCGGGGCGGAGTTCGTGCGCACCAACGTGGTCGGCACCCACACCCTCATCGACGCGGCCCACCGCGCGGGCATCAAGACCTTCGTGCACATCTCCACCGACGAGGTCTACGGCTCGATCGACGAGGGCTCCTGGCCCGAGACGCACCCGCTGGAGCCCAACTCGCCGTATTCCTCGGCGAAGGCGTCCAGCGACCTGATCGCGCTGTCGTACCACCGCACCCACGGCCTGGACGTGCGGGTGACCCGCTGCTCCAACAACTACGGGCACCACCACTTCCCCGAGAAGGTCATCCCGCTGTTCGTGACCAACCTCCTCGACGGCAAGAAGGTCCCGCTGTACGGCGACGGCGGCAACGTCCGCGACTGGCTGCACATCGACGACCACGTCCAGGGCATCGAGCTCGTGCGTACCAAGGGCCGCGCCGGTGAGGTCTACAACATCGGCGGCGGCACCGAGCTGTCCAACAAGGAGCTCACCGGCCTGCTGCTGAAGGCGTGCGGCGCCGACTGGGAGACCAGCGTCGAGTACGTCGAGGACCGCAAGGGCCACGACCGCCGCTACTCCGTCGACTGCACGAAGATCCGCGAGGAGCTCGGCTACGAGCCCCGCAAGAGCTTCGAGCAGGGCCTCGCGGAGACCGTGCAGTGGTACCGCGACAACCGCGCCTGGTGGGAGCCGCTGAAGGAGCGGGCCGCGCTGTGACCGACAACCGCACCTGGCTGGTCACGGGCGCGGGCGGCATGCTGGGCCAGGACGTCCTGGCCCGGCTGGCCGAGGCGGGGGAGCGGTATGTCGCCCTCGACCGCGCGGCGCTGGACCTCACCGACGCCGACGCCGTACGTGCGGCCGTGGCCGAGCACCGGCCCGCCGTGGTCGTCAACTGCGCCGCCTGGACCGCCGTCGACGACGCCGAGACCCGTGAGGACGAGGCGCTCGCGATCAACGGCGACGGGCCGCGCCATCTCGCCGACGCCTGCGCCGGTACCGACGCCGTGCTGCTGCATGTCTCCACGGACTACGTCTTCGCCGGCGACGCCGAGGAGCCGTACGCGGAGGACGCCCCCACCGCGCCCCGCAGCGCCTACGGCCGCACCAAGCTCGTCGGGGAGAAGGCCGTGCTCGGGATCGAGCGCGGGTACGTCGTGCGCACCGCCTGGCTCTACGGCACCGGCGGTCCCAATTTCGTCCGCACGATGATCAAGCTGGAGACCGTCAAGGACACCCTCGACGTCGTCGACGACCAGCGCGGCCAGCCCACCTGGACCGTCGACCTGGCCGACCGCCTGGTGCGCCTCGGCCAGGCGGCCCTCGCGGGGACCGCTCCCGCCGGTGTGTACCACGGCACCAGCGGCGGCGAAACGACGTGGTTCGGGCTCACCCGGGAGATCTTCCGGCTGCTGGGCGCCGACCCGGAGCGGGTCCGGCCGACCACCAGCGCGGCGTTCGCTCGCCCCGCGCCCCGGCCCGCGTACAGCGTGCTCGGGCACAACCGCTGGCAGCAGGCCGGCATCGAACCGATTCGTGACTGGTCCGAGAGTCTCAGCTGCGCGATGCCCGTGTTGGTCGCGGAGCTCCAGGAGGGGAACCCATGACCGTGAAGGTCAGCATCATCATCCCGGTCTACAACGCGGGGATCTACATCGAGCGCCCGATCAACTCGCTCCTGAAGCAGTCACTGCCGCAGGACGAGTTCGAGGTGATATTCGTCGACGACGGATCGACCGATGATTCCGCGGAGCGGCTGAAGCAAATGGCCGACAACTCGGAGAACTTCCGGGTGCTCTCCATGCCGAACTCGGGCTGGCCCGGGCGTCCCCGCAATGTCGGTGTCGCCAACGCGCGCGGTGAATACATACATTTCCTCGACCAGGACGACGCCTTGGGGCCGAAGGCGCTGGAAGTGATGTACGAGCGGGCACAGAAGAATCGTTCCGACATAGTCGTCGGGAAGGTCAAGGGCAACATGCGCGGCCCGATTCGCCTTTTCCGCGAGTCGGTCGACAGCGTGGGCCCGGAGCTCGCAGAGCTGTACGAGACGCTGACCCCGCACAAGATGTTCCGGCGTCAGTTCCTGCTCGACAATGACATCAAATTCCAGGAGGGGCGCTGCCGCCTGGAGGACCAGATGTTCCTGGCCAAGGCCTATCCGCTCGCCAAGAGCATAACGATAGTCGGCGAT
The DNA here is from genome assembly GCF_040607335.1 of Streptomyces sp. NPDC005303. Classification (NCBI taxonomy): domain Bacteria; kingdom Bacillati; phylum Actinomycetota; class Actinomycetes; order Kitasatosporales; family Streptomycetaceae; genus Streptomyces; species Streptomyces sp. NPDC005303. Next base: position 45,653 of record NZ_JBEXGM010000002.1, on the reverse strand, counting down.
GTCGTGTGTTACGACTGGAGCAAGCGCGACGACGGCAGCAACAACAGCAAGAGCCGTACCGAGCCGGGTGACTACTATCCCTGGCTCGCGAAGACCGCGCAGATAGTCAAGGCCAACACGAGCCCGGGTCCGGTGCGCGACGCCTTCCTGACGCGCAACTACCGGGTCGAGGTCCTGCGGAACACCTCCACACAGGGTTTCCTCAAGGGCGATCCCTTCAGCATGGGGCACTACGAGGCGGCCCGTAAGGTGGCGGTCGAGGAGTACTCGGATTCCGTCCGTGAGGGGCTGCCGCCGCTGTGGCGATTCCGCGCCGAACTGCTCGAGGCCGACCGTGTCGAGGACCTGCGCAAGGTGGCCGAGCGTTACCGTGACGCCGTCAGCGAGGTCGAGTTCAGCGGCCCGGTGCGTTGGCGGCGGGGTGTGCTGGTCGCGCCGTTCCGGGCCCGGCTGCGCTACCAGGACGGTGCCACGGTGAAGGTCAGGAAGCTGGGCGACGGCTACGGCCTCGACCTTGCCGTGGTCCAGGGGATAGACGGCGGCCCGGAATGGTCCTTCAAGGACATAGAGAACCGTGCGGTCGTGGATTTCCAGCTGCGTCAGCGCAACAAGGCGCAGGCCTGGTTCGCCGAGGTCGAGTCCGAGCTGGCGGTGGCCGCCGACGGGACCGTGGAGATCAAGGGAACCGTCCGCGTCGACCCGGACACGGCGGCATGTGGCGGTCGGCTCCCCAAGGGGCTGTACGACGTCCACGTCAATGTCCAGTTGCTCGGGATCGAACGCATGGCCCGTATCGAGGGCGGCCCGGTGAGCGAGCTGCTGCCCTGCGGTGGTGAGCGCTCCCAGCGCCTGAACATCCAGGCCGCTCCCTACTGGACCAGGGACGGGCGGCTCGCCCTCGACATCGGTGGGAACATGCACCCCGTCCCGGACAAGTCCCCTGAGGCCCAGGCCACTTGGCGAAAGGTCGCCAAGAAGGTCAAACGAGTCTTCTCATCCTGAACCGGAGGTCCCGCTCCATCATGAAGCCCCTTTCGATCGAAGGCGCCTGGGTCCACGAGCCCAGCGTCTTCCCGGACGAGCGCGGCAGCTTTCACGAGTGGTTCCGCGGAGCGGATTTCCGCGCGAGCACCGGGCACGACCTGTCCCTGGCCCAGGCGAACTGCTCGGTCTCCCGACGAGGCACCCTCCGCGGGGTCCACTTCGCCGATGTGCCGCCGAGCCAGGCCAAGTACGTGAAGTGCGTCCGCGGCGCCGTGCTCGACGCCGTCGTCGACATCCGGGTCGGCTCCCCCACCTACGGGCAGTGGGAACTGGTCCGTCTCGACGACGAGACGCACGCCTCGGTCTACCTGTCCGAGGGCCTCGGACACGCCTTCCTGGCGCTGACCGATGACGCGACCGTCGTCTACCTCTGTTCCGAGGGCTACGCGCCGGGGCGGGAGCACGGCATCCACCCCCTCGATCCCGAGCTGGGCATCGAATGGCCGACGGATGTGGAGCCGCTGCTTTCGGACAAGGACGCCGCCGCCCCGACGCTGGCGGAGGCGGCGGCGCAGGGGCTGCTGCCCCGTTACGAGGACTGCGTGGCCTATCGCTCGGAACTCTGAGAGCCGCCTATGAAGTTACTGGACGGTAGGTGTTTACTCCCCGGACGAACCCCGGCTAGCTTCCGTGAATCGCTTAGTCGTCAGCCATCAGTGAAGGGCTCACTTTTCGTGGATCGGCACGGGTTCCTCCGCCAGTTGCACAAGATCTATCGTCCCCGTAACTACCTTGAGATTGGAGTGAACGACGGCCGCAGCCTGACGCTGTCCCGAGTGCCCACGGTTGCCATCGACCCGGCGTTCAAGGTGACCTCGGAGGTCAGCTGCGATGTGCACATGGTCAAGGCCACGAGCGACGACTTCTTCAAGCGCAAGGACCCGTTGATCCACCTGCGCAACGGCCGCAACCCGTTCCGCGCGCTCGCCCGCCGCGATCCGCTGAACCTCCTGGGTGGTGAGCCGAGGATCGAGCTGGCGTTCATCGACGGCATGCACCTCTTCGAGTTCGCCCTGCGGGACTTCATGAACGTCGAGCGGCATTCGCGCTGGTCGAGTGTGATCGTGCTGGACGACATGCTGCCGCGGAACGTCGACGAGGCGGCTCGTGACCGGCACACGGGCATGTGGACCGGCGACGTCTTCAAGGTGGCGCAGGTGCTGCGGCGCTACCGCCCCGATCTGGTGGTGGTGGAGCTCGACACGAAGCCCACCGGTGTCGTGGCGATCTTCGGAGCCGACCCGACCAGCACCGTGCTGAAGGACAACTACGACAAGATCATGGAGGAGTACCGCGCCGACGACCCGCAGGTCGTTCCGGAAGAGGTACTGCTGCGCAAGAACGCCGTCCAGGGCGAGACCCTGCTCGGTGCGGACTTCTGGCCGGCCCTCGTACGGGCCCGCAATCTGCGCCGCCCCCGCTCGGCGTTCACGCCGATCCGCCGCGACATCCGAGCCGTGACCGGCTGACACCGGTTGATACCGCGTGCCCGCCGGGAGCCTTTGGCCCGGCGGGCACGCGGCTTATTCAGCCCTGCGGCACTCCCCTTTCGCGGCCGGTCCGAGGTCCGGTTTGACCCCCACGCCGGGGCCCCGTAACCTTGACCGTCGGCGTGTCCATAGCGGCCGCCACGTCCCCGTAAACCTTTTCCTTCCGGGTGCTCTGCTGTCCGGAAGAGGTCGTCCGTGCTTTTGGCCGGGCGGCTGGCCTGCGGGGGTGCCGTTCTTCGAGTGAGAGTGAGATCCGCGTGTACGCCATCGTGCGCAGCGGTGGTCGCCAGCACAAGGTTGCTGTCGGCGACATCGTTGAGGTTGACAAGATTTCCACTGCCAAGGTTGGCGACACGGTCGAGCTCTCGACCCTGCTCGTTGTCGACGGCGACGCTGTGACCAGCGACCCGTGGGTTCTGGCCGGCATCAAGGTCCAGGCCGAGGTCGTGGACCACCACAAGGGCGTCAAGATCGACATCCTTCGCTACAAGAACAAGACCGGCTACCGCCGTCGTCAGGGCCACCGCCAGCAGTACACGGCGATCAAGGTCACTGAGATCCCCGCGGCTGCGAAGTAAGGGACTGAGGAGAGATGGCACACAAGAAGGGCGCATCGTCCACCCGTAACGGTCGCGACTCCAACGCTCAGCGCCTCGGCGTGAAGCGCTTCGGTGGTCAGGTCGTCAACGCGGGCGAGATCCTGGTCCGCCAGCGCGGTACCCACTTCCACCCGGGTGCGGGCGTCGGCCGTGGCGGCGACGACACGCTGTTCGCGCTGAACGCCGGTGCGGTGCAGTTCGGCACCCACCGTGGCCGCAAGGTCGTGAACATCGTTCCGGTCGCCTGAGCTCAGGCCTAGACCGAACTTTTCGCGAGGCGGACCTCACTTCCCTGGTGGGAAGGCGGGTCCGCCTTTCGCGTGTTAGTGAAGTAGTACTCGTACCGTTTTTGGAGGCACCGAACCATGACCACCTTCGTGGACCGCGTCGAACTGCATGTCGCCGCGGGTAACGGAGGTCACGGCTGTGCCTCCGTCCACCGGGAGAAGTTCAAGCCGCTCGGCGGCCCCGACGGCGGAAACGGCGGGCGGGGCGGCGACGTTATTCTGACCGTCGACCAGTCCGTCACCACGCTGCTCGACTACCACCACTCCCCGCACCGCAAGGCCACCAACGGCAAGCCCGGTGAGGGCGGCAACCGTTCCGGCAAGGACGGCCAGGACCTGGTCCTGCCGGTGCCGGACGGCACCGTCGTCCTCGACCGGCAGGGCAACGTCCTCGCCGACCTGGTCGGACACGGCACCTCCTACGTCGCCGCCCAGGGGGGCCGCGGCGGCCTCGGCAACGCGGCGCTGGCCTCCGCCCGCCGCAAGGCTCCCGGGTTCGCGCTGCTCGGCGTACCGGGAGACCTCCAGGACATCGTCCTGGAGCTCAAGACCGTGGCCGACGTCGCGCTGGTCGGCTACCCGAGCGCGGGCAAGTCCTCGCTGATCTCGGTGCTGAGCGCGGCCAAGCCGAAGATCGCCGACTACCCCTTCACCACGCTGGTCCCGAACCTGGGCGTGGTCACCGCGGGCGACACCGTCTACACCATCGCCGACGTCCCGGGCCTGATCCCGGGCGCCAGCCAGGGCAAGGGCCTGGGCCTGGAGTTCCTGCGGCACGTCGAGCGCTGCAGTGTCCTCGTGCACGTCCTGGACACCGCCACGCTGGAGTCCGACCGCGACCCGGTCTCCGACCTCGACATCATCGAGGCGGAGCTCAGGGAGTACGGCGGCCTCGACAACCGCCCGCGGATCGTCGTCCTGAACAAGATCGACGTACCGGACGGCAAGGACCTCGCCGAGATGGTGCGGCCGGATCTGGAGTCGCGTGGCTATCGCGTCTTCGAGGTGTCCGCGGTCGCCCACATGGGGCTGAAGGAGCTCTCCTTCGCTCTCGCCGACCTGGTCGGCAGGGGGCGGGCCGCGAAGCCCAAGGAAGAGGCGACCCGGATCGTCATCCGGCCCAAGGCCGTGGACGACACCGGCTTCACTGTGGTCCGCGAGGAGGACGGCCTGTTCCGGGTGCGCGGCGAGAAGCCGGAGCGCTGGGTGCGGCAGACCGACTTCAGCAACGACGAGGCCGTCGGCTACCTCGCCGACCGTCTCAACCGCCTCGGTGTGGAAGAGCAGTTGATGAAGGCGGGCGCCCGTTCGGGTGACGGCGTCGCCATCGGCCCGGAGGACAACGCGGTCGTCTTCGACTGGGAGCCGACCGTCATGGCCGGCGCCGAGATGCTCGGCCGGCGCGGCGAGGACCACCGCTTCGAGGAGCCCCGGCCCGCCGCCCAGCGCCGCCGCGACAAGCAGGCCGAACGGGACGAGGCCGCCCAGGAGTTCGACGACTTCGAGCCCTTCTGAGTGAACGCCGCATCCTCCTGTGAGTCGTACGGGTCAATCCGTACGACCGTCACGGGAGGATGCGGGGTGCGCGTACGACGAGGAGGGTGACGCACGGGGTTCACCCTCGGCCACACCCTGCTCGGCGACACCGCGGCGTAGGCCCGTCCGAGCTGCGAATTCGCCAACCAGAACCCAAAAGATCGTCAGACGGCGGTGTCTTTAAGGCCGTTGCGCCGGAATCACGTGAATCATGTGATCCCCGAGTCGCAACGGCTCTTTTGTTGTCTACCCATTTGTCATGCACGCGAACACCTTGGTTCAGCGCACGGATCGCCCCGAAGCGTGAGCTTCCAGGGTGCCCAAGAGGTCAGCGACGCAAGGGAGTTCGCTATGTACGGAGCAGCATCACCCAACCGACGCCGCTTTCTGACCACGGGCGCCGCGGTGCTCGGCGCCGCCGCCTCCGCCCAGCTCTGGCTGCCCGGCATCGCGCGGGCGGCGGAGACCCCGCTGCCCGACGGGGTGTTCAGCCTCGGCGTGTCCTCCGGCGACCCGCTGCCGGACGGCATCGTGCTGTGGACGCGGCTCGCCCCCGATCCCCTGAACGGCGGAGGCATGCCCGACAGGGTGGTGCCGGTCGACTGGGAGCTGGCCGAGGACCAGCGCTTCAGCAAGGTGGTCCGCCGCGGCACCGCGCAGGCCCTGCCCGCGTACGGACACAGCGTCCACGTCGATGTACGGGGCCTGCGCGCGGGCCGTACGTACTGGTACCGCTTCCGCGCCGACGGCCAGCTCTCGCGCACCGGCCGCACCCGCACCGCCCCCGCCCCGTACACCTCCCTGGGCACCCTGCGGGTCGCGCTCGCCTCCTGCCAGAACTGGCAGAACGGCTACTTCACGCCCTACGCCGACATGCTGGACCAGGACCCCGACATCGTGCTGTTCGTCGGCGACTACATCTACGAGTCGGCGCCGTCGTCGGCCGGTCCGCGCCGGCACGAGGGCACGGGGGAGCCGTACACCCTCGTCCAGTACCGCAACCGGTACGCCCAGTACCGCACCGACCCGGACCTCACCGAGATGCACGCGAACGCGCCCTGGGTGGTCACCTTCGACGATCACGAGGTCGACAACGACTGGGCCGGCGAGATCCCGCAGGACCCCGCGAAGCAGCCGCACGACGCCTTCGTGGCCCGGCTGACGGCGGCCTTCCAGGCGTACTACGAGCACATGCCGGTGCGCGCCACCGCCGTCCCGAACGGCCCGCACATCCAGATGTACCGGCGCCTCGAGTTCGGCCGTCTGGCCCGGCTGAACGTGCTCGACACCCGCCAGTTCCGCAGCGACCAGGTCACCAGCCAGGCCGCCGCCCAGGACCCCGCGCTCACCATGCTCGGCGCCGAGCAGAAGCAGTGGCTGCTCGACGGACTGCACGGCTCACCGGCCCGCTGGAACCTCGTCGCCTCGCAGATCATGATGGCCGAGACCGACATCCTGGCCGGCGAGGGCAAGCTCTGGTACTACGACGCCTGGGACGGCTACCAGGTCGAACGCAACGCCCTCCTGGAGGAGTTCAGGACCGTGCGCAATCCGGTCGTGCTCTCCGGCGACCGCCACTTCACGATGATCAGCGACCTCAAGGAGGACTACGCCGACCCGTCCTCCCGGGTCGTCGGCGCCGAGTTCGTCGCCACCTCCATCTCCAGCAACGGCGACCAGGACCAGGCCGCCTTCCACGCCCAGTGGGGCCCGCTGATGGCCGACAACCCGCACTGGAAGTTCATCGACGCCCACCGCGGCTACCACCTCTTCGACATCGACCGGCACGGGATCGACGCGCAGGTCCGCGCCGTGGACACGGTGGTCGCGCCGCAGGCGACGGCAAGCACGCTGGCGCACCTGCGGGTGGACGCGGGCAAGCCGGGGGTGCGGCACGCGTGACGCGGGCTGCCTGAAAGGGGCGCGCTCCTCATCACGGTCCCACGCTCCTCTCAGGTGACACCCGCCTGCTGGAACCCCAGCTTCTGGCGCCGCCACCGGCACGACCGGCTCGTCGGGCGCTGGGTCCGGGCGGTCGGTCCGAAGAGGATCACCGTCGTCGTGGTCGACGACCGCGACCGCGGTGGACTGCTGCGCACTTTCGAACAGCTCCTCGGGCTGCCCGAGAATCTGCTCCAGCCCGTTCCGGACGCCGCGAATCGTTCGCTCACCCTTGCCGAGACCGAAATGCTGCGGAATCTTAACAAGGAATTCCGCGGCAATGGACTGCCGGACGAGTTGTATTCCAGGCTCGTCCGCAACGGCGCCGTCATGCATATGAAGAACGCGTGCAGCCCCTCGCCCGAGGACGTGAAGATACTCACTCCCGAGTGGGCCTTCGAAGCCGCCGCCGGGATCGGAGCCGAGATGGCCCGGGCCCTCGGTGACCTGGGGGTGCGGATCATCGGTGATCCCGGTCTCCTGTCCGCGCCGCCGCAGGCGCCCGCCCTGGAAGGGATCCCGGCCCCGCGGATGTCGCCCGAGGTGGCGGCCCAGGCGTTGTACGGGGCGCTCGCAGCGGCGGCCGTATCGCCGCGGCACCTCTCGCCGGCCCAAGGCGCGCACCGTGCACCAGACGTCGTCGTTGGAACTGATGCGGGTACTCGGTCACCGGTGTCTGAAGAAGCTGCGCCGCCGCTGAACTCCAGGGCGGTCGCCGTTACCGGCAGTGCAAGATGAATGACAGGTAGCGCGTACATATGCAGCGAACGGCGGTCACCTTGCACAGCGGTAACCGCAAGTGGGACCATTTCCCCGTTCCCTGTCGCCCCGAGGTAGGTCTTCTGTGTCCCAGCACATCGCCAAGCCCCGTACCACCGCAGTGATCCTGGCCGGTGGTACCGGTCAGCGCGTGGGTCTCTCGATCCCCAAGCAGCTGCTGAAGATCGCCGGCAAGGCAGTCATCGAGCACACCCTGACCACCTTCGAGAAGGCCGACTCCATCGACGACATCATCGTCCTGATGGCGCCGGGCTACGTTCCGGACATAGAGAAGATCGTCGCCAAGGCCGGGTTCACGAAGGTCAAGAAGATCATCGAGGGTGGCTCCACCCGGAACGAGACCACCGAGCGCGCCATCGCGGCCCTCGGCGAGGGCCTGGCCGAGGGCGAGGACCTCAACGTCCTGTTCCACGACGCCGTACGCCCGCTGCTCTCGCGGCGCGTCATCGACGACTGCGTGGTCGCCCTGGAGCGCTTCCAGGCCGTCGACGTCGCCATCCCGTCCGCGGACACCATCATCGTCACGCGCACGCACGGCCTGGACGGCGAGTTCATCACCGAGATCCCGGACCGCTCCCGGCTGCGCCGCGGCCAGACCCCGCAGGCCTTCAAGCTGTCCACCATCAAGCGCGCCTACGAGGTCGCCGCCGGTGACCCCAACTTCCAGGCCACGGACGACTGTTCGGTGGTGCTCAAGTACCTGCCGGACGTGCCGATCCACGTCGTCGCGGGCGACGAGTACAACATGAAGGTCACCCAGCCCGTCGACGTCTTCATCGCCGACAAGCTCTTCCAGCTGGCCTCGACCGCGGCTCCCGAGCAGGTCAGCGACGACGCCTACCGCGAGCTGCTCACCGGCAAGACCATCGTCGTCTTCGGCGGCTCCTACGGCATCGGCAAGGACATCGGCGAACTCGCCGAGTCCTACGGCGCCAAGGTGTACGCGCTGGGCCGCTCCACCACCGGCACGCACGTCGAGAACCCGGAGGAGGTCGACGACGCGCTGTCCAAGGCGTACGCCGAGACCGGGCGGATCGACTACGTCGTCAACACCGCGGGCGTGCTGCGCATCGGCAAGCTGGCGGAGACCGACAACGCCACCATCGAGGAGGCGCTGAAGGTCAACTACCTGGCCCCGGTGCAGATCGCGCGCTCCTCGTACAAGTACCTGGCGGAGACCAAGGGGCAGCTGCTCCTTTACACCTCCAGCAGCTACACCCGCGGCCGCGCCGAGTACAGCCTGTACTCCTCGACCAAGGCGGCGATGGTCAACCTGACGCAGGCCCTGTCCGACGAATGGGCGGGTGACGGCGTCCGGGTGAACTGCATCAACCCCGAGCGCACCGCCACGCCCATGCGCACCAAGGCCTTCGGCCAGGAGCCCGCGGGCAGCCTGCTGTCCTCCGAGGCGGTGGCCCGCACCTCGCTCGACGTGCTGCTCTCCGAGCTGACCGGGCATGTCATCGACGTCCGCCAGCAGGACCCGACGGCCTCCGCGGGCCAGGCGTCCGGCTTCGAGCAGGCGCTGGCCAGTGTCCTGGACCGTCAGGACGGCGTGGCATAATCAGGGACAAATAGTTTTCGGTAAATTCAGGCCTCTGTGGCTGCCCGTTCTTGGCGCATTCACAGGGGCCTGAAGCCTTAAGCAAGGCCAGAAGTCGCAAGCACCATCAATTCGTAAACAACCGGCATCCCTCCCAGAGCAGGTTTTCAGTGATAAGCACCGCTATTCGCGTCGCCCGGGTGGGCAGCGCGGCCGAGCTGGCCGCGGCGGTCCTCATGATGGCGGGCTTCCCCGCCATCATGGTGGCCGCGCTCATTCCGAGCGTCCCAGCCTTCGCGGCCGCGACCGCCGTCACGTACCTTGCGGACCACTATCTGCACCGCCAGGGCAGTTATCTGATCAACCGCCTCAGCAAGGTGCGCGCCGGACTGTCGATCCGCTTCCTGATCAGACAGCTCCTGCTGATCCTGCTGCTGGCCCGGCTCGACCTCTCCAACAACCTGATCTTCTACGGCGCCACCGCCTGCTTCATCGCGTTCTACGGCCTCCAGGCCCCGCACGGCGCGCTGGTCACCCTGATCCGCAACCGCCGTCGGCTCCCGGTCGCCACCCGCAACGTCGACCTGGCCTCCCGCATCCGCATCCCGGACGCTCCGCCGATGGGTCTGCTGAACCGGTCGGCCGAGAAGATGCTCCACCTCGACCTCGCGGCCGTCGTGGGCGTAGTCGTCGCCGCCGCGATGGACTCCACGCTGCCCGGCTTCATCGGCATCGGCGTGACGATCGCCCTGGGCTCCCTGTACGTCCTCGCGCTGATGCCGTACGTGAGCAAGAGGAAGATCCCGCCGACCGCCGACGAGGTCCTCGCCAAGGTCGACGACTGGCTGCGCGACTACAAGCCGGAGACGGTGCTCTACTTCTCCGGCTCCAAGGACTCCGCCTACCAGGTCAACATGTGGCTGGAGACCATGGAGCAGCTGGTCTCCCGGCCGCTGATCATCCTGCGGGAGCGGGTCATCCTGCAGAACCTCGCGCCCACCACGGTCCCCGTCATCTGCGTGCCTGGAGGGGTGCACCTGATGAACATGGACCTGTCCACGGTGCGGGTCGCGCTGTACGCGGCGAACGTCGGCAAGAACATCCACCTGCTGCGCGTGCCCACCATGAAGCACGTCTTCATCGGTCACGGCGACAGCGACAAGCTGGCGAGCGTCAACCCGTTCAGCAAGGCGTACGACGAGGTGTGGGTCGCCGGTCGGGCCGGCCGTGACCGCTACGCCATCGCCGACGTCGGCGTTCGCGACGAGGACATCGTCGAGGTCGGCCGCCCGCAGCTCGCGCCGATCCAGACCCGGCAGGGTGCGGCGGACGGCCCCCGCGGCGGTGCCGCTGACGGACGCTGCCCCACCGTGCTGTACGCGCCCACCTGGGAGGGCTGGGACGGCGACCCGGGCAACACCTCGCTGATGCTGGCCGGCGAGAACATCGTGCAGACGCTGCTGAAGGCCGACCCGCCGGTCCGCGTCCTCTACAAGCCGCACCCCTTCACCGGCACGGTCCTCGCCAAGGCGGGTGCCGCGCACCAGAAGGTCACCGCGCTGATCGAGGCGGCCGCCGCCGAGCGCGCCACGGACCCCCGCTTCCAGGCCGACGCGGCCGCGCAGGCCACGGCCAAGGCCGAGCTCGCCCGGATCGAGGCGCGGCTCGCCGCCCTGGCCGGCAACGGCGGCGAGAAGGGCGACGAGGCCGAGGCCACCCGTGACGGCGTGGTCGACGTGGCCAAGTACGAGGAGATCGCCCGGCTGCGCGGCGAGTGGAACGACGCGTACTGGCGCTCCTTCCCGGTGTGGGAGCACCGGGTGGTCACCGGCGCCGAACCGCGGCTGTACGACTGCTTCAACGTCTCCGACGCCATGGTCTCCGACATCTCCAGCGTGGTGTCCGACTTCATCGCGAGCGGCAAGCCGTACGCGGTCACGGACTCCGCCGAGCTGGGCGTGGAGGAGTTCAAGCGGCAGAACACCGCGGTGCGCGCCGCCACGATCCTGTCCAACAGGGCCACCGAGCTGGGCGAGCTGCTCGACGCGGTCCGAGACCCGGCGGCCGACCCGCTGGCCGAGGACCGGGTGGAGCTGAAGCAGTACCTGCTCGGACCGGACGAGCCCGCGTCCATCGAGCAGTTCAACACCGCGGTGGCCAACCTCGCGATCAAGGCCGAGGCACGCAACGTCGGCCAGGAGTCACGGCCGGCCGCCTCGACGGCGGAGGCCACGACCAAGGCCTGATCTCCCGTTCGTAAAGAAAGGGCCCGGTTTTCGGAGGTGATCCCGAAAACCGGGCCCTTCCCGCGTATGTCCCAGTGCCGGAGAGCAACCCTTTTCCCCGGTCGGCCGTCTAGGGGATTGCCCCTGAGCAGATCTGGGGGAAACAGACCGTGACTGGGGGAGAAGTGACCGTTACGCAGCCTGATGTGACCGTGGTCATCGGGGCGTACGAGGCGATGCCGTATCTCGTCGACTGCCTGGCCTCCGTCGAGGCGCAGACGATCGGCCACGCGCGCATCGAGGTCATCGCGGTCGACGACGGCTCGGCGGACGGCACCGGGGAGTACCTGGAGGAGTTCGCCGCGCGCACGCCCCTCGACGTCAGGGTGATCCGGCAGGACAACTCCGGCGGTCCCAGCGGCCCGCGCAACGTCGGTCTGGGCAAGGCGAGCGGGCGTTACGTCTTCTTCCTCGACGCCGACGACCGGCTCGGCCCCGAGGCCCTCCAACGCATGGTCGCGATGGCCGACCGCAACGGCACGGACGTCGTTCTCGGCCGGGTCGAAGGCGTCAACCGCAAGCCGCCGACGTCGATGTGGGGACAGACCCTGGAGCGCACCGACGTCTTCTCCTCCAACATCAAGTTCACGCTGAGCGCGCAGAAGCTGTTCCGCCGCGCGTTCCTGGAACGGCACAGCATGCGCTTCGACGAGTCCCTGTGGACCGGTGAGGACGCGCTGTTCACCATGGAGGCCTATCTGCGGGCCGACGGGGTCTCCGTGATCGCCGACCACACCTGCTACTACCTGGTGGGCCGCGAGGACGGCAAGCACGTCACCAAGACCGGCAGCCACACCCTGCGTTTCGACTCCGCACGCGCCCTGATGACTCTGATCGCCGACATGGTCCCGGCGGGCGCGAGACGCGACGCGCTGATGGTCCGCCCCTTCCTCGTCACCCTGCTCCCGCAGTTCGGCCCGAAGTTCCTGAAGGACGGCGAGGCGGTACGACAGGAGAAGCTGGAGTTGGCGAAGCCGCTGGTGGACGCGTACTGGACCGGCGAGGTGGCCCACCGCCTCCGTGTCCACGAACGTCTGCGGCTCCAACTGGTGGCGATGGGCCGCCCGGACCTCCTGGTGGAGGTCCTGGAGTTCATGAAGGCGAAGAAGACCCCTGAGGCGGTGCTGGAGAAGGGCGGCCGCCGGGTGTATTTCGCCTACCCGTTCTTCCGCGACCGGTCGGCGGGCCTGCCCGACTCCCTCTACCTCGCCGAGCCGCGCGAGGCCCGGGGGGTCCCGGGCTACCGGGAGGTCGGCGTCGACCAGTTGCTGCGCCGGGCGGTCCGCAAGGCGCGCAGGGTGCTCACCCCGGCAGGGTGAGCCTCCCGGAGGCGCACACGGTCCCCTCCTCCCGTCGCTGCCCCGGAAGCCTCCGCCCCCGAGCCACCGCGCTCAACGCCTGAACCGCCCTGTTGAACCGTTCCTGCGAAGAAGGCTCGTCCGGTCCCAGCAACCGCCGCTTCAACTCGGCGCGGGCGGCCACGAGTTCGTCCCGCTCCGGATCCCGCACCGTGTCCAGCAGCGCGGGCACCCCCGCCGCGTCCGGCGTCAGTACCGTCGCCGCCCCCGCCGTGGGGAAGGCCGCACGGAACGCGGCCTCGCTCAGGCCACTCGTGTTCGCGACCGCGTACGGCTTCCCGCTCGCCAGGAAGTCGCTGACCACGCTGGACACATCGCTGATCAGCAGGTCGGCCCGGTTGAAGCAGGCGTACAGCGCGGGCCGGGCGTCGGTGACGACCTGGTGCTCCCACTCCGGCAGCGAGGCCCAGTACGCCCGCTCCCAGGCCGCCGTCGCCCCGGCCACCGCCTCCGCACGGCCCGGCTCCGGCGTGGACTGCAGCAGCATCCGCTCGACCGAGTCCGCGGCGGACCGGAAGGACGCGATGGTGAGACGGTCCAACTCCCTTGTCCTGAGGACGAGTTCACCGTCGTCCACCGGCCGTTCCCCCGCTCGCTCCCGGTTTGCCGCCCGTACCAGCTCACGGATCCGCAGGTCCGCCGCGCCCGCCCGCGCGTCCACCGACCCGGTCAGCGGATGCGGCTTGTACAGCAGCCGTACCCCGGGGTCCGCGAGCAGCGCCCGCACGATGTTCTCCCCTGCCTCGATCACCGACGTGTTGCCGGGGTTGCCGTCCCAGCCCTCCCAGGTCGGGGCGTACAGCACGGTCGTGTACGGCCCGGTCGGCGGCCCCTCGTACGGCCGTACGGCGTCCAGCTGCGGGCGGCCGATCTCCACCACGTCCTTGTCCTCGACGCCGACCTGGGCCGCCGCGTACCGCTCGCGGGCCGCGGGACCGGCCACCCACACCTCGTCATAGGCCTTCGCGTACGGGTTGCAGGAGGACAGCTTGTCGCTCTCGCCGTGGTTGACGAAGCAGTGCTTGATCGTCGGGATGCGCAGGACCTGGGAGGTCTTCCCGGAATTCGACGGATGGATGAGGACCTGGAGCGTGGACTGTTCCAGGCGCAGCAGCGTGGACACCTTCGGCAGGCAGACGATCGGCACGTCGGTCGCGGCGATCTTCTGCACCATGAACCGCTCGCGCAGGATGATGACCGGCCTCCCGTCGAGCTTCGCGAGCGGCTCCAGCCACATGTCGGCCTGGTAGGCGGAGGAGACCCCGCCGGAGAAGTACAGCCCGACGGTCGGCCGGTACTCGGCGAGCCACGCGTCGAACCAGTCCAGCACCTCCTGCTCGCCCGCCGGACGCCGGCTCGGCAGCAGTCGTACGAGAAGGTCGTGGAGGCCCAGGAGCGCGAGCCCGAGGGACATCGCGATGCCGAAGGCTGCGCACCGGGGCTCGCCGGTGGCCGCCGTGGCCAACAGGCCCGTCGTAGCGGGCAGGCCGTGCACCAGCAGGCGGGGGCCGGGACGGCGCAGCAGGGCGGGCGGGGCCGGGGTCAGGCGCAGCGCCGAGGCGTCGATGTTGCGGGTGACCACCGGGAGGGTGCGGGTGCGGCGGACCAGGACGGAGGCCGCCTGGATCGCGCAGTGCAGCGCGTAGAAGGCGAGCAGACCGGCCACCAGCACGGTGTACGCCGTCTCCTCGGCCTCCGGGGTCAGCCTCAGCAGGCCGACGACCAGCAGCAGGTCGCGCAGGACGTGCCGCACGGTGATGTCCGCGTGGGACTTGGCGAACAGGGACACCATGCCGCGCTGCCAGCGGTGCAGGACGCCCTCGACGGCCAGGGAGGCGGCCGTCGCGGCGAGCAGCAGCGGAACGTGCGGACGCAGGGCGGCGGAGGCCTGGGCGACGACGGCGGCTGCCAGGACGGCGGCGACCAGCGCTCTCGTCGCGGTCTGCCGGCCCGGCAGCCGCAGCGCGGACCGGAGGCGGGGGAGACGTTTTCGCACGGGGGACACTCCAGGGTCGTCGCGAGACGGACGCCCTGGTTAACGGGTGCCGACCTCCGGACGACACGCGCGTGTCTTCCGTCCGCCGCGGAGGTCAGGTGCTATGCGCGGGTGCTGTCGGACCAGCGGGGCCGGCAGGTCCTCGGTGCGCTCCGTCGTCGACCGGTCGGCCAGGTCGTCGACGGCCGCTTCGAAGCGCTCCATGGAGGTCGGGCGGTCCGGCCCGAGGACGTACTCCTTGAGGGTGCGGCGCTGTGCGGCCATCGGGTCGTGGTGGGGTTCGCGGACCGACCGCAGGATCTGCGGCAGCCGGGCGCAGGCGCGGTCGAGGAGATAGGCGCCGCCCGCGGTGCCCGTTTTCTTCGGAACAGGAAGCGGCGCCGGGGGGAAACGCGTCCGGTATCGGGTCCGGGGACCGGACGGATGCGCACCGCCGCGTCCCCTTCGCGTACATTGCGGGCGAGGTACCCGAAGTGGCACGAGGGGACAGGACACCAAGGTGACAGGGGCAAGGCAGGCCGTGGGCGAGGCCCGCAGGATCGTCGTCAAGGTCGGCTCCTCGTCGCTGACCACCGCTGCCGGCGGCCTCGACGCCGACCGGGTCGACGCGCTCGTCGACGTCCTCGCCAAGAGCCGCAGCGGGGGAGAGAAAGAGATCGTCCTCGTCTCCTCCGGGGCCATCGCCGCAGGCCTCGCCCCGCTCGGCCTGCGCCGCCGCCCCCGGGACCTCGCCCGCCAGCAGGCCGCCGCCAGCGTCGGCCAGGGCCTGCTCGTCGCCCGCTACACCGCCTCCTTCGCGCGCTACGGCGTCCGCGTCGGCCAGGTGCTGCTGACCAGCGACGACATGAGCCGCCGCGCCCATCACCGCAACGCCTCCCGCACCCTCGACAAGCTCCTCGCGATGGGCGCCTTCCCGATCGTCAACGAGAACGACACCGTCGCCACCGACGAGATCCGCTTCGGCGACAACGACAGGCTCGCCGCCCTGGTGGCCCACCTGGTCCACGCCGACCTGCTCGTCCTCCTCTCCGACATCGACGGCGTCTACGACGGCGACCCCAGCAAGCCGGGCACCTCGCGGATAGCTCAGGTGCGGGGACCCGAGGACCTGGCGGGCGTCGAGATCGGCAGCGCCGGCAAGGCGGCCGTCGGTACCGGCGGCATGGTCACCAAGGTCGAGGCCGCCCGGATCGCGGCCGCCGCCGGTATCCCCGTGGTCCTGACCAGCACGATCCACGCGGCCGAGGCGCTGTCCGGCGGTGACACCGGCACCTACTTCCACCCCGCCGGCAAACGCTCCGCGGACCGTCTGCTGTGGCTCCAGCACGCGTCCACCCCGCAGGGCGCGCTGATCCTGGACGACGGCGCGGTGAAGGCGGTCGTCGACCGACGCAAGTCGCTGCTGCCGGCCGGGATCGCCTCCGTCGAGGGCGAGTTCGTCGCGGGCGACCCCGTCGAGCTGCGGGACGGCACCGGGCACGCGGTGGCCCGCGGGCTCGTCAACTTCGACGCCAGGGAGATCCCGCGGTTGATCGGCCGCTCCACCCGAGAGCTGGCGCGCGACCTGGGACCGGCCTACGAGCGGGAGGTCGTCCACCGGGACGATCTGGTGATCCTGCACCCCTGAGGGGGCTTCCCGGCGTCCGCCGGCTCTTCCGGCGCCCCGTGTGCCCGAAAACGGGGTGAACGCCCTGCCAAGAGCGTCGCCCTGAGGTGGACGTTCCGCAAAACCGCCCCACGAGCCCTTGCGGCCTGCTCAACTTTGTCCCAGGGACACATTCCGCCCGACCCGTGGGGTCGACCTGTGCATGAAGGAGGCCGTCGTGAGACGAGTGCGCCCTGGGGCGGCGGCGTCCCGCGCTGGTGCGGCGGCTTCCCGCGGCGGATCCGGCCCACCCGGAGGGACCGTCGCGCGGGCGGCCGGCACTTCGGCTCCCGCGGCGGGGGCGGCCGGCTCGGCCACCCGGGCGGCCGGTGAGGAGCGCACCCTGACGAGCGTCGCGGCCGGCGACCGGTACCAGGGCGAGGAGCCCCGGGATCTGCCGCGCCTGTGGCATGTCACCCTCAGCGTCTCCGGCGAGGAGGCCCCGCTGAAGGAGGTCCGGCGCGCCCTCGAACAGCTCGCCCACGACCACCCCTTCCTGCTGACCAGCCGCTACGCCAACGACCACGCGGAGATCCGGTACTGGGAGGAGGCCCGCGACCTGCATGACGCGGCCGCCGTCGCCCTGCGCCTGTGGGGCGAGCACCGCCAGACGGCGGGACTGCCGCCCTGGGAGATCGTGGGCCTGGAGGTCATCGACCGCCAGACCTACCACCAGCGCATCGCCGAGGGGTACGGCCCACCTCCGGCCACGCCGGTGGGCGCCCACCCGTTCTGACGACCGCCCCTTCGACCATGTCCCTTTGATCCCGTCTCGCGCTGTGGAACAACAGGTGGACGGCCCCGCCCGGCGCACTACCCTTCCGGTATGACCTCGCTCTCGCCGTACGACTCCATGACCCCGGTCACCCAGGCCGCCTACCGGGCCAAGGCCGCCGCCGCCGACCTCGCCCCGCTGCCCAGGGCCGAGAAGGACGACGCGCTGCTCGCCATCGCGGACGCCCTGGAGGTCCGTACCAGCGAGATCGTCGAGGCCAACGCCAAGGACATCGCCAAGGCCCGCGAGGCCGGCACCAGCGAGTCGGTCATCGACCGGCTGACGCTCACCCCGGAGCGGGTGCGCGCCATCGCCTCCGACGTCCGGGACGTCGTCGCGCTGCCCGACCCGGTCGGCGAGGTCGTGCGCGGCTCGACCCTGCCCAACGGCATCGACCTGCGCCAGGTCCGCGTCCCGCTCGGCGTGGTCGGCATCATCTACGAGGCCCGCCCGAACGTCACGGTCGACGCCGCCGCCCTGTGCCTCAAGTCCGGCAACGCGGTCCTGCTGCGCGGCTCGGCCTCCGCGTACGAGTCGAACACCGCCCTCGTGCGGGTCCTGCGCGACGCCGTGGGCGGCGCCGGACTGCCCGCCGACGCCATCCAGCTCGTGCCCGGCCAGTCCCGCGAGAGCGTGCAGGAGCTGATGCGCGCCCGCGGCCTGGTAGACGTGCTCATCCCGCGCGGTGGCGCCTCGCTGATCCAGACCGTCGTGACCGAGTCGATCGTCCCCGTCATCGAGACCGGCACCGGCAACTGCCACGTCTACGTCGACGCCCAGGCCGACCTCGACATGGCGATCGACATCCTGATCAACTCCAAGGCCCAGCGGGTCAGCGTGTGCAACGCCGCCGAGACCCTCCTGGTCCACCAGGACATCGCCCCCGAGTTCCTGCCGCGCGCCCTGGACGCCCTCGCCGAGGCCGGTGTGACCGTCCACGCCGACCAGCGGGTGCTGGCGTACGCGAAGGACACCAAGGCGACCGTCGTCGAGGCCACGCTGGAGGACTGGGACACCGAGTACCTCTCCTACGACATCGCCGCCGCCGTCGTCGACTCGCTCGACAAGGCCGTCGAGCACATCCGGCTGTGGACCTCCGGCCACACCGAGGCGATCGTCACCACCTCCCAGCAGGCCGCCCGCCGCTTCACCCAGCTGGTCGACTCCACGACGGTCGCGGTCAACGCCTCCACCCGCTTCACCGACGGCGGCCAGTTCGGCTTCGGCGCGGAGATCGGCATCTCCACCCAGAAGCTGCACGCGAGGGGCCCCATGGGCCTGCCGGAGCTCACCAGCACCAAGTACATCGTCACCGGCGACGGTCACATCCGCCGCTGATCCCAGGGGCGCCAGGGGGCGCGGCCAGGGCATATGCGTCCGGCAGGCGCCCCGGACCCGCCTCCGTGGTGCACGAGAGGCGTCTCACCAGGCGGATGAATTTCCATACCGTCTGCCCAAATTGACCCCCCAGGTCTACTCTGGATTCGTGCCGGAGGACGTGGGGGGCACGCCGTTCCCTGACGGCTGGGAGCCCGACGACGACCACGACCGCGGGGTGTCGGACGAAGAGTTCGCCTCCGTGGTCTTCGACGAGGCCTTCGTACGGGCGGCCGTGGTGCACGAGCCGACCGCCGTCGAACGCCTCCTTGCCGCAGCGCAGGCGAGAGCGGAGGCCTCCGAGGCCGAGGCCCGCCGCGCCCGCCCCAGAGCCGAGCGATACGAGGACGGCTTCGGACCCGGCGGTTTCGGCCATGATCCCGATCTCGACGACCTGGACGACACCGAGGTCCTCGAAGGCCGCTACGGCGCCCCGGGGACATACGGCAAACAGGTCCGCTGGCACCGCCCGGTCGCCTGGATGCTCGCCCTCGTCATGGGCATCGGCATGGTCGCGCTGGCCTTCACGGCGGTCTACCGGGGCGCCTCCTCCGGGAGCCGCGACCGCGTTCCGCCGCCCGCCTCGACCGGTCTGGAACAGGGGGGCACGGTGACGCCCTCGGCGTCCGCCGACTACTCCCAGCCAGCCGTCTCCGCGGTCCCGCGAACACCCTGACGATCCTGGTGAGAACCTGTCAGAACTTGTCGCACAGCAGGGCGTTTACCTGAGCTCCCCGAGACCTACCCTGAAGATATGGGAGGGCCAGGAGACCCACCTGAGGGGACACCCGAGGGCGCCCCCGTGGGTGGTGAGGACGAGTACCGATCCGTCGTATTCGACGAGTCGTTCGTCCGCGCTGCCCGCCTCCAGGAGTACTCCGCGCACGAGCGCATGTCCGACCACGCTCCCGCCGTACGCCGGCGTCCCCCGCTGCGCCGGGGACTGTCCCGACAGGCGCTGATCCTGGTCCTGCTGATCGCCGTCGCCTTCGGCACCGCGATCTACATGGGTGTACGGCACCCCTACCAGAACGCCACGATCCGCCGGCCCGTCGAGCCCCTGCGGATGACCGTCATCCCGCTGGCCCCCGCGGGAAGGGTCCCGGGCCACCCCGACGCCGAGTACCTGTACGCGCACAGCCCCGCCGCGCAGTACCGCGTCGGCGCCGAGGGCATCCCGCTGCCGGCCTCCCGCCGCACCGCGCACTTCTCCGACAGCCAGGTCGTGTCCGCGCTGACCACGGCCAAGGACTACATCGTGCGGTCCTCACTCGACCCGGACGTCCTCGTCGGCAACCAGGTCCGTGCCGCGCGGGTGCTCCTCGACACGGACCAACTCGACCAGTTCGACCAGAGTTTCACCCACCCCGCCGCCGACGGACGGCATGCGCCGACCGGCTGGCTGGTTCGTTTCGACCCCGCCGAGGCGCGGCTGGCCGACGGAAGGATCAGGGTGCAGGGAAGTCTCCAGGCCGCCGAGACCGACTCGTCGACGCTGGAGGTCACCGCGGACCACACGTTCGTGTACGCGCTGCGGTCGGCCGGCGACGCGGATTCCGCGGTGTCGCTGTTCACCGTCCGGCGTGAGCTGCACTTCCGGTTCGACCGGGACGACCTGCGCATGCACACGGCCCAACTGGTCGTGTCGTACGTCCAGGCCGGCCCCCTGTCCTGCGCGGAGGACTCCACCAACCGGCTGCACCCGCTGTTCGCCGGGCAGACCGCGAAGGCCGGCGGACCGGCGGGTACGGATCCTTACGCCACGGGTAGCGCCCCGGCCCTGTGCGGGACGTTGGCCACCAGCGCGCAGCCGAAGGTGTGACAGCGGAGCCGCGCCGACACGGCCCCGCACCCCTTCTCGGGTGGGCTCAGTCACCCTCACTGTCACGAGGCGTGTCCGTCGGGGGCTCGCCGTCCCGCGGTGCGGAGTTGGAGAAACCGCCGAAGCCCCTGCGCACCCTGCCGCCCAGGTCGCCCGCCCCGCCCGCGATGTCGCTGACCAGCTTCATCAGGGGGTCCTTGGAACTCTTGACGTTGGTCGCGTAGCTCGCCGCCGACTCACGGAAGGAGTCCGTGACCGAGGTGTCCTTGTCCTCCGTGCGGCGCGGGTAGTGGCCGTCCATGATCCGCTGGTGGTCGCGGGACTCGGCCCACTTCTTCAGCTCGGCCGCCCGCACGGTGGTGAACGGGTGGGAGCGCGGCAGCACGTTCAGGATCTTCAGCACGGAGTCGCGCAGGTCACCACCGGCCTCGTACTCCTCGGCCTGCTTCAGGAACGCGTCCACGTTCATCTCGTGCAGATGGTGACCGCCGGCCAGCTTCATCAGGCCCCGCATCGAGGCCTTCAGGTCCTGGCCGACCAGGAGACCCGCCCGGTCCGCCGACAGCTCCGACTTGCGGAACCACTCGCGCAGCGCGGTCACGATCGCCATGATCGCGATGTTGCCCAGCGGGATCCACGCCACCCTGAGGGCGAGGCTGGTCAGGAACAGCAGGATGGTCCGGTAGACCGAGTGGCCGGAGAGGGCGTGGCCCACCTCGTGGCCGACGACCGCCCGCATCTCCTCCTCGTCGAGCAGGTCGACCAGACCCGTGGTGACGACGATGATGGGCTCGTCCAGGCCGATGCACATCGCGTTCGGCTGCGGGTCCTGGTTGACGTACATCGGCGGGACCTTCTCCAGGTCCAGGATGTAGCACGCGTCCCGCAGCATGTCGTTGAGGTATGCGAACTGCTGGTCGGACACGCGCACCGAGTCGGACAGGAACAGCAGCCGCAGGCTCCGCTCCGGGAGCAGGCCGCTGAGCGCCTTGAACACCGTGTCGAAACCGCTCAGCTTGCGCAGCGCCACCAGGGCGGAGCGGTCGGCGGGGTGCTCGTACGCACGTGAGGAGATTCCCGGGAACCGCCTGCGCTGCCTGCTCGGCACGTTCTCGTGTCCGTTGTTCTGATGGCCGTCGTCGGACATGTCTTCCCCCATGTGCGTCTTTGGCTGTGCCTCGTCGGCCCCTTCGGCCTCCGAGATCCTTTGCGGACCCTTGTGCGGCCCTTTGCGCCCCCGAAGCAGACCCCAGACTAGGCGGAGATAGCGTGGACGGGCAGTACAGCGAAGGAGTCCACGTCATGGAGCACACCCGGGCCGCCTGGCTCACCGAGGCCGCGAGCGCCGCCGAGCAGCAAGGGTCCGGCAATCTGCTCAGGGTCGTACTGATCGTGATGTTCGTGGGCTGTGCGTTCACCGCGTGGTTCCTGCTGCGGGGGTACAAGCGGAAGGACGACTGAGGGAGGGCGAAGGTTCCCCGACGTCCGAGGGCGGCATCCAATGGAGGAGTCGGCGTGATCGCCGCCGTGGCGCCCGCTTACCATGAGCCGACATCTTTATCCCGCCCTCCCCCACTCTCGGCCGCGCTCGAGCGGGGGGACCCTCATCGGATAGGTCTGCCGAAGATGAGCTTCCACAGCACCGCTGCCCAGTTGGTCACCCTCGCCGCAGAGGGCGAGGAGCACGGCGGCAACCACGAGAGCCTCAACCCCCTGGTGACCGGCGGCGGCGCCTTCATCATCCTGCTGCTCCTGCTGTGGATCACCACCCGTTTCAACCGCGACCGCTGAGGCGCCGGGTGCCCAAAGCGGGGCACTCCGGGCCACCGCCGGCCGGGGTCCTCAGGTCGGGCCGGTAGGGTCTGCACGCATGGGAGAGCAGGACATGCCTACCGGCCCGGGGAACATCCCGTCGAGTCCCGGCAAACGCCGTCTGGGCGTCATGGGCGGAACGTTCGACCCGATCCACCACGGGCACCTCGTGGCGGCCAGCGAGGTCGCCGCGCAGTTCCACCTGGACGAGGTGGTGTTCGTGCCGACGGGTCAGCCGTGGCAGAAGACCCACCGCATGGTGTCCCCGGCCGAGGACCGCTATCTGATGACGGTCATCGCCACCGCCGAGAACCCGCAGTTCTCGGTCAGCCGCATCGACATCGACCGCGGTGGCGCGACCTACACCACGGACACCCTGCGCGACCTCAAGGCCCTCAACCCCGACACCGACCTCTTCTTCATCACGGGCGCCGACGCCCTCGGCCAGATCCTCACCTGGCGGGACGCGGAGGAACTGTTCGCCCTGGCGCACTTCATCGGAGTCACCCGGCCCGGCCACACCCTGGCCGACCCAGGGCTCCCCGAGGGCGGCGTCTCGCTCGTCGAGGTCCCGGCCCTCGCCATCTCCTCCACCGACTGCCGGGCGAGAGTCGCCAAGGGCGACCCCGTCTGGTACCTGGTGCCCGACGGAGTCGTGCGTTACATCGACAAGCGCGAGCTGTACCGCGGCGAGTGAGCCGAGAGGGGCACCGGTGAACGACCGATACGACGCGGGCTACGGCGACGACCAGGAGAACCAGTACGCGCTCGTCGGCTACGACGAGTACGGCCGGCCGGTGTACCAGCAGGTCCCGCCACAACAGGCCCCGCAGCAGCAGTACGACCCCTACGCCCAGCAGGGCTACGGCTACGACCCGTACGCCACGGGCGGCGGGCAGGCCGCGCCGTACGACACGGGCACCCAGAACCCGGTGCCGCCCTACGACCCCTACGGCGGCGACACCAGCCAGCAGGCGCCCGTGCCGCCCTACGACCCCTACGCCGACGGGGGCGCGCAAGGGGGCGGTTCGGCGACGCCGTACGACCCCTACGGCCGGGCCGCCGCGAGCGGTCGGCAGCCCCGTGTCACCGAGCAGACCGCCTACATCCCGCAGCAGGGCGGACCGGTCGGGGGGACACAGGCCGGGCAGGGGCAGCCCGCGGGCTCTCAAACCGGCCAGGGCTACCGCGGTGCGGTCCACGAGGATCCTGCCGGCGCGGGTCGTCCCGGCGCGGGGCGTGCCGGTGCGGAGACCGCCGACGGGGACGAACGGCAGTACCACACCGCGCAGTTCGCGTTCGTCGAGGAGCCCGACGGTGACTCCGAGGACGTCATCGACTGGCTCAACTTCACCGAGAACCGCACCGAGCGCCGCGAGGAGGCCAAGCGCCGCGCCCGCAGTCGGCTCGTCGCCCTGGTCGTCGTCCTCGCCCTGGTCGCGGTGGGTGGCGTCGGCTACCTCTGGTACGCCGGGAAGTTGCCCGGTCTGTCGGACTCGGAGACCAAGAAGGGCCCCACGATCGCGGCGAGCGCCCAGAACCGCGACGTGATCGTCGTCCATCTGCACAACACCACCAAGGGCGGCACCTCCACGGCGCTGCTCGTCGACAACACCACCATCAAGCAGGGCACCACCGTCCTGATCCCCAACTCCCTCAACCTGACGGCCGACGACGGCTCCACGACGACCCTCGCCAAGTCGGTCGACGACGACGGCTCCTCGGGGACCGTCGACTCCCTCGACACCGTCCTGGGCACCGACATCGAGGGCACCTGGCGGCTGGACACCCCCTATCTGCAGAACCTGGTCGACCTCGTCGGGAACATCGACGTGGACACCAACGCCGCGGTGCCCGACCCGGGCGCCAAGAAGAAGGGCCAGGCACCCCTGGTCGCCAAGGGGAAGGACCAGACCCTCAGCGGCAAGATGGCCGTCGCCTACGCCACCTACCGGGCCTCCGGCGAGGCCCAGAACGCTCAGCTGGAGCGGTTCGGCCAGGTCCTGCAGGGCGTACTGCGCAAGCTCTCCTCCGACCCGACGGCCGCGACCACCACCGTGCAGACGCTGGCCCAGATCCTCGACCCGTCCCTGACGGACAAGGACCTCGGCACCTTCCTCGCCAAGCTCGCCGACCTCGCCAAGAGCGGCGACTACAAGACCGCGCTGCTGCCCGTCCAGCAGGACGGCACCCTGAGCGCGGCGACCGGCGCTAGCGTGGTCAAGGACGTCCTCGGCGGCAAGGCGAAGAGCCCCGACAAGGACGCGGCGGTGAGCGTCTCGGTCCAGAACGCCACCGGCACCAAGGACAACACCGAGAAGGCCCGCGTCGTCCTCCTCAACGGCGGCTTCACCTTCATCGACGGCGGCACACCCGGCTCGTCCCAGGCCACCTCCAAGGTCGTCTACGCCGACCCCGCCGACAAGGCGAACGCCACCGAGGTCGCCAAGACCCTGGGCCTGCCCACCGGCGCCGTCAGCAAGGGCACGATCTCCTCCAGCGCGAACGTCTCCGTCGTCCTCGGCCAGGACTACAAGCCGGACTCCTCGTCCTAGCCCCGGCTCCGGGCCCGCAGCGGCACCCCGCGTGATCTCCGCCATCACGTGGGGTGCCGTCCACGGTCCGTGAGACCCTTGGTGTCAAGTGCCCGCCGACCGAAAGCCTTGTAGTGACCGCCACTGACCGTTCCCTCGAGCTCGTCAACACCGCCGCGCAGGCGGCCGCCGACAAGCTCGCCCATGACGTGATCGCCTACGACGTCAGCGACGTCCTCTCGATCACCGACGCCTTCCTGCTGGCCTCCGCGCCCAACGACCGCCAGGTCAAGTCCATCGTCGACGAGATCGAGGAGCGGCTCTCGAAGGAGCTCGGCGCCAAGCCGGTGCGCCGCGAGGGCGACCGCGAGGCCCGCTGGGTCCTGCTCGACTACGTGGACATCGTCGTCCATGTCCAGCACAGCGAGGAGCGGGTCTTCTACGCCCTGGAGCGGCTGTGGAAGGACTGCCCCGAGCTGGAGCTCCCGGCCGACGCCAAGGCGACCCGCGGCAAGGGGGAGGAGCACGCCAAGCTCCGGGCCGAGGAGGACGACGCCGAGTTCGGGGAGCCGCGGTGACCGCTCCCGCCGACCGCAAGGGCCGGGGCCGCCGCATCATCCTGTGGCGGCACGGCCAGACCTCCTGGAACGTGGAGCGCCGCTTCCAGGGCACCACCGACGTCGAGCTCACCGAGACCGGTGTCGGCCAGGCCCGCCGCGCAGCCCGGCTGCTGGCCTCCCTCCAGCCCGACGCGATCGTCGCCTCCGACCTCCAGCGGGCCGCGAACACCGCCGCCGAGCTCGCCGCGCTCACCGGCCTGGACGTGGCCCACGACGAGGGCCTGCGGGAGACCTACGCGGGCGTCTGGCAGGGGCTGACGCACGAGGAGATCATCGCCCGGCACGGCGAGGAGTACGCCGCGTGGAAGCGTGGCGAGCCGGTCCGCCGCGGCGGCGGTGAACTGGAGAGCGAGGTGGCCGACCGCGCCGCCCCCGTCGTGCTGCGGCACGCCGAGAAGCTCCCCGAGGACGGCACGCTCGTCGTGGTCAGCCACGGCGGCACGATCCGCACCACCATCGGCCGGCTGCTCGGCCTGGACGCCCGGCACTGGGAGAGCCTCGGCGGCCTCTCCAACTGCTGCTGGTCCGTCCTCGGGCAGGGCGCGCGGGGCTGGCGCCTCCTGGAGCACAACGCCGGAACCCTTCCCGAGCCGGTGCTCGGCGACGACGACTGAGGGCTCGGGACCGGATTTCACTTTCCGGCAGGTCGCAGGCTAAAGTTCTTCTTGTTCGCCCGCCGAGCGGGAAGAACGCAAGGGGCTATAGCTCAGTTGGTAGAGCGCCTGCATGGCATGCAGGAGGTCAGGAGTTCAATTCTCCTTAGCTCCACAGATCGACACTCTGTTGAGTTGTCAAAGATCGATTGATGAGGATCCCGTCTCCTTCAGGAGGCGGGATTTTCTGTGTGCTCCCGCTCTGTGTGCTCTCGTTCCGTGTGCTCCCGCAGGCGGGCCGTTTTCTCCCGTGTCTCCTCGTCCTCCGGTGTGTAGACCACGATCCGGCACTCGGGCATCCCGTCGATCGACAGCGACTGGGAGGTCATCCGCAGTTCGCCCACGGCCCGGTGACGGAATGTCTTCACCCGCGGTCCCGGCGGGACCACCTCGCCGCTCGCCCACAGCTCGGCGAAGTACGGGCTGGCCGCCGACAGCCCGCGTATGAACTTCTCCCAGCCCGGTTCGCCCACATGTCTGCCGTACGTGGACCGCAGAGTCGCCACCATCACCGGCAGCTCGCGCTCCCGGTGCAGCAACGGGCAGGCCTCGTCGGACACCGTGAACAGCGTCCACAGCGCGTTCGCCACCCCGATGCCGACGATCTCCGGTATCAGGAACAGGTCGCGGTAGCCCGCATTCGTGGCCAGGATGTCGTAGCGCGAGTTGTAGACGACCGCCGGGAGCGGGGCGAGGGCGTCGATGATGCCCTGCACCTCCGGCCCCACCGAGTCGGTAGGCTCCTGCGGAACCGGGTCGAAGGGCACCTCGGCCAGTCGGTACAGATGCTCCCGCTCCGGCGGGTCGAGCCGCAGTGTGCGGGCCACGGCGTCCAGGACCTGCGCGGACGCGTTGATCGGCCGACCCTGCTCCAGCCATGTGTACCAGGTCACACCGACGCCGGAGAGCTGGGCGACCTCCTCGCGGCGCAGTCCCGGAGTGCGGCGCCTGAAGCCCGGCGGCATGCCCACGTCGGCCGGGGTCACCCGGGCCCGCCTGCTGCGCAGGAACGTGGCCAGCTCGGGCCGTCGTCGCTGTGTCGTCCTCATCGTCACGTCCCCCTCGTCACGACCATCCTCGGTGCCGCACCCGGCGCTTGCCAGGTGCCGGCAGTACCAGCATCGGCGGGCTCTCGGCACCCGTACCGGGATGTCCTCAGGCTCGACGGCATGACGACAACGCCCCGGACGGGACCGAATCCCGCGTCCGTTTCCCCACCTGCCAGAAGTGAAGCACCCGCCACTGACAACCGGCCCCGTCCGCTGCTCGCGCTCGTGCTCGCCGCCCAGTTCATGGCGCTGCTCGACGTGTTCATCGTGAACGTCGCGGCCCCCACGATCGGCACCGAACTGCACGCCTCGGGCGCCCAACTCCAGCTGGTTGTCGCCGGATACGCCATCACGTACTCGGTGCTGCTGATCACCGGCGCCCGGCTCGGTGAACGGTTCGGGCACGGCCGGGTCCACCTCGCCGGGCTCGCCCTGTTCACGGCGGCCTCGCTCGCCTGCGGTCTGGTACAGGGCGCCACCGAGCTGATCGTCTTCCGGCTGGTGCAGGGCGCCGGTTCGGCGGTGATGATCCCGCAGGTGCTCAGCCTGATCCAGCGCAACTTCACCGGTGAGGCCCGGATGAAGGCGCTCGGCGTGTACTCGGCGGTCATCGCGGTCGGCGCCGCCGCCGGGCAGGTCGTCGGGGGAGTCCTGGTCAGTGCCGACCTGTTCGGCACGAGCTGGCGGCCGGTCTTCCTCGTGAACGTGCCGGTGGGCCTCGTCCTGCTGGCCGTGGGCGCCCGGGTCCTGCTGCCCGGGGACGGCCCGACGCCCCGGGACCGGGCGCGCGGCCTCGACCTGCCAGGCCTGGTGCTGCTCGGTGTCGCCGTCTCGCTGTGCACGGTGCCGCTCGTGCTCGGGCAGGAGGAGGACTGGCCGCTGTGGTCCTGGCTGTCCATGGCCACCGCCGTGCTCCTGTTCGCCGTCTTCTGCGGCTACGAGTCCCGGCTCGCCGGGCGCGGCGGTGCCCCGCTGATCCCACCGGGCGTGCTGCGCCATCCCGGCATGGGGCTCGCCGTCTTCCGGATCATGGCGGTCATGGCCGTCAACGGCGGCTTCCTCTTCGCGCTCACCCTGCACGTCCAGGGCGGCCTCGGCTTCAGCCCGCTGCGGGCCGGGCTCTCCTTCGCGCCGACCGCGGTGGTCTTCGGCATCGTCGGACTGACCTGGCGCCACTGGCCCGCGTCCTGGCAACGGATGCTGACGCCCGCCGGGTTCCTGATCACCGCGCTGGGCGCGCTGGGCGTGGGTCTGGCGCTGAAGGACGGCGGCGAGGGCGGCGGCGCGCTGTACGCCGCGTACGGGGGCGTGGGTGTCGGGCTCGCCCTCGCGTTCAGCCCGACGCTCACCGGGGCCCTGGCCACCGTGCCGCCCCGGTACGCGGCGGACGCCAGCGGTCTGCTCGCCACGGTCACCCAGCTCGGCCAGTTGGTCGGCGTCGCGGGCTTCGGCACACTGTTCTTGAACCGACTTGAGTCACTCGGCCCCTCTGAGGCGTATACCTCTGCGGAGGCGCTCTGGACATGCATGTTCGCGCTGGCCGGGACCGCCGCGGTGGGCGCCGTGTCCGGACTGGTACTCAGGCGTCGCTGACCGTATTGGTCCGGCCGTGGCAGAATCAAACGGCCGGAAGGGGGCGCGGCCCGACGGGAGGGAGTAGTGATGCCTGCGAGCATCCTCGCGGAGGTCGGCCACCTCCGCGAAGCGGCGTCGACAAGGGACACGACGGTCCGCCTCATCTGCCCTTCCTGCGGTTCCGTCCACGTCGCCCAAGTTCTCGGCGACAACGGCGGGATCTCCTACGTGTGCACGGCCTGCGGCCACAGCTGGAGCTGATCGATGGGTGCACACAGGCGAAAATGCGACTGGTGCGGCAGCGGGACGCCGATCGTGCGGGACATGGAGCCGGTCAACCCCGACTACCAGTACTGGTGCGAGGAGTGCGCGCGGGCGCTGATCATAAAAGGCGACCCCATCGAGACGTACCGCGAACTGGAGGGCGAGCCGATCTACGGCCGTCTCCTCGAAGAACACTGCACGCTGAAGCGGTTCTACTCGTTCGTGACCGCTTGACGTCGTCCCCGCTGCCCGCAGGGAAACGATTTGGTGTTCCACCCGGTGGACCGTGTAATGTTGGCGTCGCCGCCAGGGAAACCGGGCGGAACGCAGCACGGGGCTATAGCTCAGTTGGTAGAGCACCTGCATGGCATGCAGGGGGTCAGGAGTTCAAATCTCCTTAGCTCCACAGAGATCCCGCCAGATCATTCGATCCGGCGGGATTGTTGCGTTTCCAAGGGGAGTTGTTCCGTATACGACGAAGGGGGCCACCCGATCCCGGGCGGCCCCCTTCGTGATGCCGGCTCAGCGACCCAGTGCACGCCTCCCGCGGCCCTGGGAGAGGACCGGCAGGTTGCGGGTGGGGCCCTTGTCGCGCGGGCTCTCCTCCTCCAGGCGCAGGGCGAGTGCGGGGCAGCGACGCACCGCGCGTAGAGCTTTCGCCTCGGCGTAGCGCGGTACCTGGGCCTGGGCGACGGTCGGGAAGCCGTCGGCGCCGAGTTCGAAGACCTCGGGGAGGATGTCGGCGCACAGGCCGTGGCCCCGGCAGAGCGTCCAGTCGACGTAGATCTTCTGACGGCTTGGACCGTTCTCCTCGGCCTCGCCGCCGCCCGCGATGCCCGTGGGCATCCTGCCGCCCTCGAAGAGCGGCAGCACGCCTTCCACGGGCCGCCCGCAGCCGTTGCCGAGGACATGGGCGGCCAGGTCGTCCGTGAACGCCTTGATGGTCGACTCCAGGAACATCGCGGAGCCGTCCGGGTGCGAGCACGCGCCGCGCCGCTTCACGTTCTTGGCGACCTGCTTGAGCGCTTCCAGAGCGGCCGGACCGCCGCCGTTGAGGATGTCCTCCATACCCCGCGCTGCGGCCGGCAGACCGAGGTAACAGGGGCCGCACTGGCCCGCGCTCTCCTCGGCCAGCCACTGCGCCACCCGCAGCGACTCGCCCAGCGGGCAGGTCTCCTGAGTGATCGGCAGAATCGCGCCGGCCCCGAGCGCCCCGCCCACGGCGTCCAGGGAGTTGCGGGAGACGATCGCCTCGTTGACCGTCGCCGCGTCGATCCACTTGCCGTGATAGCCGCCGGTCAGCACGCCCTGCGGGACCGGCGGGGCGCCGGCCAACTGCAGGACGTAGCGCAGCGGTACGCCGGTGGGCACCTCGATCACCATGGGGCGCGCGACGGCGCCGGAGACCGTGAGCAGGACGGTGCCCGGCTCGTCGTACAGCCCGGTGTTGCCGTAGCGCTCCGGACCGATGCGCGCGGCGATCGCCAACTGGGCGAAAGTCTCGGCGTTGGACAGGAGGGTGGGCGCGCCGCCGACGCCGTTCTGCGAGGCGCTGACCTTGCGGCCGGGCGGGATGGCCGGGCCGCCGTCGATGGAACGGATCAGCGAGGCCGCCGCTCCGGTGACCATACGGACGGGATTGCGCTGCACGCGTGCGCGTAGAGCCGATCTGCGGCCGTTGCTGAGACCGCGCTCGGCGAGGGCGGCCTCCATGGAGCGCTGGGTGGACTCCCGGGTGACCCCCACCACGAGCGTGCGGGCACCCAGGGCCTCGGCGGCCAGGAGGGCGCCGTCCAGGATGAGGTGCGGGGCACGGTTGATGAGCACCGTGTCCTTGCGGCAGGCGGGTTCGTCCTCACTGCCGTTGACGACGACGACCGGCCGGACACCGCGCTTGATCGCGGCTTCGGCGACCGAGCGCAGCTTCTTGTGGAAGGGGAAGCCGGCACCGCCGCGCCCCTTCAGGTTGATGGCTTCGGACAGCTTCGCGAGCTGTTCGCCGCCCATGGGTTCGAGCGGCCCATGCACCTTCAGGTGCATGGGCAGGTCAAGTCGTTCGACAAGGTCGAAGCCCGACGTGAGTTGGGGAAGACCGACCACGCGGACTTCTGGTACGTCGGGCAGGGCCTCGTTCACCTATAGCCTCCGGAAGGCGTGTTCCAAGGTTCGCCCGGACCCGGTGAGTCGAAGTCGTACGACTGACCGGGCGTTGGATCAGTGGCGGGACCGCTGTTGTACGTGTCGTTCGGGTTGTACGTGCCGTACATGGTGTTCGACTCACCGGTGTCGCGTACATCACCTGCGAGATAGCTGGCCGTGCCCGAATTACCGCCATAGGTCGGGATGTTGTACCCCGTGTCCTGGAGCGGGTCGTAGACGGAGGCGGGTGCCTCGCCGACCGGCGGCGGGGACGGGATCGGCCAGCTGCCGGAGGTGCTGCCGCTGTCCATGCGCGCGATGGGGTCGGTCGCGGCCTGCATGTCCATCGGCATGTCCATGCGCGCGGTCTGGCCGGTGTCGAAGGGCTGCTGCGCCCCTGGTGACATGGCGCGATAGGCGGCGGCGAACCCGCTGCCCGCGGGTTCCGGGGCCGGGGGAGCCTGGTAGGCGGGTATGGATCCGGTCTGCGTCAGGCCCTCGTAGCCGGGAAGGGCGGACTCCGAGCGCCGACCGGCGGACTCGGGTGCCCTGCGGCTCTCGCGGCCCGGGGCGGCGCTCTCCGCGGACCTCCTGGCCCGGCTGGCCTCCAGCTCCTCGCGGCCTGGGCGCTCCTCGGCACCGAGCAGCATGGCGACCCGGTCGGTGACCTTGCGCTTGAACGGGCGCGGTGCCGCGCGCAGGGCGAGGGCCGCTATGACGCCGAGGACGCAGAGCGCGTACATGTACGTGAAGATCGGGGCCTTCACCGCGCGTCCCGCGTACAGGCCGTGGACCAGGCCGGCGCACCAGGCCGGGTAGGCCAGCATGTGCATCGCCCGCCAGCGGGCGGCAACCGGGGCCGGGGACGCGAACCGGTTGCGCAGGGCGCCGGTGATGCCGACGAAGATCATGAGCTGGCCGGCCAGGGTGCCGAGGCCTATGAGGCCTCCGCTGCTGCTGAACCCGAGCCCGAACGGGATGAACGCGGCGATCCACGTCGTGTGGTCGAGGGTGAGTTTGATTCCGATGTGCAGGAGAAGGAACGCGATCGAGCCCACCGCGGTGATCCGGTGCACACCCTGGGCGACGATCCGCTGCCGGGTGTTGAGGATCAGTCGGTCCTGCGCGACCAGCCCCCAGATCACGGAGCAGGTGAGGAGGACAAGCGTCACCACGCCCGCCCCGAAGTTGAGGAAGTCCTGGAGCCAGACACCTCCGTACACCACGACCAGAGGGATGGCCAGCAGGAAGACGGCCGTCGCCACCCCGTAGGCCGACCGGCCCGTCCTGGGGAGCGTGTTGTTGCTACTACGAGGGTTCATGGGGGCAACTCCGAGCGGTTCGGGAAGGCGGTCCCGCTGCCGCACTCTAAGTGGCGCCATACCGATGGGTACGGCGTTTGAGTTATTGCGTTGTTATCAAACGGCCGTGGGGCTGTTGCGATGCCCCTTAGGAGCTGTTACGCGAAGTAATCATTGACCTTGGTTCAGTTCCTGTCGGATCGGACGGTGCGCTCGACTGCGGCGGCGAGTGCGGCACCCGGTGCCAAAGAGGCATACGTAAGCTCGTCGCGGCTTGCTCAACGGCTGCGGTACTCTGACGCCATGCGTGCCGTACGCCTTCTGCTTAGCGAGCCGCGCTGATCAGTCCCGACCACCGGTGAAGACGTGGTCGGAATCGGCGCGGCGTCCCCTCCTGTGCGAGGGGATTTTTCGTTTCCGGACGACACAGCCGCTGGCAGAGACGATCGATGGAGCTTTGAGGACCATGAGCGAGACGAACCCCGCTGCCCCCGCCGAGGTGGCCGCGCCGCACCGCTACACGGCCGCCGTCGCGGCCGAGATCGAGGCACGCTGGCAGGACATCTGGGACGCCGACGGCACCTACGCCGCCCCGAACCCCAAGGGTGACCTGGCCGGCGACCCGGAGCTGGTCGCCAAGCCCAAGAAGTTCATCATGGACATGTTCCCGTACCCCTCCGGTGCGGGTCTGCACGTCGGTCACCCGCTGGGCTACATCGCCACCGACGTCTTCGCCCGCTTCCAGCGGATGACCGGTCACAACGTCCTGCACACCCTGGGCTTCGACGCCTTCGGCCTGCCCGCCGAGCAGCACGCCGTGCAGACCGGCGAGCACCCGCGGATCACCACCGAGGCCGCGATCAACAACATGAAGTCCCAGCTGCGCCGGCTGGGCCTGGGCCACGACAAGCGCCGGTCGTTCGCCACGATCGACCCGGACTACTACAAGTGGACCCAGTGGATCTTCCTGCAGATCTTCAACTCCTGGTACGACGACCAGGCGAAGAAGGCCCGCCCCATCTCCGAGCTGGTCGCCGCGTTCGAGTCCGGTGAGCGCCCGGTTCCCGGCGGCCGCTCCTGGAACGCGCTGTCCGCCGCCGAGCGTGCCGACGTCCTGGGCGGGTACCGCCTGGCGTACGCCTCCGACGCGCCGGTCAACTGGTGCCCGGGCCTGGGCACCGTGCTGGCCAACGAGGAGGTCACCGCCGACGGCCGCTCCGAGCGCGGCAACTTCCCGGTCTTCAAGGCCAAGCTGCGCCAGTGGAACATGCGGATCACCGCGTACGCCGACCGTCTGCTGGACGACCTGAACGAACTGGACTGGCCCGAGGCCATCAAGCTGCAGCAGCGCAACTGGATCGGCCGTTCCGAGGGCGCCCGCGTCGACTTCCCGATCGACGGCGAGGCCATCACCGTCTTCACCACGCGCCAGGACACCCTGTTCGGCGCGACCTACATGGTGCTGGCCCCCGAACACCCGCTGGTCGAGAAGTTCACCCCGGTCGCCTGGCCCGAGGGCACCCACGACGTGTGGACCGGCGGTCACGCCACTCCCGCCGAGGCCGTCGCCGCCTACCGCGCTCAGGCCGCCTCCAAGTCGGACGTCGAGCGCCAGGCCGAGGCCAAGGACAAGACCGGCGTCTTCACCGGCGCGTTCGCGACCAACCCGGTCAACGGCGAGCAGATCCCCGTCTTCATCGCCGACTACGTCCTGATGGGCTACGGCACCGGCGCGATCATGGCCGTACCGGCGCACGACACCCGTGACTTCGCCTTCGCGCGCGCCTTCGAGCTGCCGATCCGCTGCGTGGTCGAGCCGAGCGACGGCCGGGGCACGGACGCCTCGACGTGGGACGACGCCTTCGCCTCGTACGACGCCAAGATCGTGAACTCGCACGGCGAGGACATCTCCCTGGACGGCCTGGGTGTCGCCGAGGCCAAGGCGCGCATCACCGAGTGGCTGCAGCAGAAGGGCATCGGCGAGGGCACCGTCAACTTCCGGCTGCGTGACTGGCTGTTCAGCCGTCAGCGCTACTGGGGCGAGCCTTTTCCGATCGTCTACGACGAGGACGGCATCGCCCACTCCCTGCCCGAGTCGATGCTGCCGCTGGAGCTGCCCGAGGTCGAGGACTACTCGCCGCGCACCTTCGACCCGGACGACGCGAACACCGAGCCCGAGACGCCCCTGTCCCGCAACGAGGACTGGGTCAATGTCACCCTGGACCTGGGCGACGGCCGGGGCCCCCGCCCGTACCGCCGCGAGACCAACACCATGCCCAACTGGGCCGGTTCCTGCTGGTACGAACTGCGCTACCTGGACCCGCACAACAGTGAGAAGCTGGTCGACCCCGAGATCGAGCAGTACTGGATGGGCCCGCGCGCGGGGCAGCCGCACGGCGGTGTCGACCTGTACGTGGGCGGCGCCGAGCACGCCGTGCTGCACCTGCTGTACGCGCGCTTCTGGTCCAAGGTTCTGTTCGACCTGGGGCACATCTCGTCGCCCGAGCCGTTCCACAAGCTGTTCAACCAGGGCATGATCCAGGCCTTCGTCTACCGGGACAGCCGTGGCTTCCCGGTGCCGGCTACGGAGATCGAGGAGCGCGACGGCCAGTTCTTCCACGCGGGTGAGCCCGTCAAGCGCGAGCTGGGCAAGATGGGCAAGTCCCTGAAGAACGCCGTCACTCCCGAGGCGATCTGCGAGGAGTACGGCGCCGACACCCTGCGCCTGTACGAGATGGCGATGGGCCCGCTGGACGTCTCGCGTCCCTGGGACACGCGCGCGGTGGTGGGCCAGTACCGCCTGCTGCAGCGGCTGTGGCGCAACATCGTCGACGAGGCCACCGGAGAGGTGACCGTCGTCGACGCCGAGCCCGACGAGGCCACACTGCGTGCCCTGCACAAGGCGATCGACGGGGTCCGCCAGGACCTGGAGGGCCTGCGCTTCAACACGGCCATCGCCAAGGTCACGGAGCTGAACAACCACCTGACCAAGGCGGGCGGCGCGGTCGCGCGTCCCGTCGCCGAGGCGCTGGTGCTGCTGATCACGCCGCTGGCCCCGCACATCGCCGAGGAGCTGTGGCGCAAGCTGGGCCACACCGACTCGGTCGTCCACCAGGACTTCCCGGTCGCCGACCCGCAGTACGTCGTGGACGAGACCGTGACCTGCGTGGTCCAGGTCAAGGGCAAGGTCAAGGCCCGCCTGGAGGTCTCGCCCGCCATCTCCGACGACGAGCTGGAGAAGGTCGCGCTGGCCGACGAGAAGGTCGTGGCGGCGCTGGACGGGGCGGGGATCCGCAAGGTGATCGTGCGGGCGCCGAAGCTGGTGAACATCGTTCCGGCGTAGTGCCTGTCCGGCGCCGTGCGCCGGGTTTCGTCTCGGGCCCCTAGGGGTTGCGTGCGGGCAGGTTCGGGGTTCCTCCGGAACTCCGGGCCTGCCTGTTGCGTTTACCGTTGAAGAGCGGCGCGGGCAGTGCCGTGCCGGTCGGAGGAGGAGCGTTGTGGAAGCAGTGATCGCGATCGTGGCCCTGCTTTTCGTGCTCTTCGTGGCGCTCGGCGCCTACGCCACGGTGAAGGTGGTCGGCGCCGCCAAACGCGGAGTGGACCGCACCATCACCCAGGCCCGGCGCACGGTCGAGGACCACACCCTGCGCGCCAAGTCCTTCGCCCAGCTCGGCCCGGCGGGCGAACTGGCCCAGCTGAGGCTGAAGCTGCGCACCTCGATGCGGGCCACCCAGGACGCGCTGCACGCGGGCGCGGCCGAGGACGAATCCCTCAAGGAGTCCCTTGGCCTCTTCCAGCGGCTCAGCGCGCACGGCCACGAGCTGGACGGCGAACTGAGGCGACTGGAGTCCGAGCCCGACCGGGCGACACTCGCCGAGCGCCTGCCGGGCCTGCGGGAGCGCACCGAGCGCATCACACAGTCGGCGGACTCCCTGCGCTGGGCGGCACGCGACCGCGCCCGCCGCTTCGCCGACGACGACCTGGACACACTGAGCGCGCAGATCGACGTCGAGTCGGGCGCCCTGCGGCACTGGACGAAGACCGAGTCCACCGTGACACCGCCCCCGTGGCCCGAGGCTCCCGCCGCCGACGCCAGTCCCGAGCAGCAGACCTGGCCCGAGACGCCCCGCTCCCGCACCGCCGAGGAACCGACGCGGCCCGCGATCACCCCTCCGGGCCCTCGCCCCACCTATCCCTGGCAGAAGAAACCCCGTCCCGAGAGCACCACTTGATCCGGACACGGCAGCCCCGGGTGACAGGGGCCGGGCTGCCAGCCGGACGCTACGGCAGGTAACCTCCAGCTCATGTCCCGCCATGTCGCGATCGTCACGGATTCAACGGCCTACCTGCCGCAGGGGACGATGGAGCGGCACGGCATCACAGCGGTACCCCTGACCGTGGTCCTCGGCGACCGCGCGCTGGAAGAGGGCACTGAGATCACGGCCCGGTCGCTGGCCCAGGCGCTCCAGAAGCGACGCTCCGTCACCACCTCGCGACCCAGTCCCCAGGCCTTCGCCGAGCACTACCGCAAGGTCGCCGAGACAGGCGCGACCGGCATCGTGTCGTTGCATCTGTCCGCCGAGCTCTCGGGCACCTACGACGCGGCGGTCATGGCGGCGCGTGAGTCGCCGGTGCCGGTGCGCGTGGTCGACACCGGGATGATCGCCATGGCCCTCGGGTTCTGCGCGCTCGCCGCCGCCGAGGCCGCGGAGACGGGCGGCACGGTGGACGAGGCCGTCACAGCCGCGGAGAAGCGGGCCGCGGGCACGTCCGCCTACTTCTACGTCGACACCCTCGACTATCTGCGCCGCGGCGGCCGGATCGGGGCCGCGCAGGCCCTCCTCGGTTCCGCGCTCGCCGTCAAGCCCCTGCTGAAACTCGTGGACGGGCGGATCGAGCCCCTGGAGAAGGTGCGCACGGCGTCCAAGGCCATCGCCCGCCTCGAGGAGATCGCCGCGGACCGGGCCGGCAGCGCGCCGGTCGACATCGCGGTCCACCATCTCTCAGCCCCCGACCGGGCAGCGGCCCTCGCTGACCGTCTGCGGGCGCGGGTGACCGGACTTGCCGACCTGCACGTGAGCGAGGTCGGGGCGGTGATCGGGGCGCACACGGGCCCAGGGCTGTTGGGGGTCGTGGTCTCGCCGCGGTGACCGGGGCACGAGGTCGCAGGTGGGCTGGGTTTGTGGGTTCGTCACTCGTCCGGGTGGCGGGGTTTTCCACAACCGGTGGGTAATCCCCGGAAATTGACCAAGATCATCGCGAGAGTGCGGCTGTGTCCGATCCTCGGCGCATGGCACTTCGATCACGCTCACGTACAGCGACGGCAACCAGCGGGCCGGGCCGCGGCCCCCATTCCGACGGACGCTCACGACACCGCCGACCGCACGCCGGCCGGGGGCGGGCCGGCCATCGGCATGCCGCGTCCGCGGACGAACTCCAACGGCGGGCGGAGGTGCTCTTCGCCGAACGGGCCGGGGAGCGGCGGGACTCGGGGAAAGGGCCGCCGCCGGGCCGCTCCGGCGTGGACGACGAGGCGGCGGCGGCCGGTCCGGAGCGCCTGGAGGCGGAAGGGCACGCCGATGTCGCCGACGACGTCGGTTCGGCCGCTGACGCGGCTGAGTTCGTGGAGAGGGCGCGTTGGGGGGAGGGCGCTGCCGACGAGCGCCGACTAGATGGTGGTTCTGGTGAGGGGGCTCGGTGGGACGGTAGGGGCGGTGGGGTTGCGGAGAGGGTCCGGCCTGGTGGTGGGTTTGTCGCCGGGGCTCGGCCTGATCCTGGTTCGGCGGAGGGGGCCGGGCTCGGGCGCGGCTCTGTGGAGGGGGCCGGGCTGGGTGGTGGTGCTGCGGAAGGGGATCGGCGGGGCGGTGGAGTGGCGGAGGGGGCCGGGCTTGGGCGCGGTTCTGTGGGGCGGGCCTGGCGGAGCGGCTGGGCTGCGGAAGTGGATGGGCGGGGCCCTGGGGCTGCGGAAGTGGATGGGCGGGGCCCTGGTGCTGCGGAAGAGGCGGCCCGGCTTGATCGCCAATCTGTAGCGGGGAGTCGGCCGGACGACGTTTCTCCGCAGGGGAAGTGGCGAGACGCCGACAGCGGGCATGGCGTCGGGCGAGATGCCGATTCTGGGAGCGGGGACTGGCGGGAGCGGGCCGGGTTGGCTCTGCGGGAGCGGATGCCTGTGTGGTGGCAGACACGGTGCGGGCTGGAGCGACGGAACGTGGTCGCGCTCTCGGTACTGCTCGTCGTGGCCGCGGTGTTGGCCCTGCAGCACTTCTGGATCGGCCGGACTCAGTCCGTCCAGGCCCCCGAAGTGGTGCGCGCGGCGGCTCCGTTCAGGGAGAGCGGCGCGGGTGAGCGGCGAGGGGTCCCGCCCGATCCGGTTGTCTCGGGCGGGGTCCCTGGTACGACGGGACCGGCCGGGGCCGAGATCGTCGTGGACGTCAGTGGAAAGGTCCGTGAGCCCGGGATCCAGCGGCTGCCGGCCGGTTCCAGGGTCGCCGATGCCTTGAAGGCGGCCGGTGGTGTGCGACCGGGGACGAACACCGACATGCTCAACCGCGCACGGTTCCTCGTGGACGGCGAGCAGGTGGTGGTCGGCGGCTCGGCCGCTCCCGCCCCCGTGCCGGGCCTGGGCGGTCCCGTCACCGGCGGTTCGGCCGGTACGACGGCGGCCCCCGTCTCCTTGAACACGGCCACCGTGGACCAGCTCGACACCCTGCCCGGCGTCGGCCCCGTGCTCGCCCAGCACATCGTCGACTACCGCACCCAGCACGGCGGTTTCCGCTCGGTGAACGAGCTGCGTGAGGTCAACGGCATCGGCGACCGCCGCTTCGCCGATCTGCGGAATCTCGTACGGCCATGAGGCACGGCTCGAAGGCGCGGCGCAGGCATGAGGACGAGGCGCGGGCACGGGCCGATGTGCACGCCGCCTCGGAAAAGCGGCTCGGGGATGCGCACCCGCGCCAGGAAGGGCCTACGGATCTGCGGCTGGTACCGGCGGCACTGGCGGCCTGGGGCGCCGCCGCTGTGACCCTGGACGCGTCGTCGGCGTGGGTCACGGGGTGGGTGGTCGGTTGCCTGGTCCTCGCCTGCGGGTTGCTGTCGGGACGCCGGCGGGCAGTGCGGGGCCTCGGCGGAGATGGCCGGGTACCGGTCGCCGCTGTGCTGCTCTGTGTCGCGGCGGCCGCCGTGTCCGCCGGGCTGCACGGG
This sequence comes from Streptomyces sp. NPDC005303, assembly GCF_040607335.1. Classification (NCBI taxonomy): domain Bacteria; kingdom Bacillati; phylum Actinomycetota; class Actinomycetes; order Kitasatosporales; family Streptomycetaceae; genus Streptomyces; species Streptomyces sp. NPDC005303. Next base: position 6,028 of record NZ_JBEXGM010000002.1, on the reverse strand, counting down.
GCCGATCTGCGGCGGGGACCGGTGCCCGCGCTGGCCCGCCAGTACGCCACCGTGACCGCCGAGGTCCAGGTGACCTCCGACCCCCGGCTGACCCGGCCCCGGATCACGGGGGACCACGCGGCCCCGACCGCCGTCGTCATCGGCGCCGATGTCCGGTGGGTGGAGACGGAGGACGGGAAGGTGGTGGCGACGCGGGCGCCGGTGCTGTTGATCGTCGACGCGCGTGTGGAGGTCGGGCCGTGGGCACAGACGGGGGTCCTTGGCCGCCCTGGGAGCGGTGGGGCGACGTCAGGGCCGATGCCTGCGGTGGAAGGTCCCGCTCGATCGCCCTGGCTCGGGTTGCTGCCGTCCACGCGGGTGCGGGTCACCGCGCGTGCCGCGCCGCCTTCGGTCGGGGGCGGCCGAGTCGCGGCCGTCCTGCGGGTACGGGACCGGGGAGGACCCGAGGTCGTGGGGGAGGCGTCGGAGACACAGCGGTTCGCGGGGCGGTTGCGGGCAGGGCTGCGGGAGGCCACCGACGGGTTGCCGACGGATGCCCGGGCCCTGCTGCCGGGGCTGGTCGTCGGGGACACCGCGCGGATCACACCCGAGTTGGACGAGGCGTTCAAGGAGACCGACCTCGCGCACACGCTCGCCGTCTCCGGCAGCAACCTCACGATCCTGCTCGCCTTGCTCATCGGACCGCCCGGCCTGGCCCAACTCGTCGAGCGACGTGGACTGGCGCCCCGCCTCGGGGTGTCACTGCGGGTGACTGCGCTGCTCGGCGGTGGGCTCACGCTGGGATTCGTCGTGGTCTGCCGACCGGACCCGAGCGTGCTGCGGGCCGCGGCCTGCGGGGCCGTCGCACTGCTCGCCCTCGCGACCGGACGCCGCAGATCACTGATCCCGGCGCTGGCGACAGCCGTACTGCTGCTGGTGTTGTACGACCCGTGGCTGGCCCGCAGTTACGGTTTCCTGCTCTCCGTCCTGGCCACCGGCGCCCTGCTCACGCTCGCGCCGCGCTGGAGCCTGGCGTTGCGCCGACGCCGGGTACCGCCGCGGCTGGCGGAGGCGTTGGCTGCCGCGGCCGCCGCGCAGGCCGTGTGCGCGCCGGTGGTCGCCGTGTTGTCGGCGCGGGTGAGTCTGGTGGCGGTGCCGTGCAACCTGCTCGTGGAGTTCGCGGTCGCCCCGGCCACGGTGCTGGGCTTCGGGGCGCTGGCGATGGCGCCCGTGGCGATGCCGGTTGCCAAGGCGCTGGCCTGGTGTGCGAGTTGGCCCGCCGGGTGGATCGCCGATGTCGCCCGGACCGGGGCGTCGCTGCCGGGTGGGGGAGTGGACTGGCCGGGCAGCTGGACGGGGGCGGGGCTGCTCGCTCTCGTCACCGTCCTCCTTCTGCTCGTCGGGCGGCGGTTGCTCAAGCACCCCTGGTGGTGTGCCGTCTGCGCGATGGTGTTCGTGCTCGCGGTCGTGCAGCCGCCACCGCTGACCCGGGTGATCACAGGCTGGCCGCCGCCGGGCTGGCGGCTGGCGATGTGCGATGTGGGCCAGGGCGACGCGATCGTGCTGGCGGCGGGTGCGGGGACGGGCGTGGTCGTGGACGCCGGACCCGACCCGGATCTGGTCGACGGCTGCCTGCGCACGCTCGGCATCACCAAGGTGCCGCTCGTGGTGCTGACCCACTTCCACGCCGACCACGTGGCGGGGCTGGCCGGGGTGCTGCGCGGGCGGTCGGTGGGGGCGATCGAGACGACGGGGCTGGAGGAACCGGTGGACCAGGCCGAGTCCGTACGGCGGGAGGCGGCGGCCCGGCGCATTCCGGTGACGCGTGCCGTGGCCGGGGAGGAACGGCGTACGGGGACCTTGGCCTGGGAGGTGCTGTGGCCGCAGGCGGATCCGGCGGCGGTCGCGGCGGACGGGCCCAACGACGCCAGCGTCACGATGCTCGTCCGGTCGGCCGGGCTGCGCTTCCTCCTGCTCGGGGACCTCGAACCCCCGGCCCAGCAGGAGCTGTTGAGATCACCCGCGGCTGCGCGGCTGGCCGGGGTGGACGTCCTCAAGGTCGCTCACCATGGTTCGGCCTATCAGGACCCCGAGCTGATACACCGGGTCGCGCCGCGGCTCGCGCTCATCTCCGTCGGTGCCGACAACACCTACGGCCACCCGGCTCCCGGTACGGTCGCCGCGCTGCGGGCCGGGGGCGCGGTGGTGCTGCGGACGGACCGGGACGGGGCGCTGGCGGTCGCCGGGACGGGTGGTGGAACCGGTGGGGGTGGCGCGGACGGCGGTAGCGGTGGTGGCGCGGGCCGTGGGGAGCTGTGGGTGGCGCGAGACTGGAGGCATGAATCCCACACAGGTTGACGCATATCTCCGCCGCCTGGGAGTCCAGCACCCGGCGTGGCCCACCGTGGAGGTCCTGCGCGAGCTGCATCTGCGCCATCTGCAGACCGTTCCGTTCGAGAACCTGTCGGTCCACCTCGGCGAGGAGATCGTGCTGGAGGAGGAGCGGCTGGTGGAGAAGGTGGTGGGTGCCCGTAGGGGAGGGTTCTGTTACGAACTGAACGGGGCGTTCGGGGCGTTGCTGACCGCGCTCGGCTTCGACGTCACGCTGCTCGCGGGCCGGGTGTACGGGGACGAGGGGCGGCTCGGAATCCCGTACGACCATCTCGCGCTGCGGGTGCGGACGGTGGACGGGGGCGAATGGCTGGCCGATGTCGGGTTCGGGGCGCACAGCCACTACCCGCTGGCGTTCGGGGCGCGGGGTGAGCAGGGGGACCCCGGGGGCACCTTCCGGATCGTCGAGGCGGGGCCCGACGCGGCGGGGGTGCGGGGTGGGGACGGTGCGGTGAAGCAGGGAGGGGGTGAGGCGGCGGATCTGGATGTCGTCCTGGGCGGCCGGAGCCAGTACCGGCTGGAGGTGCGACCCCGGGTTCTGGGTGACTTCGCGGCCGGGGCCTGGTGGCACAGCACCTCGCCGGCCTCGCACTTCACCCGGTCCCTGGTGTGTTCGAGGGTGACGGAGGCCGGCGGGCGGATCACGCTCAGCGGGCGGGTCTTCAAGGCGACGGCTGCCGACGGGGCGCGGGAGGAACAGGAGTTGGAGACGGACGAGGAGGTGCTGGGGGTGTACCGGGAGAGGTTCGGTATCGAGCTCGACAGGGTGCCGACGGTGCGAAATCGCGACCGTCAGGGGTGATCCGGAAAATGGTGCCGTGAGCGATGTGAGACATGTGCTGGTACTGCCTGATCGGGATGCTGCGGAGGAGGTCGTGGAGGCGCTTTCGGAGCGGTTCGGGGTGGATGAGGAGCCGCGGGTCGTTCGGGACGCGTTGGCAGGGGAAGACGATGCGGAGGACGCGCAGTGGCTGGTGGTGCTGCGGGATGCGGGGGGACGGTTGGATCCCGGGGAGCTGGAGGAGTTCGTGGGGGAGTGGGACGGGTGGCGGGAGGAGCCGTGATGCTGTGGCTCGGGGGGCTTGAGGTGGAGTGAGGGCCGCCCGGCTTTCGATCCCCCGGCTGCTGCTGACCGTTGCCGCGACCGTCGCGCAGATGCGCAGGTGGGGAGAGGGGCGTTCGGCGCTGCTGCGTGGGCAGCACTGCCGGGATGGCCTGTTCGTCCCCGCCTCAGGGCGCGGGAACTGCGTGAGAAGCCTCGCCGGCGCCCGCGGACACGAGGCTGTCAGTGCCCCGTGCCATGCTGTACGCGATGGCCAAGAAGACTGCTCATGACGACCTCCTCGCCCCAGTGACCCTTGCTGTGGGGCAGGAGGAGCTGCTGCTCGACCGGGCTGTGCAGGAGGTGGTCGCTGCTGCTCGGGCCGCTGACGCGGATACGGATGTGCGGGATCTGGCTCCGGAGCAGTTGCAGCCGGGGACCCTCGCCGAGTTGACCAGTCCGTCGTTGTTCGCGGAGCGCAAGGTCGTGGTCGTGCGCAATGCGCAGGATCTGTCCGCCGACACCGTCAAGGACGTCAAGGCGTATCTCGGGGCGCCCGCCGAGGAGATCACCCTTGTACTGCTGCACGCCGGGGGAGCGAAGGGCAAGGCGCTGCTCGACGCCGCGCGGAAGGCCGGGGCGCGCGAGGTCGCCTGCCCGAAGATGACCAAGCCGGCCGACCGGCTGGCCTTCGTGCGGCAGGAGTTCCGGGGGACCGGGCGGTCCGCCACGCCCGAGGCGTGTCAGGCGTTGGTCGATGCGATCGGGAGCGATCTGCGGGAGCTGGCGTCCGCCGTGTCCCAGCTGGTCGCCGATGTCGAGGGGACGATCGACGAGGCCGTCGTCGGGCGGTACTACACCGGGCGGGCCGAGGCTTCCAGTTTCACCGTCGCCGACAGGGCCGTTGAGGGGCGGGCAGCGGAGGCGTTGGAGGCGTTGCGGTGGTCGTTGGCGACGGGGGTCGCGCCGGTCATGATCACCAGTGCGCTGGCGCAGGGCGTGCGGGCGATCGGGAAGCTGTCGTCGGCTCGGGGCGGGCGGCCCGCTGATCTCGCGCGTGAGCTGGGGATGCCGCCGTGGAAGATCGATCGGGTGCGGCAGCAGATGCGGGGGTGGACGCCGGACGGTGTCGCTGTCGCGCTGCGGGCTGTGGCTGAGGCGGACGCCGGGGTGAAGGGCGGAGGGGACGACCCCGAGTACGCCCTGGAGAAGGCCGTGGTGGCGATCGCTCGGGCGGCCCGGTCCCGGGGGCGCGGCTAGCCGGGCGGCGTTCGGGCGCCGGTGCGGGGGAGGGCCTGGCGGGGCCTCGCTGGTCCGGGCCGGGCTACTGGGCTTCCCCCGGCCCCGGTGGGGTGTGCTTGGCCGGGGCTGTCTCGCCGTCGAAGGCGGGCCTCATTGCCGTAACTGGCCCGCGGTGTTCCTTTTGGCAGTGCCCCCACGCGCGGGGGCCGCACATCGACGCGGCCTCGCGCCTCTACGGACGTCGTCCCGCGCCTCGTCGGATACGCCGCGTTGCACATGCGCCTCTTCGGACGCCGACCGGCCCCGCGCCACGGCATGACTTCTCCCCGGCATGACTCCTCGCCGCGTCACGGTATGCCCCCTCCCCGTGAATCGGCCCCGCCCCTGCCCCCGCGGACACCGCCCCCGACCAACTCAGCCCACCCCGGCTCAACCCCCTCCTCAACGTGCTCCCCCCACCCCCCAGGAGGAGAATCGGAGGGGTCAGCCGAACATCGCCGGACAATGGAGAGGTGGCGGTCGTCATGGCTGAGCATCCGCACGCAGCGCTCGTTCGTAAGGGGTTCGAGGCGTTCACGCGCGGGGACATGGACACCCTGCGGGAACTGATCGCGAAGGATGCCACGCATCACGTGCCCGGTAGTCATCCCCTCTCGGGGGACTTCAAGGGGCAGGACGCGATCATCGACATGTATCAGAGGCTGGGGGAGGCCACCGGCGGGTCGATGCGGCTGGAGATGCTCGGGATCGCCGTGGACGGGCGTGGACACGCCGTCGGGATGTGCCGGGTCACGGCCGAGCGGAAGGGGCGGCGCCTGGACGACACCGGATGCATCGTCTTCCGGATCGTCGGGGACAAGGTCACCGATCTCGACGAGTGCGTCGAGGACATCGACAAGAGCAATGAGTTCTGGGCGGACTGAAACCCACCGGTTCCTGGACCCACCAGCTACTGGCCTCCGGCTCCTGAACCCACCCGCTGTGGGACCCGCCGGCTCGTGAGCTGTCGGCTCGTGGACCCGGTCGCTGTGGGACCCGCCGGCTCGTGAGCTGTCGGCTCGTGGACCCGGTCGCTGTGGGACCCACCGGCTCGTGAGCCGTCGGCTCCTGGACCCGGTCGCTGTCGGACCCACCCGCTGCCGGACCCACCGGCCCCTGAACCGCCGGCCCGTGGACCCCCCAGCTCAGATACCCACCGGTCCTTGAACCCCGGCTCAAGGACCCACCCACCCCTGCCCCACCGCCGGCCCCCGGCCCCACCTGCCCCACCGCCGGCCCCCGGCCCCACCTGCCCCACCGCCGGCTCCGGGCCCCCACCCCCGCCCCCCGGACCCCACCCTCACCCTCACAACGAAGACCCCGGCCCCCGCCCTC